>JBJOGL010000004.1:0-63790 GCA_046048255.1 Actinomycetota bacterium | reverse complement strand
CTCGGACAGTTGATTGATCGCGGATGGAGCCGATGAATTGGCGCATAATTCCTAGACCACCGGTAACGATGATCGTTCCGCTATCAGGTTCGAGGTCGCCGGCAATCATTCGAAATAGAGTTGTTTTGCCTGATCCATTTGGACCAATCAGCGCAACTTTCGCACCATCTCCAACTCTAAAGGAGACGTCACTTAACAACACTCGGCCATCTGATAATGCGTATTCGATACCGGAAACATTTATCTGGCCCAATTAATCCTCATCTCGGCGAGCAATAGTTACTTTTGCGCGCGCTTCTAGTTGATCTTCAGCCGGGTATTCAACGCCGACAAGAGTTAGTCCGCGAGCTGGAAATACCAGGCTCTCACTTACGCGCTCTCGGTTCTCCAGCACATCTTTAACCCATTTTGGATCAAATCTTCCTTCGCCCACACGAACACAGGCTCCAACTAAATTTCTAACCATTGAATAACAGAATGCATCTGCAATGACGTTTGAAATCAATAAATCGCCCTCGCGCTGCCAATTGAATACCTCGAGGCGACGAATAGTTGTACCTACTCCTCCGGTCTTACAAAATGCTGCAAAGTCGTGCTCTCCTAGTAGGAGTTTGCTTGCCTCATTCATGGCCTTTTCATCTAGATCGCGATACCAAGTTGCAATATCAAAGCGCTTGAGTGGTTCTACTTGGCGCCGGCCATCAAGGATTTTGTAGGTGTACTTCCTTCGTAGCGCAGAGAAACGGGCATGAAAGAAAGTTGGGGCGAGTGATATTGAATCGATTCGGATATCTTCATCAAGCATTCGATTCAAGCGGTAAATGAGATCTTCACAGCTCCACTCATTTCCATATTTGTCACGCTCTGGAAGATCAAAATGTGCGACTTGAGCCGTGGCGTGCACCCCGGCATCCGTACGGCCTGCGACAACTAACTCAACTTCGTTACGCGTGAGGCCGGAGAGCGCCTCTTCCAATGAACTTTGCACTGTTCGAAGATTTGGTTGACGAGCCCAACCGTTGAAATTTGTTCCGTCGTAAGCAAAATCAACTCGAAAACGAAGAAACCCACTCCCAGGATTGAGAGTGGGTTCCATCAGAAAAATGAAACTAATTAATCAGCAAGAACTTCAATGACCGCCATAGGTGCGTTGTCGCCCTTACGTGGACCGATCTTTGTAATTCTCGTGTAGCCGCCATTACGTGATGCAAAGCGTGGACCGATTTCAGTAAAGAGAGTATGTACAACGCTCTTATTTGAGATAGCAGCCATTACTTCGCGACGTGAAGCGAGATCACCCTTCTTGGCATGAGTGATTAGCTTTTCGGCAAGCGGACGGAGACGACGAGCTTTCGCTTCGGTCGTGCGGACTTTGCCATTCTCGAAGAGTTGCTCTGCGAGAGTGCGGAGCAATAACTTCTCGTGTGCCGGGCCGCTTCCAAGACGCGGTCCCTTCGATGGTCTAGGCATGATTTCTCCTTCGTGCTTACCTATTTAAACTTGCTCATCAACGAAGTTATCGTCGATGCCATAGTTCTGATGCTTAGTTGGATCAAATCCGACTGGTGAATCCTTCAGCTGTAAGCCCATTGAGACGATCTTCGCCTTCACTTCGTCAATCGATTTTGAACCAAAGTTACGGATATCAAGTAGGTCCGCCTCGCTACGGGATAGCAATTCGCCTACGGTATGGATTCCTTCGCGCTTCAAGCAGTTATAAGAACGGACGGTTAGGTCAAGATCTTCAATTGGAAGTGCGAGATCTGCAGCAAGTGCGGCATCTTGGACGGATGGCCCAAGATCGATTCCTTCAGCTGCGTAATTCAATTCATGAGCAAGACCAAATAGTTCAACGAGTGTCTTACCAGCAGATGCCATCGCATCACGTGGGGACATTGAACTCTTGGTTTCGACATCAACAATCAAACGATCAAAGTCGGTGCGCTGTTCGACGCGAGTTGCTTCAACTTTGTAGGTAACGCGGAGAACGGGTGAGTAGATGGAGTCAACCGGAATGCGTCCAATCTCGGCTCCAACTTGCTTGTTCTGGATCGCAGCAACATAACCGCGACCACGCTCAATTGTTAATTCGATTTCAACATTTGCCTTGCTATTCAAAGTTGCAATGTGAAGATCCGGATTGTGCACTTCGACTCCGGCTGGAACCGCGACATCCTTTCCGGTGATGGTGCCCGAACCATTCTTACGGATATAGGCGACGACTGGATCGTCGTTATCCGATGAGAGTACGAGGTTCTTGATGTTAAGGACGATATCTGTGAGATCTTCCTTGACACCCTCCAGAGTGGTGAACTCATGGAGCGCGCCAGCAACTCGAATGCTTGTTACAGCAGCTCCCGGAATTGATGAGAGCAGAGTGCGGCGGAGTGAGTTTCCAAGGGTGTAGCCAAAGCCTGGCTCAAGTGGCTCGATGATGAACCGTGAGCGATTCTCGCTAACTACTTCCTCAGTTAGTACGGGGCGTTGTGCAATTAGCACTTATTTCCTCCATTGTTCTGAGAGATCCACTATTTGACCTCTCGCTTCGTTACTTTTATGAAGTTTTTTAGTTCTTGCCAAGTAGTTATTAATTACTTGGAGTAAAGCTCAACGATTAGCTGCTCTTGGACCTGGGTATCGATGATCGATCGGGTCGGTAGAGCGTGGACGATGATCCGCATCTGGGATGGGACAACTTCGATCCAGGCAGGAACAGACTTCTCACCAAACTCAGCGCTTGCGACGATAAATGGTGTGAGATCTTGTGATTTAGCTCGAACATCGACAATGTCATATTGAGTTACGCGATATGACGGAATATCTACTTTCTGACCATTCACCAAGATATGTCCATGGCGGACGAGTTGGCGCGCCATATCGCGGCTCTTCGCAAAGCCAGCGCGATAGATGACGTTATCGAGGCGTGACTCCAAGAGGATAAGAAGGTTTTCACCAGTCTTTCCAGCAAGGCGGCTCGCTTCGGTGTAATAGTTACGGAATTGCTTTTCGAGTACACCGTAGATACGTGCACACTTTTGTTTCTCACGCATCTGGAGTAAGTACTCAGATTCCTTGGCACGACCGCGGCCGTGTTGTCCTGGTGGATATGGACGTGACTCAATCGGGCACTTTGGTCCATCGCACTTCGAGCCTTTGAGGAAAAGCTTTACTTTCTCGCGACGGCAGCGCTTGCAATCTGCTCCAACATAACGGGCCATTTAGTTTTCCCTCCTCCTTATACTCGACGTGGTTTTGGTGGACGGCAGCCATTGTGTGCAAGTGGCGTTACATCTGCGATGGCGCCAACTTCCAAACCTGCTGCTTGTAGTGAACGAATTGCAGTCTCGCGTCCTGAGCCTGGACCCTTAACGAAGACATCTACTTTCTTTACGCCATGCTCTTGCGCTTTCTTAGCCGCTTGTTCTGCTGCAAGTTGTGCAGCAAATGGCGTTGATTTACGTGATCCCTTAAATCCAACCTGACCAGATGATGCCCAAGCAAGGACGCCACCAGATGGATCGGTAATAGAGACGATTGTGTTATTGAAAGTGCTCTTTATATAGGCGTGGCCAAAAGCAACGTTTTTCTTCTCTTTTTTGCGTGGCTTTGCCTTTGCCTTTGTGGGTGCAGCCGTAGCGGCTGGCTTTGCTTTAGGGGCGGCCATTACTTGGTCTCCTTCTTCTTACCAGCGATTGCAACGCGTGGTCCCTTACGTGTACGTGCATTTGTATGGGTGCGCTGACCGCGAACTGGAAGGCCCTTGCGATGGCGAATTCCTTGGTAGCACTGGATATCAACCTTGCGGCGGATATTTGCTGCGATCTCACGACGGAGATCACCTTCGATCTTGTAATTAGCTTCGATAAATTCACGGAGCTTGATTAGATCGGGCTCTTGTAGATCTTTAACTCGGATATCTGGAGAGACACCAGTCGCAGCAAGAGTTGCCTTTGCGCGGGTTTCACCCATTCCGAAGATGTATTGAAGCGCGACCTCAAGCCGTTTTTCACGCGGCAGATCGACGCCAACTAGACGTGCCATTTATTGCTCTTTCCATAATCTGAAAGTCCTCCGCAACACCTCCGGTTTCACCGGCTCCCGCTTTCAGTCAGGAGGTCGATTGCTTTCGCAATCGTTGTGTCACGCGTATTAGTTATTTAGTTTTGTTTTATCCCTGACGTTGTTTATGACGGAGGTTGTCGCAGATAACCATGACGCGACCATTACGACGAATGACTTTGCACTTGTCGCAAATTTTCTTCACGCTCGGTTTAACCTTCACGACTCACTCCTTACTAACAACTTTTAACTATTACTTGTACCGGTAAATGATCCGACCTCGGGTGAGGTCATATGGACTCAATTCAACGATCACACGATCTTCCGGCAAGATGCGGATGTAGTTCTGTCGCATCTTCCCGCTAATATGTGCGAGAACTTTGTGTCCATTGGTGAGCTCAACGCGGAACATCGCATTTGGTAGAGCTTCAGCAACAGTGCCCTCAATCTCAATGGCACCATCTTTTTTTGCCAAGCTTTTACCTCAATTTCCCGCTTTTGAACCTCATTTAGGCAGAGGGCGAGTCTAAGAGAGGGGGTAGAAAAAGGGAAATTCGGGTCCGGATTAGAGACCCACCCCACGGATCACCGCGAGAGCAAAGGCCCCACACCCCACCCAGGCCGCCAGCCCGAAGAGAACAGGTTTTGCGCCCAAGGCCCGGATTTGTGACCACTTAACTGAGAGCCCCATTCCAAAGAGCCCAATAGAGAGGAGAACTTTTGAACTCTCCTTACCGATTTCAATAATTGACTCGGGAAGCGATAGCGCATTGACGATTAGTGCGCAGGCAACAAATGCGAAGACAAAGGTGGGGGTGGCTTTGCGTATTGATTTGCCACCAGCACTTCCCCGAGCGAGAAAAAGTATTAATGGAATGAGAAGTACTACACGGGTCAACTTTACAATCACCGCAGAATCCAAGGCTTCGTCGCTGACCATCGCAGCGGCGGCAATTACTTGACCAACATCATGAACTGCAGCGCCAATCCATGCGCCGATAGTCGGATCACTCAGACCCAAGAAAGTAGCGATGGTAGGAATTACAAATACCGAGAGAGTTCCACAGAGAGTTACTACAGCAACTGCGTAGGAAACATCTCGCTCTTCACTCTTTCGCGTCGATGAGATTGCAGCTATCGCGGTAGCCCCACAGATAGCAAAACCTCCCGCAATCAAAGTCCCAAGTGAGTCCGACAAGCCAAACTTCTTGCTCAAGATTCGTAATGAGAGGAATACCGTTATAACAATTAAGGCAACCGCCAATAAACCTCTTGGTCCAACCTCAATGAACTTGTCAATTGAGATTTGAAATCCAAGAAAAACAACCCCTAGACGCAAGATTCTCTTTGAGGAAAAAGTAATTGCATCCTTACCCTCGCTCCAGTCCAAAGCATTTCCCATGATGATTCCAAGAACCATTGAAAGGAAGAGTGGCGAAATTGCCCCTTCAAATTGATTAACAAGATAGGCAAGTGCTACTCCGGCTAAAATGATGGAAAAATACTTTATATTGGCTTTAGTTAATTTCATGAGAAATTAGGCAATCCCAATTTTGCTGACCAGTCATTTAAATCCTTCACAACCGCTTCAGCAACGTTTATCTCGTGATCTTCAACTTCATCTGGATGGGCCCGCTTTGCGCCCGGGACTCTACCCCCAGTTTTCTTTATGTTTCCAGCTAATTTATTGAAATCATCATAAGAAGCTGAATCGCCAAGGTCACTGGGGTCAATTGTAATTACCGTATGAGAGATTCCTTGTGGCTTTGTATCGTCATCTGGATTAAACATATCTGGAACTTCAGTTGATAGCGCTCCACCACTAATTCCCGCAGAGAGTGATTCGACCATCAATCCCAAAGCAAAACCTTTTGCACCACCAAGCGGTGCCAGCATGCCCATCAACGCCGCTTTCGCATCGGTAATGGTCTTACCTTCTTTATCTACCGCCCAACCTTCCGGAATAGTTCCACCACTTTTTGCCGCCGCAGCGATCTTTCCGCGAGCCACAGCTGATGTTGAGAGATCAATGATCATCGGTGGCTTTGCCGGAATTCCCGCAGCAATTGGACTTGTCGACAGCAATGGGGAATTTCCACCAACTGCTGGCATTACAGCAGGACCATTAGTGAAGATTAGAGAAATCTGTCCCGCATCAAGAGCTGGATAGAGATAAACGCCTAACGCGCCACAGTGACTCGAATTTTTAACAGAGACTAACGAGATTCCAAATTCTTTTGCCTTTTGGACTCCGATGCTTGCGGCCTCCCAGAGTTGCCAATGCCCTAAACCATCTTGACCATCTAATCCAATAATTGCACCGCGTTCTGAAACCACATTTAACTCTGCCTCCGCATTTACGCCACCCATCGTGATTCGCTTTAAGTAGAAGGGAAGGCGCATTACTCCGTGGGAGGCATTCCCCCAAACATCTGAGATAACAATCGCCCGAGCAGTGTTGCGCGCATTACCTTGAGGAACACCAACATTCTCAAGTAAGGCCGCGCAATGTTTGATTGCATGTGAAGCTGTAATGCTCATCGACTTGCCTGCTTCACCTTACCGACTGCATATTTATGGGGAGCACCCGTTAAGGCGGCCTCAATTTCGCTCACTAAGACTCGATTTATTGCGGCCTGGCTCTCTTTTGTAATGCCTGCGATATGAGGCGTGAGAATTACATTTGAAAGATCCTTGAACAAATTGTCTTTGGGTGGCTCGCTAGCGCGGACATCTAATGCCGCACCCGCAATCAATTTATCTTTTAAGGCGCTCTCGAGATCGGATTCATTAATGACTTCACCACGTCCAACATTTACCAACAATGAGCCCGACTTCATCTTTTTTATAAGCGAAAGGTTAAACATCCCAGTCGTATCTTTGGTAGCGGGAAGGTGAATCGAAACAATGTCAGACTTTTGTATTACCTCATCGAGGCTAACAAGCCTCACGCCATCGGCTCTCTTAACAAAAGGATCATAAGCAAAAATTTCACAATTAAAACCCTGCAATAGTTTTGCGACTGCGCGTGCAGTTGCGCCAAAACCAAGTAATCCCCATGTTTTATTTGAAATCTCTATTCCAGCCGCGCGATTCCATTCGCCAGAGCGGGTAGATCTATCGCGATCAACTATTGAGCGCGCCAAGGCAAGAGCTAATCCCAGTGTTTGTTCTGCAACTGCGACCGCATTTATACCTAGAGCGGCGGCAACAACGACACCATTATCATCAGCAGCTTGTACATCAATATTATCTAGACCAACTCCGGCGCGAGCGATAACTTTCAATTTGGGAGCCGCTTCAATCAACTCTCTAGTCACTTGCGTTCTATTTCTAACAACCAGCGCCTCGGCATCAGCCAACTTGGCCTTTAAATCTTCCTTACGGTTCCAGAGATCCGACTCATGAACGATAGGAAAACGCTTTTGGAGCTCTGCAAAATCATCGCTCCAAACATCTTCGCTAATCAAAATCATGAGTCGGTCTCTCCTGTTTCAGTATCGAGTTATCTCGCAATTACGCCGAGATGTATAGCTTGGTGAAGGTGTACTCGCGGTGACCGAGCGCCTCAGCGGCGCAAAGTCGGCCATTTACGGTTCTTTCGATGACCTCCATCATCATGTCGCCCGCCTTTGTCAGGTCATATTCCTGACGTAGCAATCCAGAGACATCAAGGTCGATGTGCTCCCGCATAGTTGCAGCGGTCTTCTTATTCGCAGTCAACTTCAAGACTGGTTCGATTGGATTACCAATGACGTTGCCTTGTCCGGTTGGGAATAAGTGGATAACAGCGCCAGCTGCAGCCATAAGCGTTACGCATTCAGCAGCAGCAGATGAAGTATCCATGAAATAAAGACCTTGTTTCTTTCGGTCCGGAGCTTCAGCTGGTTTCAAGACTCCGATGACAGGAACTGAACCAGTCTTTGCAATATTGCCAAGCGCTTTCTCTTCAATTGTGGTCAATCCGCCTGCAATATTTCCTTGCGTTGGTTGTGAACCAAGCAGGTTTGCGCCGGTGGATTCAATGACTTTGATGTAATTGTCATAGGTATCTTGGAAAGCAAGCCGGCATGCATCGTCAATGCAACGGTCAGCGATTAGATGTTCACCACCGGTCAACTCAGATGTCTCACCGAAAAATACGGTGCCACCAGCAGCTACCCAACGGTCAACAGCCTGTGACGTTGTGGGACATGAGCCAAGACCTGAAGTCGTATCTGACTCACCGCACTTGATCGACATAATCAAATCACCTGGTGTCGCTTCTTCGCGTTGATTCTCAGATGCATCTTGTAAGAAGACTTGGGCGACGCGGGCTGCATCAGCAATTACTTGGAGATCGCCCTTGCCTTCAATTGAGAAAGATGCGACTGGCTTTCCAGATTTTGCGATACCAGCGGCGACTCGCTCAGTCCACTTTGGTTCAATTCCAATGACTACAACTGCAGCCACATTTCCATTTAGACCTGTACCGATCAAGGTTCTAAACGTTAGTTCTAAATCTTCGCCGAATTGGAGGCGACCGTATCCGTGAGGCAGCGCGAGAGTGCCAGGCACTACTTTTGCGACAGCTTCAGCGGCAGCATTCGATAGGTCATCAACCGGCAAAATAATTACGTGATTGCGGATACCCATCGATCCATCTGGACGTCGGTATCCGGTTAGGCGCGGCTTGCTTCCCATCGATAACTCCTCATATTGTGTGTGTGGACGTAATCTCCTTTTTTGATCGGCTGTGATGCAATGCCGACTTTAATTCCATACTTGATGATTGCTTCACCTTCAGCATGGTCCTTGAGCGCAAACTTGTGGCCCAATGGAATCGCATGATTCAAGACTGCGGTGTGCGGAGTCTGCTCTTTCACTGATAGTCCTTGTAGCGTGCCTGGTTGCAAGTCATCATTTGCAACCGCTACAGAGTCACCATCATGGTGAAGGAGAAAATCAGGCACTTTAGCCATAACTATTTCCCTTCTCTCTCGATAACTGAATACATCCCCATCAACTTCGCACTCCCGCAAAAAATGCATCGAGTTCGGCTTTGGTAGGAATTCCGCTTTGTCCATCGATTGCTCGGCAAGAAAGTCCGGCGACTACATTTGCAATCTCTACACTCTCTCTCGCGCTCTTACCCCAAACTTGGGCAGCAACTAGTGCGCCATGAAAGACGTCGCCGGCGCCCAGGGTTGAATGAATCTCACCCTTTAGGGCAGGCACATCGCCACTTTCTAAACCATTGCTATAAATACTTCCGGATGATCCCTTTGAGATAACTACTAAATTTCCATCGCGACTTGCGCTACTTACATCCTTGGTGATGTTCTCCGATGGTGCGTACAAGTCATAATCAGATGACTTCAGTCCTGGGTATGCATAACCAATATCAATCGATAATTTTGGTCCAGTTCCACGCTTTACGCCCCACTCCTTTAACGCCGCCATTCCTAAATGATCGACATGTATCCACGAATAGTCATTGATATTCGCTGGTTTATGGGCAATCTGCGAATGCGGTTGAGCCAAGATTGCTCTGCTCTGGGTAGCTTCCGCCACAACGATGGTTCCGATTGCAGTATTGATCTTGGAATCGATTACCACATTTGAGGTATCGACTCCCTCGCGCTTTAAGTTATCAAAAATCTTTCGCCCCGCTTCATCATCCCCAATTACGCATGCAAGTGAGACATCGATACCCAAGCGCGCCATAGCGACCGCGGCGGTAGCCGCCGGTCCACCAAAACCTTGGATTGTTTCTTTAGCGATTACTCGCTCATCAACGTTCGGATATTTGTCCACTAAGACAATGGTGTCGAGCGTAGCTACGCCGACAGCGAGTACTTTGGACATTAATTCTCTACCTTCTTCAAATACTGGATCCAGGCATCACGAGCGTTATGAATATGATGAATGATCGTAAGTCTTGCTGTAATTGGATCTTGTTTTTCGATTGCCTCCAAGATCACGCCATGTTCATGTTCCGATGCATCTATACGTCCGGGAAGTTTTAGCGTGTTATCCATGGAGCGATACATGATTTCTTGCAGTGTTCCTAGGGTTTGATTTAAGAATTGGTTCTGGGCGCTCTTTACGATTGTCAGATGGAAATTCATATCAAGTAATCGAACTCTGTCGAAATCAATTTGATCTTCTTTTACCGCTTCTTGTAGGGCATGCGCCGCACCTTTGATTGCTTGAAGTTGCGCTTCGCTTCTTCGTTCAGCCGCCCATTCGACTGCCGGCGCTTCGAGGATCTCGCGCATTTGGAATAGCTCTTCGATAGTGTGATGTGCAGCGCGTAGCGAATTGCGTAACTCTTGGCCCTCTTGATCTTCAAGTAAGAAAACGCCAATTCCATGTTTGACCACTAAGCGACCTTGAGTTTGAAGTACTTGGATAGCTTCGCGGAGCGAAGAGCGGCTAATCCCAAGCTTTTTCGCCAGTTCCCGCTCAGAATCCAATCGATCGCCTGGGCTTAGCTCTTCTCGCTCAATGTATTCAAGCAGCAGCCGCGCCTGTGATTGGAGTCGAGGTGGAACTTTTACAACCGGAGAGTTCATTAGCCCTTGACCGCTCCTGTGCTCATGCTTACTTTCATTCTTTCTCCTTATTCGAGGGGTGGTGAATCATCTGATTACCACTCGGTTAGCGGAATGGCGAGCCGTTCCGCCATCCTTCGTACTTCGGGACGGATATCGCGCCATGAGACAACTGTGTGATGTGGAAATCCATTTTGGATTAACCCATTCACGAGTTGTCGCGCTGGAGCATTTGTCCGCACCGTCGCGGTATTACCTTGGAACCGATTAGGGGCCGATAGTGATTCACCACTAGTCATTACCAATCGGAGTTTGCTCTTGTTTGCTGGATCGATATCGGAATCCAGCCGAACAAGGACAACAGGACCGGTCTTCAAGGGGAAGTTACCGGCCACACCTAGTTTTCTATTGCAGTGGATGTACTGCGTTGCATTCTTTGGATCAACAGCGAGTTCTGTAGATGCAGAGCCGCAGTGCCAAATTCGAATAATTCCTTCGCTTTCATCAAGATCAACCGTGTCGACGAGATAGTTGGTCCCGGAGCCGAGCGCCTCTAAAAGCATCATCGTTACAGCGCCGTATACATCGCGCTCACAGGCAGCCGGGGTTCCACTCGTTGCCGTTCTACCCATGGCCCCGCATGGACAAGCCCCTAAATCAACTGCAAATTCAGGCCAACAGCGCATCGCAATGGCCGAGAGTTCGTTAGCGCCAATCCACTCTTGTAACGCAACCCGAGTGCTTGCATTTACCCGAGCTTCTTTCTCGGGAACATCCTTCAGAGATGGCTGGGCTTCACAAGCACTCCTATATTCAACGCTCTCTTCATCAAGCGAGACTGCAGCGATATCAGCAAAGATTTCTGGAATTGATTTGTTAATTACTTCGAGGCCAAAATATTGCTGCAAAATTCCCGCATCATAATTACATGGCGTAAATCCAGTCGGAGCATCACCGATTGCGCCAATCTTCTTACCTTTTAGCGAAGCTAGTGCTTGATCAACTTTATCGCTCTCTGCTTTTTCACCATTCACTCGAGTGGGCTCACCGATGTCGGGTAATTTTCCGGAAAGCGCATCTCTAAGTGATTCTTTGATATGAGCCTCGTCCGGATTTCCATGGATATGTACCGCGCTCTTTCCAGCGGTGCGCAGCGCATGAGATGCCAGGTTTGATCCGCACATTGAATTCAAAAGCAGGCGATCACCAACATTTCCAAATTCTCGGACCGACCAGAGTAGAACATTCCCTTTTACGCCAGCCAAAAGTGAAACCGCGGGCGATGCATCGGAGAACGAAGCATTGAGCAGAATATAAAGATCTTCATCGCTCTTTAAATTTGCTTTAGCTGACTCAGTTTCTTCAGGCGTCATGACTAGATTAGTCGGGCCATTGACTGTGACGCCTAGCCCTTCAAGTAAAGCGCGTGCTTGATCAAAGAATTTCTGTGCTGCATCAACTTGAAATGTAGGCCGGGCGAGTGCAATCAAAGTGCAGCTATTCATTAATTCCACCCCGCTGGCAAAACTTCACTCATCAATACCGGGCGACCTTCATCGATGCTCTTATGAGCAGCTAATCCGGTAGCGACGCTGCGCAGCCCCTCTTCGAGCGTAACTTCGGGCTTTCCACCCTCAATAATCGCTTTATGAAGCTTCTTATGCTCTAGGTAAGAAGCCCCATAATGAAAGCCGAGATACTCAATTGAGTCATCCCAGACTTTTCGGATATCAAGATCTTTCGTCTTTCCGGCAGCGTAGGTCCACTCTTTGAAGTTTCCGACGGCAGCTCGTTTTCCATGGCGAATTTCAAGTGAAGGTAGGAAAGACTCAATCTTTCCAGCATCCCCTGTTACTGAGATGTATTCCTTATCAACTGTGTTTTCTGCAAACATGCATAGATCAAGCATCGCGCGCTTGCCGCTTGCATATTCGACGATTACATAGGCGCTATCGAGCATATCGGCGCGCTTACCATCATAAACTTCATCTAAGAAATTAACTCGCTGGCCACCAGAAGCAAAGACTCTGACTGGGGTCTCCCCGGCAATGTGGTCCATTAAATTGAAATAGTGACAACATTTCTCAACTAATGTTCCGCCAGTCTTTTTACGGAAGCGATTCCAGTCGCCAACTTTTGGATAGAAAGGTTCACGGTGTTCGCGAATCGTCACTTGTTGCACTTCGCCAACTCCGCCGCCATGAACAATCTTGATTAACTCAGCGACTGGGGGCATGTAGCGATACTCAAGACCCATCCAGACAAGTCCAGTTCGATTCTTTGACCAAGTAATTACATTTAAACAATCTTCAATAGTCGTGCAGAGTGGTTTTTCGATAAATACATGAAGGGAGGTAGCGAGCGCATCTTTAAGGACATCAACATGTGTGTAGTTAGGAGTCGCAATAATCACCGCATCAACAAGATTAGATTCGAGAAGCGCTCGGTGATCAGAAAAAGTCTTGACCTCACCATCGATCAAACTCTTCGCTCGCTCGAGTGACTCAGGAAATGGATCAGCGAGAGCTGTGACTGAAGTTCCCGGAATGTGTTTGAGGTTCTCAATATGCTCACGGCCCATGGCGCCTGCGCCAATAACCCCGTAGCGAACCATCAATTACCTCGTATCTAGCCAGGCCGAAGAGGTCTGACCACTACGCAGTCTTGTGCTCAATGCGAGCCTGGTCAATGCTCGTTCGATAACGATTAGGTCAACGGATAGCGATATTTGGGCGCTCTCGACCCGCCACTTTCAGGCTCGGCCACTCGCTCCCCCCAGTCAGAAACTCAAATCCATTCTCGGTTATCACCAAGGTGTCCTCCACCTTTAGTCCGGCCGCGCTTGGATTCCAGGCAATGGCATTTCGAACTTGGATTAACTGATCGGTCTTCTCATGAGCAGTGAAATCTCTCGGTAGGTAACCGGTCGGCCCACCTTGATGATGATAAGTCCATTCATCACGATCAAAACCTTGCTTTAAATATTCAAGTTGGCCAGCTTTGAAGGCATCAGCCAGAGTAGTTCCCGGTTTCGTAGCATCGAGGAAGGCCGCTTCAACATTTAATAGCTTTGAATAGTTCTCTTCAACTTCACTAGCGAGTGGGCCAAAATGAATAATTCGGGTGACGCTAGCGATCAAACCCTTGCGCCGAGCACAGATAACTCCCATTGCTAAATTTCCAACTCGAGAAGTAGTTGGAAGTGGGTGGCGATATTTCTTGATTCGATCTTCACCTGCAACTAAGAGAACTACCGGTTCTAAATTTCGTTCCCATAGCTCTTCGGCGATTTCTCCCGCAACCTCAACTTCGCTCTCATCGTTATCAACATCAAGCATTGCCTCTTCAAGAGCCTCGGTTGCATCACGTCCAATCTCTTTAAGTCGGGCTACCTCAAACTCATTTAAGTTACGGCGGAGTGATTCGATATCTCCTTGGATATTAGTTCGCTCAGTATCGGGACCATCAATTCCGATTCGCAGACCTTTTGGAAGTTGGGCATCTCTACCCTCAAACCAATTAACAACTATTAACTCTTCATCACCGCTTAACTCTTCATCTTTAAGGCGCGCTGCTTCTATTTTGTTGGTGACAACAATAATTCGATCTTGATAGACAATTAAATCCATACATGAAAGTTCTAAAGTGGTTGGGATATGCGCCCGGCCACCAATAATCCAAGCAACATTCGCACCCTTGCGAAGGACTATCGCATCTAGCCCTTTTTCAATCAACAAAGCCTTGATTCTGGCTCGCTTTTCGCGCTGTTCGGCTCGGCTCATGTGAGTAGCTCCGAAATTTCAACGCCAAATCGAGCTAATTCGGAGCGGCCACCGTCGACAGCAGTAAGTACGAAAGGTTTCCCGTCCGGAGCGATGCAATATGAATTCTCAAAATGAGAGCCTCGAGACTTATCTACGGTAACAACGGTCCAATTGTCCTCAAGTACTCGAGTACGTTCTGAGCCCAAAGTAATCATCGGCTCAATCGCAAAGACCATTCCTGGTTCGATCTTGGGGCCATTTCCCGGCTTTCCGTAGTTGAGGATATGTGGCTCCATATGCATCGCCGTACCAATTCCGTGTCCACCATACTCGCGGAGGATTCCGTACTTACCTTGAGAATTTATATAACTCTCAATTGCATATCCAATATCAGAGAGTTTTGCTCCCGCTTTACCGGCCGCAATTCCGACCCACATTGATTCTTCACAGACGTCAAGCATTTTCTGTTGTTCGCTATCAACGGGATCCACAATCACAGTAAATGCAGCATCTCCGTGCCAGCCATCAATAATCGCACCGCAATCAACTGAGACAACATCCCCCGGCATGATCATTCGTTCGCCCGGAATCCCATGGACAATCTCATCGTTGATCGATACACAGATTGTGGCCGGGAATCCGTGATAGCCCTTGAAGTTTGAAGTTCCGCCACCGCGTTTGATATTCGCTTCAGCAACTGCATCAAGTGCGCTCGTTGTTATTCCAGCTTTAATTTGAGATTTGACTAGATCAAGAGTGCCACGGACGAGAAGTCCGGCACGACGCATCGTCTTTAGCTGATCCAAAGTCTTTATCTGGATCGCCATAAATTAATTTACCTTTGAAGAGAGCGCGCGAACTACGTTGTCGGTGATTACGCCTACCTCGCCGAGCGCAGAAATCGTTATTAAAAGGCCTTCTTGGCGATAGAAAGTGACGATTGGCGCAGTCTGTTCCGAATAAACCTCAAGGCGACGGGCTATGACATCTTCTTTATCGTCATCGCGTTGGTAAAGCTCACCGCTGCATGAATCACACTTCTCAAGGTCGCTAGCGAAAATTTTTCCGCAAGCCTTACAAGTACGACGGCTAGAAAGTCGCTTGATAATTTCAGCGTTATCGATCGAGAACTCAACGACGGCATCGAGTGGTCGATTACGTTCGCCAAGGAAAGCCCGTAAAACTTCAGCTTGAGCGACGTTGCGCGGAAAACCATCAAGCAAAAATCCATTCTCAGCGTCAGCATGGGTCAAGCGATCTTTAACCATCGCATTTGTAACGGAATCTGGAACAAGCTCGCCCTTATCCATATAGCTCTTTGCTTGCAAACCAAGTTCAGTGCCAGATTTCAAATTAGCGCGGAAGATATCGCCAGTTGAAATATGCGGGATCTTGTAATGGCCGGCGAGGAGAGCTGCTTGAGTTCCTTTTCCTGCGCCTGGTGGTCCAACCAGGACTAAACGCATTAGCGGAGGAATCCCTCGTATGAACGCTGTTGTAGTTGGGACTCAATCTGCTTTGCAGTATCAAGACCAACGCCGACGATAATCAAGATCGCCGTTCCACCAAATGGGAATTGCTGCGATGCTCCGAAGAGAATCAGCGCAATGATTGGGATGATTGCAACGAGAGCTAGATAGAGCGAACCTGGAGCGGTAATACGAGTTAGAACGTATTGGAGATAATCGCTAGTTGGTTTTCCAGCGCGGATACCCGGAATGAAGCCACCGTATTTACGCATATTCTCAGCGGTTTCTTCTGGGTTGAAGGTAATAGCAACATAGAAGTAAGCAAAGAAGATAATTAGTAGCGCATAGGAAGCGATGTAAATCGGGTGATCGCCAGTGACGAAGTTAGTGCTAATCCATACCGCCCATGGCGCCTGGGAATTGGTGAAGTTAGCGACCAAGGAAGGTATATAGAGAAGTGAGGAAGCAAAAATGACTGGGATAACGCCTGATTGGTTTACCTTGATTGGGATATAGGTAGTTGTTCCGCCGTACTCGCGGCGACCAATCTGCTTCTTTGCGTACTGGACCGGGATACGTCGCTGAGATTGTTCAACAAATACAACGGCAGCAACAATCAAGACTCCGACCGCCATGATGAATGCGAAAGTGAGCCAGCCACGTGAAAGACGAATCGCCCAGAGTTGTGATGGGAATGTCGCAGCAATCGAGGTAAAGATAAGAATCGACATACCGTTTCCAACGCCACGATCAGTAATCAATTCACCGAGCCACATAACCACCGAAGTTCCAGCAGTCATAACAACTACCATCGTGAGGATTCGCATCCAGGATGTGTCCGGAATGATGTCCTCAGTACATCCATTGATTAAACGGCCCGGGGTACGTGCGACCGCAATTAGACCTGATGTCTGTAGAACAGCGAGGCCAATCGTTAGATAACGAGTGTATTGAGTTAACTTCGCTGTACCGGATTGTCCTTCTTTCTTAAGCGCATCGAATCTAGGGATAACGACAGTCAAAAGTTGGACGATGATCGAGGCCGTAATGTAAGGCATGATTCCGAGCGCGAAGACAGAGAGCTGTAGAAGTGCACCACCGCTAAATAGATTTACCAGTCCTAATAGACCGCCAGTATCCACATTAGCGAGACATTTCTGGACCGCTACATAAGAGACACCCGGGGTTGGGACGACTGATCCAAACCGGAAGAGCGCCATGATGGCAAGGGTGAAGAAGATTTTGCGACGTAAGTCAGGCGTTTTAAATGCCTTACCAAATACTGATAGCAACACGTTCTTCTCCTTGAGCTCGATTACCTAATTAGAGAGTCTTCACGCTTCCGCCAGCAGCAGCAATCTTCTCGGATGCTGATGTAGAGAAGCTATGTGCGGTGACATTTACCTTAACGGAGATATCGCCATTTCCAAGGACCTTAACTGGGTGGCCTGCGCGGGCAGCGCCAACTTTATAGAGATCCTCAACACTTACATCGCCACCCTTTGGAAAGAGAGCATTGATAGTTGAGACGTTAACCGCTTGGTATTCAACTTTGGCTGGGTTCTTAAAGCCACGGAGTTTTGGAAGACGCTGAACAAGTGGCATTGCGCCACCTTCGAAACCAGCGCGAACCACGTTACGTGCACGCGTTCCTTTTCCGCCACGACCTGAGGTCTTTCCTTTGGAACCTTCACCGCGACCCTTACGAGTCTTCTCCTTCTTAGCACCTGGTGCTGGACGGAGATGATGCGCCTTAAGCACCATTACTCGACCTCCTCAACTTTGATGAGATGACGAACGTTGTAGACCATGCCGCGAATTTCGGGGCGATCTTCTTTAACGACGACATCGCCGACTCGCTTCAAACCAAGAGAGCGAAGTGTTTCGCGTTGATCTGGGGCGTTGCCGACTTTGGAACGAACTTGAGTTACCTTTAAACGTGGCATTACGCACCTGCCGTTGTTGTCATAGCGCGGATGATTGCTGCTGGAGCAACGCGCTCAAGTGGAAGACCACGACGTGCAGCAATCGCAGCAGGATCTTCAAGATTCTTTAGCGCTGTTGCAGTTGCGTGGACCATGTTGATCGGATTATTTGATCCGAGAGACTTTGTTAGAACATCGGTGATTCCAGCGCACTCAAGAACAGCACGGACTGGGCCTCCTGCGATAACACCGGTACCAGGAGCAGCTGGGCGAAGCAGAACTACGCCAGCAGCATCTTCACCTTGTACTGGGTGAGGAATTGTTCCTTGAATACGTGGGACTTTGAAGAAGGATTTCTTCGCTTCTTCAACAGCTTTCGCAATTGCTTGTGGAACTTCCTTTGCTTTGCCATAACCAACGCCGACAGTTCCATTTCCATCACCGAGAACAACTAGAGCGGTGAAGGAGAAACGACGACCACCAGATACGACCTTTGCAACGCGGTTGATAAAGACTACGCGCTCAATATAAGGAGACTTCTCGCGTCCCTCGCCACCATCACGACGTTCGCGCTTATCGCGGCCGCCGCGCTTGGGCTTCTCGCCAGCTTCGGCTGTCTTAATTTCTTCAGTTGCCATTAGAAGTCCAATCCATTCTCGCGAGCACCATCGGCAAGTGCAGCAACGCGTCCGGTGTAACGGTTACCACCGCGATCAAATACGACCTGGGTGATTCCTTTTGCCTTTGCGCGGTCAGCAACAAGTTGGCCCACGGTGCGAGCCTTCTTTGTTTTATCGGCTGATTGAGCGCGAAGATCTTTTTCCATAGTTGAGGCAGAGGCCAAAGTATGACCTTTGGTGTCATCAACTATCTGTGCAACGAGATGGCGCGCAGATCGAGTTACGACAAGTCGTGGACGCTCTGTTGTGCCCGAAATCCGCTTACGAACACGGAAGTGGCGACGTGCGCGAGCGATCTGAGAAGACCCTTTAACAATCTTTTTAGTGATATTCATGCCTTCTTACCTGTCTTTCCAGCCTTGCGACGGATGCGCTGACCTTGAAGATGTAATCCCTTACCTTTATATGGATCGGACTTACGGAGCTTCTGGATCTTTGCAACAGTCTCGCCGACGAGTTGCTTATCAACGCCAGTAACAACCAACTCAGTTGGTGATTCGACTGTAAATGTGATTCCGGTTGGAGCTGGGAAAGCGACTGGGTGTGAGTAGCCGAGCGCAAACTCGAGATCCTTGCCCTTTGCAGCTACTTTGAAACCCACGCCTGTAATCACAATCTTCTTGGAGTAACCCTGGGTTACGCCCGTGATCATGTTTGCTACGAGCGTACGTGATAGACCATGTAGAGATTTCGCGAGACGTTCATCGTTAGCGCGCGAAATGACAATCGAGCTCTCTTCCTTAACAGCCTTGATTAGCTCTGGGAAATTATGTGTGAGAGTTCCCTTTGGACCTTTGATAGAAAGATCTTGGCCATTAAGAGTTACCTCAACGCCGCTAGGAACTGTGACTGGCATTTTTCCGATACGTGACATAGTGATCACCATACGTAGGCGAGAACTTCTCCGCCTACGCCTTGCTTATTTGCCTGTCGATCAGTCAATAGACCTTGTGATGTCGAGATGATTGCAACGCCAAGCCCACCAAGAACTTTTGGTAACCCAGTTGACTTTGCATAGACGCGAAGTCCTGGCTTGGAAACGCGACGAAGTCCTGCGATAGAACGTTCACGGTTTGAGCCGTACTTCAAATCGATCACAAGAGTCTTGCCGAAACCTTCTTGGTTATCGGTCACTTTGTAACCTGCTACGTATCCTTCTTTCTGAAGGATCTCTGCGATACGTACCTTTACCGATGATGACGGCATTGCAACCGTGTCATGGTAAGCAGTATTCGCGTTACGCAGACGAGTGAGCATGTCTGCGATCGGATCTGTCATTGCCATTTGGCTTATCGCCTTTCTTCAGGTGGTTTCTCTTTCGAGACCTACCTAATAGTTGTTACCAGGAAGCTTTTGTGATGCCAGGAAGCTCACCACGGTGAGCCATCTCGCGGAAGCAGACTCGGCAGATGCCGAATTTCTGATAGACCGAGTGGGGACGACCGCAGCGTTGGCAGCGGGTGTATCCACGAACCTTGAACTTAGGCTTGCGGCTCGCTTTGACCTTAAGTGATGTCTTTGCCATTGAGTGGTCTCCTATTAATCCCGGAATGGGAATCCGAGCGCACGTAGCAACGCGCGACCTTCATCATCATTCTTGGCCGATGTAACGATTGTGATATCCATTCCGCGAACGCGATCCAACTTATCTTGTTCGATTTCTGGGAACACGACCTGCTCGGTTAGACCGAAGGTGTAGTTACCGCTTCCATCAAACTGCTTTGGAGAGAGTCCACGGAAGTCGCGAATACGAGGAAGTGATACCGATAGAAGTCGATCCATGAACTCCCACATGCGATCGCCGCGGAGAGTTACATGTGCACCGATTGGTTGTCCCTCACGGAGCTTGAAGTTAGCGATTGATTTACGAGCTTTTGTAACGACTGGCTTCTGACCGGTGATTACAGTGAGATCGCGAACGGCTCCTTCAATTAACTTGGAGTCTTTGGCAGCTTCGCCAACGCCCATGTTTACGACAATCTTGGAGAGAGTTGGGATCTGCATCCGGTTCTTGTAACCGAATTGCTGTTGTAGCGCAGCCACAACATCGCTCTTGTAGCGAGACTTAAGGCGTGGCGCAGTAGCGGTCGACATTAGATATCCCCTCCTGTGCGACGTGCGATTCGGATGTTCTTTCCATCCTCATCTTTACGGACTGCAATCCGGGTCGCCTTGTCGTCATCTGCAAGAAGCATGACATTTGAGTAATGAATTGGAGCTTCAACGTTCAAGATGCCGCCAACTTTGGCGCCCCGTTGTGAATTTTCTTCCTTGGTATGGCGCTTTACGCGGTTAACACCTTCAACGGTAACGCGACCAGTCTTGGTGTTCACATTTAGGACCGTTCCAGTCAAGCCTTTATCTTTTCCGGCAATAACAAGAACTTTGTCGCCCTTCTTAATACGCATTTAGAGCACCTCCGGAGCAAGTGAGATGATCTTCATAAATCGCTTGTCGCGCAGTTCGCGTGCAACCGGTCCGAAGATACGAGTACCGCGTGGTTCATTGTCATCCTTGATGATGACTGCGGCATTCTCATCAAATCTGATGTAAGAACCATCAGCGCGACGATTCTCTTTTGCGACTCGGACGATTACCGCCTTTACGACTTCGCCCTTCTTAACCTGGCCGCCAGGGATTGCATCCTTGACAGAGCAGACGATTACATCGCCAATTCCAGCGTAGCGGCGCTTTGCGCCACCGAGAACGCGGATACAGAGAAGCTCGCGAGCTCCGGTGTTATCCGCTACACGTAGACGTGATTCTGCTTGAATCATGGTTACTTCGCCTTCTCGATGATCTCTACTACTCGCCAACGCTTTGTTGCAGAGAGTGGTCGGGTTTCCATAATGCGTACGAGATCACCAACTCCGGCAGAGTTAGTTTCATCGTGCGCCTTGAACTTCTTATTCTTTGTGATGACCTTTGAGTAGAGGCCATGCTTTGCGCGGTCTTCAACTTTTACGACAACGGTCTTATCCATCTTGTCGCTTACGACGATACCTTCGCGAACTTTTCGGAAGTTGCGTTTCTCGCTCATGCAGCACCTCCGATACCTAGTTCACGTTCACGCAAGATTGTGTAAAGACGTGCTATCTCTTTACGGACCGCAGTCAATCGACCATGGCTCTCAAGTTGGCCAGTAGCGGCCTGGAAGCGGAGATTGAATAGTTCTTCCTTCAACTCTTTTAGTTTCTCTTGTAGATCCTCGGTTGATTTGCCGCGGAATTCTTCTGCCTTAGTTATCTTTGACATCTTTATGCCTCCTCACGTAGTACAACGCGGGACTTGACTGGAAGTTTGTGAGCGGCGCGTGAAAGCGCAGCTTGTGCAGTCTCAAGATTCACGCCGGAGATCTCAAAAAGAACTCGGCCTGGCTTGACGTTTGCGATCCAGAATTCTGGTGAACCCTTACCCGAACCCATACGAGTTTCGGCTGGCTTCTTAGTTAGTGGGCGATCTGGATAAACATTTATCCAAACCTTTCCACCACGCTTGATGTATCGAGTCATTGCGATACGTGCTGCTTCAATCTGACGGTTGGTTACATAACCACCCTCAGTTGCTTGAAGTCCGAAGTCACCGAATGCAACAGCGGTTCCACCCTTGGATTTACCAGAACGGGTAGGGCGATGTTGTTTACGATACTTAACGCGACGTGGGATCAACATTTACGCCTCGCCTCCTTCGCTTGCTGGAGCACTAGCCGGCGCTGCTTCTGCAGCTGGTGCTTGAGCTTCAACAGTTGTTGTGGTGACTTCGCCACGTGGTGCGCGAGGTGCGCGACGTGGACGATCCGACTTTTGCGCCTTAGCAGCAGCGAGTGCAGCGGCTTCGCGCTCTGCGCGAGACTCAATTACTTCACCCTTGTAGATCCAAACCTTTACTCCTAGGCGACCGAAAGTTGTATGCGCCTCATGGAAGCCATAATCAATATCGGCGCGAAGAGTATGTAGTGGAACGCGACCCTCGCGATAGAACTCAGAACGTGACATTTCAGCGCCACCAAGTCGGCCACCGCATTGAACACGGACGCCCTTTGCGCCAGCTTTAAACGCAGTCTGCATTCCCTTACGCATTGCGCGGCGGAAAGAAACACGAGCAGCGAGCTGTTCTGCAATTCCTTGGGCGACGAGTTGTGCGTCAATTTCTGGATTCTTAACTTCGAGGATGTTTAACTGGACTTGCTTTCCAGTCATCTTCTCAAGATCAAGGCGGAGACGATCGGCTTCAGTGCCGCGACGCCCGATAACAATTCCGGGACGCGCAGTGTGAAGATCGATACGAACTCGCTCACGAGTACGCTCGATTTCAATTCGAGATACTCCAGCGCGCTCCATCTTCTTCTCCATCAGACGACGGATCTCAACATCTTCCTTTACATAATCTTTGTAGAGCTTCTCGGCATACCAACGTGACTTGAATTCAGTGGTGATACCAAGGCGGAAGCCATGTGGATTTATTTTTTGACCCATTTAGTTGGCCTCCTTCTTTGGTGCAGCTTTCTTGGCTGGCGCCTTTTTAGCTGTTGCTTTTTTGGCCGGCGCTTTCTTTGCTGGAGCAGCTTCAGCGACAACTTCAGAAGTTTCAGCAGCGGCAACTTCTGCTGCAGCCTTAGCGCGTTTACGTTGTTCAGCCTTAGAGATCGGGCGATAGTTCTTATCATCCGAGAGAACGACTGAAATCTGTGAAGAGCGCTTCAAGATTTGGTAGCCACGACCTTGGGCACGTGGACGATAACGCTTCATTGTGTAACCCTCATCAACGAGCGCTTCGGTGACCCATAGCTCTGAAGCATCGCGGATTGCAGGGTTTTTCTGCTTTGCATTAGCAACTGCAGAGTTAAGAAGTGTGTAGACGCTCTCAGAGACAGCGACTTGTGGTGAGAATTTAGCGATTCGGATCGCCTCATCAGCGCGCTGGCCGCGGATTAAATTCACAACTCGGCGAGCCTTTTGAGGTGTAACGCGAACGTTCGTTACCGAAGCTTTCGCGATTAGTGGAGTGTTATTCGGCACGCTTCACCGTCCGATCTTCTTGCTTGACGTGGCCTTTAAATGTACGAGTTGGTGCAAACTCACCAAGCTTGTGACCGATCATCGCTTCGGTGACATAGACCGGAACATGCTTACGACCATCGTGTACCGCGATGGTGTGGCCGATCATCGAAGGAGTAATCATTGAGCGACGGGACCAAGTCTTGATTACAGTCTTGGTGTTCTTCTCATTCTGAGCATCAACCTTCTTTTCAAGGTGATGATCTACAAATGGACCCTTTTTCAAACTACGTGGCACTTAAGGATCTCCTATCGGCTCTTATTGCTTGGACGGCGACGGACAATTAATTGATCACTCGCTTTTTTCTTACGAGTGCGAACTTCAGGCTTACCCCAAGGTGAAACAGGATGGCGACCTCCAGAGGTTCTTCCTTCGCCACCACCATGTGGGTGATCGACTGGGTTCATAACAACACCACGGACAGTTGGGCGACGACCCTTCCAACGGGAGCGACCAGCTTTTCCAGAGTTGATATTTGATTGTTCTGCATTGCCAACTACACCTACTGTGGCGCGGCAACGAACATCAACATTTCTAATTTCACCAGATGGCATACGGAGTTGTGCATATGGACCATCTTTTGCAACGAGCTGCACGCCAGCGCCAGCAGAACGTGCGATACGTGCGCCGCCACCTGGACGAGTCTCGATTGCGTGAATATTTGTACCGACTGGGATATTGCGTAGTGGCAAGTTATTGCCCGGCTTGATATCCGCAGATGGACCATTCTCAATCTTTGTACCTTGAACTACACCCTCTGGGCAGATGATGTAACGCTTCTCGCCATCAGCAAAGTGAAGAAGAGCGATACGAGCAGAACGATTGGGGTCATATTCGATATGTGCAACTGTGGCTGGGACGCCATCTTTATCGTTGCGGAGAAAATCGATTACGCGATAGGCGCGCTTATGTCCGCCACCTTGATGGCGTGTGGTGATGCGACCAGCTGCGTTACGACCGCCCTTAGAGTTGATCGGACGGATCAACGACTTCTCAGGAGTACTACGAGTTACCTCGGAGAAATCCGGAACGATGCGACCGCGTGAGCTTGGTGTCACCGGTTTTAGATTACGAAGTGCCATTTGTTATCCCTTCTCCCTTTACCTAATCGCGAGCGACTAGGAGACGGGACCTCCAAAGATGTCGATACGGTCGCCAGGCGCAACTTGCACGATCGCACGCTTGGTGTCACTTCTCTTGCCCATTCCAAAACGGGTTAGCTTTCGCTTTCCTTCACGGTTCATTGTGTTGACCTTGAGAACGCGAACTTTAAATACCTTTTCAACCGCGATCTTGATCTCGGTCTTATTAGCATCAGGTGCAACGATGAAGGTGTACTTGTTCTCATCGAGCATGCCGTATGACTTCTCAGATACGACAGGCGCTATTAGAACGGAGCGATGGTCTCTCATGCTGACACCTCAACTAACTCAGATTCGCGACCGACTGCTTTTGCAGAAGCGCCTTTTGCTGGGCCCGCTACAAACTCAGTGATTGCTTTCTTGGAGAAGACAATGTCATCAGCAACGACAACGTCATAAGCATTTAATTGATCCTGACGGATTAGGTGAAGATCAGTTTCGTTACGTAGCGATCTCCAGGCAGCCTCTTCGCCATGAGCGAGTACTACAAGAAGGCGAGCGCGATCTGAGAATTGACGGACTGCGGAGAGCGCCGACTTTGTATTTATCTCAGTCGTAACTTCGGAGACAACATGAATCCGCTCATTACGTTGACGATCAGATAGAACTCCGCGGAGCGCAGCCTTAATCATCTTCTTAGGAGTCCGCTCGTCATACTTACGAGGGACTGGACCTTGTGCAACGCCACCATGACGTTGGTTTGGTGAACGTGTCGAACCTTGGCGGGCGCGACCGGTTCCCTTCTGTTTGAAAGGCTTCTTTCCACCACCACTTACTTCACCGCGGTTCTTCGCCTTATGTGTTCCTTGGCGAGCTGCATTTAGTTGTGCAGTTACAACCTGGTGGATTAGTGGGACATTTACCTGGACATCGAAGATCTCAGCAGGAAGATCAAAGGTTCCGGCCTTTCCGCCCTTTGCATCTTTAACTTCAACAGTAAGAGCCATTACGCACCTGCCTTCTTCATTACTTCACTCGCAACGCTCTTTGAAGCGGTACGGATGACAACTTTTGAACCATTGCGGCCAGGGATTGAGCCCTTAACAAGAATCAAGTTCTTCTCGGCATCAACAGAATGAATAGTGAGATTTTGAAGTGTGACAGTGTCTAATCCCATGCGACCGCTCATTCGCTTGCCACGGAATACGCGACCAGGAGTTGTGCGGTTACCAATCGAACCTGAGGTGCGGTGCTTACGCTCAACACCATGGCCATCACCAAATCCGCGGAAGTTGTGGCGCTTCATAACGCCAGCCGTTCCCTTACCAAGTGAGGTTCCTTGCGCATCGACAACTTCGCCAGCGGCAAAGGTGTCAGCTTTAACTTCTTGACCGACTGTGTAATTAGCAGCGGCAGCGGTGCGAATCTCGCCGACATAGCGACGAGGAGTAACGCCAGCTTTTGCGAACTGTCCAGATTGTGGCTTGGTTACTTTTCTTGGATCGATTGCACCGAAAGCAAGTTGGACTGCTTCGTAGCCATCTTTCTCAAGCGTACGTACTTGAGTTACAACGCATGGACCAGCTTCAACGACAGTCACAGGAATTACCTTGTTATTCTCATCGAAGACCTGAGTCATACCGAGCTTCACGCCAAGGATTCCCTTGATCGTGCTGCTCTTAGATTGTGTAGTAGTCATCTCAGTTCTCCCTTAGAGCTTGATCTCGATATCGACGCCAGCAGGAAGATCGAGGCGCATCAATGAATCCACAGTCTTTGGCGTTGGATCGATGATGTCGATTAGACGCTTGTGGGTGCGCATCTCAAAATGTTCGCGGCTGTCTTTGTATTTGTGAGGAGAACGAATCACACAATAGGTGTTCTTCTCTGTTGGTAGCGGAACTGGGCCAGCGACCGTTGCACCAGTGCGCTCGACAGTTTCGACGATTTTCTTCGCCGAGGTATCGATCACCTCATGGTCATAGGCCTTGAGCCTGATGCGGATTTTCTGTCCCGCCATGTTCGTTTCCTCTTTCTTCTCTAGATAGGGCGGGCTTATCCCGCCCTATCCATTACTTCTTTACTTATCTATTAGTTACTTGCTGATCTTGGTTACGCGACCTGCACCAACGGTGCGGCCACCTTCACGGATAGCGAAGCGGAGTCCTTCTTCCATAGCGATTGGTTGAATTAGGACAACAGACATTGAAGTGTTGTCGCCAGGCATAACCATTTCGGTTCCGGATGGAAGTGTTACAACACCAGTTACGTCAGTTGTACGGAAGTAGAACTGAGGACGGTAGTTGTTGAAGAACGGAGTGTGGCGACCGCCCTCATCCTTTGAAAGGATGTAAGCGGAGGCTTCAAACTCAGTGTGAGGTGTAACGGAGCCAGGCTTGCAAACAACCTGACCACGCTCAACATCTTCGCGCTTCAAACCACGGAGAAGAAGACCGACGTTCTCACCAGCTTGTCCCTCATCGAGGAGCTTGCGGAACATTTCAACACCGGTGATAACTGTCTTCTGTGAATCTGGACGGATACCAACGATTTCAACTTCTTCGTTTACCTTGACGATACCGCGCTCGATACGTCCGGTTACAACGGTGCCACGGCCGGTGATGGTGAATACATCTTCGACTGGCATCAAAAATGGCTTATCAACTTCGCGAGTTGGCTGTGGGATAAATGAATCAACGGCGTTCATAAGCTCGATGATCTTGTCGGCCCAAGCAGCATCTCCTTCGAGAGCCTTGAGTGCAGAGATACGGACGATCGGGGTGTCCTTACCTGGGAACTCATACTTGTTTAGAAGGTCGCGAACTTCTTCCTCAACTAGAGCAAGAATTTCTTCGTCATCAACCATGTCAGACTTATTTAGAGCTACGACGATTGAAGGAACGCCAACCTGGCGTGCAAGGAGAACGTGCTCCTTTGTCTGTGGCATTGGGCCATCAGTTGCTGCAACTACAAGAATCGCACCGTCCATCTGTGCTGCACCGGTGATCATGTTCTTGATGTAGTCAGCGTGACCTGGGCAGTCAACGTGTGCATAGTGACGCTTCTCGGTCTGGTACTCGATATGTGCGATCGAAATGGTGATACCACGGGCCTTCTCTTCAGGGGCCTTATCGATCTGATCGAATGGGGTGAATGGGTTTACATCTGGATATTTGTCGTGAAGCACCTTGGAAATCGCAGCAGTAAGAGTGGTCTTACCGTGGTCGATGTGACCAATGGTGCCAATGTTTGCGTGCGGCTTTGTCCGCTCGAACTTTGCCTTTGCCACTGTGGTTTCTCCTTTTTCTTTTCTTTAGGTTGTACTACTCGCCGCGAATCTTCGCGATGATTTCTTTCGATACCGCCGCAGGAACTTCTGCGTAAGAATCGAATTGCATGCTGTAACTCGCGCGACCCTGTGTTCTGCTTCGAAGATCGCCGACATAGCCGAACATCTCCGATAGCGGAACAAGCGCCCTTACGATGCGAGCACCGGCTCGCTCATCCATGGCCTGGATTTGGCCACGACGGCTGTTGAGATCGCCGATGACGTCGCCCATGAAATCTTCAGGGGTAGTGACTTCAACGGACATCATTGGCTCGAGGAGAACAGGACCGGCAAGTCTTGCCGCTTCCTTGAACGCCGCGATTCCAGCAATCTTGAAGGCCAACTCCGATGAATCAACATCGTGGTATGCGCCATCAAGAAGACTTACACGTACATCTGTGAGTGGATAACCAGCAAGTGGTCCGCTCTGCATTGCCTCTTGGCAACCATCATCAACGGATGGGATGTACTCCTTAGGGATACGTCCACCCGTAATCTTGTTTACGAATTCGTATCCACCTTCGACTGCACCAACTGGAAGCGGCTCGAGTGCAATTTGGACCTTTGCGAATTGTCCAGAACCACCGGTCTGCTTCTTATGTGTGTAGTCATAACGATCAACTGGCTTGCGAAGAGTTTCGCGGTAAGCAACTTGTGGCTTACCGACATTCGCTTCAACTTTAAATTCGCGCTTCATACGATCTACGAGAATTTCTAGGTGAAGTTCGCCCATACCGCCGATGATGGTCTGTCCGGTTTCTTCATCGGTGCGGACATGGAAGGTTGGATCTTCTTCAGCTAGACGCTGGATAGCAACGCTAAGTTTCTCTTGATCGCCCTTCGTCTTTGGCTCAATCGCAACGTGAATAACTGGATCTGGGAAGTCCATCGACTCGAGGATTACTGGATTGTCAGCATCGCAGAGAGTGTCACCGGTAGTCGTGTCCTTAAGACCCATCACGGCGATGATGTCGCCAGCTGAGGCTTGCGGGATTTCTTCACGCTTATTTGCGTGCATGCGATAGATCTTTCCAATGCGCTCTTTACGGTCCTTGGTGGAGTTAAGAACGCCGGTTCCGGCCTCGAGAATGCCCGAATAAATACGGACGAAGGTGAGTTTTCCGAGGTGTGGATCGCTCATGATTTTGAAAGCAAGAGATGAATAAGGCTCTGATGCATCAGGCTTACGCGCAATCTCTACCTCTTTATTACCCATCTTTGAGCCGACGATTGCATCGATATCAAGTGGGCTTGGAAGATAGCGAGTTACTGCATCGAGCATTGGCTGTACGCCCTTGTTCTTAAATGCAGAACCAGTCAAGACTGGGGTTAATTTGTATGCAAGGGTCGCGCGACGGATGCCAGCGATGATTTCATCTTCGCTTAACTCTTCGCCACCGAGATATTTCTCCATGATTGCGTCATCACAATCAGCGAGCATTTCGATCATGTCATGGCGAGCCTTGTCGCACTTATCTTTTAGATCCGCTGGGATCTCTTCGACAACATAATCCTCGCCCTTCTGGGTTTCGCCTCTCCAGGTAAGAGCCTTCATCGCGATTAGATCGACGACGCCGATGAAATCAGCTTCGGCTCCGATTGGGATTTGTAGAACTAGCGCTTTCGCACCAAGACGTGAACCGATCATCTCAACACAACGATCGAAGCTTGCGCCGGTACGGTCTAACTTATTTACGAAACAAATTCTTGGGACTTTGTATTTATCAGCTTGACGCCAGACTGTTTCTGATTGTGGCTCAACGCCAGCTACGCCATCGAAAACTGTGACGGCGCCATCGAGAACACGGAGGGAACGTTCGACTTCAACGGTGAAGTCAACGTGACCGGGGGTATCGATGATGTTGATGGTGTGGTTCTTCCACTGGCAAGTAGTAGCAGCAGAGGTAATGGTGATACCGCGCTCTTGCTCTTGCTCCATCCAGTCCATGGTGGCAGCGCCTTCATGTACTTCACCGATCTTGTAGTTAATACCGGTGTAGAAAAGGATGCGCTCGGTAGTAGTCGTCTTTCCAGCATCAATATGCGCCATGATGCCGATATTGCGGACTTTTGCGAGATCCAATGCAGTTGCGGTCGCCATCATTACCACCTGTAGTGAGCAAACGCCTTGTTTGCTTCAGCCATCTTGTGAGTGTCTTCGCGCTTCTTAACGGCGGCGCCCAAACCATTTGATGCATCAATCATTTCGTTAGCAAGACGTTCTGCCATTGACTTCTCGCGACGGAGGCGAGCGTTATCAACTAACCAACGAAGACCAAGAGTCATAGAACGTGCAGCTTTAACTTCAACCGGCACTTGATAAGTAGCGCCACCAACGCGACGTGAACGAACTTCAACAGCTGGCTTGACGTTATCTAGTGCGCGCTTCAAAGTGATGACTGGATCAACTTCAGTCTTTGCGCGGCAATTCTCTAGCGCGTCATAAACGATGCGCTCTGCAGTTGAACGCTTTCCATGTGAAAGAACTTTATTAATTAACGCAGTAACAACCGGAGAGTTATAGACCGGATCTGCGACGACTGGAGTTTTCGGAGCTGGACCTTTACGTGGCATTACTTCTTCTCCTTCTTTGCTCCGTAGCGTGAACGTGCCTGTTTACGATCTTTCACGCCTTGAGTGTCGAGGGAGCCGCGAACGATTTTGTAACGAACGCCAGGAAGATCTTTAACGCGACCGCCACGAACAAGAACGATGGAGTGCTCTTGAAGATTGTGGCCTTCACCTGGAATGTAAGCAGTTACTTCCATTCCTGATGTGAGACGAACACGTGCAACTTTACGAAGCGCTGAGTTCGGTTTCTTTGGCGTTGTTGTGTAAACGCGCGTGCAAACGCCGCGACGTTGAGGGCTTCCCTTTAGAGCAGGCGTTGTTGTCTTGTCAGACTTATCAACGCGACCCTTGCGGACCAACTGCTGAATTGTTGGCACTACGTATCTCCATCCCGTTCAAACTCCGACCCACGCGGTCGGGTGTGTCGCTCCTGTGGACACAAGGGCGCGAGGCTATAGGAAGCCATACGAGGCGGTCAAAACGGGTAAGTGAGCCAAACACGCCGCTTTTTAGCCCCCGACACGCCGACCAAATTAGGGTTAGCCTTTACTTATGGCTAACAAAGTAAAGGCTAAGAAGAGCGGGAAGAAATCCACATCTCCCCGCCCGAGGCGCGGAAGAGCCACTTCTTCTCGGATAAGTTCGAAGAACCAGATCACAATCCCAGTAGAGGTGTTGCGAGAGATGTCCCTAAAGCCAGGAGATCAAGTTGAGTTCCATATCAACAAAGATAATCGACTTGTAGTTACTCCAGTTGATTCGGAATGGCTGAAAACTCTTGATGAAGTTCTCGGAAGTATGACTGAGGTGTATGAGGGTTTCGACTTGATCAAGGAAAGGGAAGAGTGGGACAGCAAATACTTTTAGATTCCACAGTGGTTATAGCAGCTCTGCGCGAAACCGACACTCATTTTGAAGAAGCGAAAGAAATCTTCATGAACAGCAGCAGGCCTATTCTTGCAATAAGCGCAATAACTCTAACCGAAGCATTGATAAGACCTCATTCGCTGGGAGCTATCCATGCTGCTAGAGCTGAATCCAAAATTCGAGATTTAATTGGGACCATTTATTCTTTTGAAAGTGAAACAGCAAGCCTTGCAGCAAAAATTCGTTCTACCAATAAAACTAGAATCTCTGATTCAATAATTATTGCAACCGCTGTTCTTACCGGAAGTAAACTAGTCTCTTTTGATCGCAAAATGACAGGAATCTATGAACGTATTAAGTAGACCAAAGTTGCGGGGCATCATTCACTTGGTGATGTCACCGCTCGCTCTTGTTGCCGGCTTAACGCTCGTGACCATTACCTCTGAACTACGGGGTCGCGTGACCCTCACAATTTTCACTCTAACCGCGGTCTCGTTATTTACCTGTAGCGCTATCTATCACCGAGTTCCCTGGAGCCCCGCAGCTAAAGCAGTCTGGCGTCGAATCGATCACGCCAACATCCCGCTTTTAATTGCCGGCACCTACACCCCGTTCTCTATCTATCTGCTGGAAAAGCAGCAAGCAGTAATACTTTTGACGCTCGTGTGGGGCGGGGCATTGCTCTCTGGCATCTTCCGCGTCTTCTGGATTAATGCGTCGAAGTGGCTCTACGTTCCGATTTATCTCGCTCTGGGTTGGGCGGCCTTCATCTATTTCCCCAACTTCTATGAGGCTGGTGGCTTATTGGTCTTCTCATTAATTGCCCTTGGCGGAGTTCTCTATTCAGCAGGCGCAATCATCTATGCGCTCAAGAAGCCAAACTTCTCGATAAATTGGTTTGGTTTCCATGAGTTATTTCATGCCTTAACCGCCGCAGCCTTCATCTCGCACTTTATTGCTGCCGTACTTGTTATTGTTCGCTAACTATGAGCGTACATATCGGAGCAGCAAAGGGCGAAATCGCCGAACGAATCCTTCTTCCTGGTGACCCACTTAGAGCTAAATGGGTTGCTGACAATTACCTTGAGAACATCAAGCAATACAACTCCGTTCGAAACATGTTCGGCTTTACCGGAACTTATAAAGGTGAACGAGTATCTGTTCAAGGTACCGGTATGGGTCTTCCATCTGCTTCGATTTATGTGACTGAACTTTTCAATGAATACGATGTCCAAGTTGCGATTCGAATCGGCACCGCTGGCGGTATCCAAGATAAAACCAAAGTCGGCGACTTAGTACTTGCGATGACTGCATCTACTGATTCCAACATCAATCGCCGTTTCACAAATGGCCTTGATTTTGCGCCACACTGCGATTTCCATCTTCTGATGGCTGCTTATGAGGCAAGTAAGAAGTTTGAGCGAGTTCATGTTGGTGGCGTATCTTCAATGGACTTCTTCTATGACGAGACTGATTCAGCTAAGAAACTCCAACAACATGGTGTTCTCGCGCTAGAGATGGAAGCTAATCAGCTCTATTCAATTGCGGCTCGAAAGAACCGTAGGGCGCTAGCAATCATGACAATTAGCGATCACGTCTTTACCCATGAGGCGATGGATTCCGAAGCCCGCGAGCGAACTTTGAACGATATGGTCGAAGTCGGGTTACACGCTCTTATAACTGGTTGATCTAGGCCGAGGCCGCGCGGTGGGAGATTGCCAACCGCGCAGGAAGATGTAAGAACGCATTTCGATCTTGAGGCTGACCCTCATTGCGTTCAATCGCAAAAGGTCCACCTCGCCGCTGCCAATCATTAACAGCCAAGAGCCTTGAGAGTCCAGCAAGGTTATGAACATCATCGAGTTTTATATGAGATGGATCGATTCCGATGCTTCCCGCATGATCAAACATCGTCGTACCGATACATATCTCCCCATCTTTATCCTCAAAGACTTCAACGATTCGGCCTTGCTGAGGCCAATCTATGAGACTTGAAGTTTCAATCTGCCAAAAACCACGATATTCGTCTGGCCCAAAGTAGGCGATCTTGTTCCGATGAGTATGGCCCGCAAGCCAGAGGATCACGTTTGAGAATCTCGAGAGCTCAACTAGTAACTCCTCTTTTAATATCCGCTTTAATCCATTGGGTGAATAACCATTTACTAAATCTTGTAATGGATGATGTGAGGCGATGATTACATAACTGTCTCGGTTCTGAGAGATTGTCTCTTTTAGCCACTCAAATTGCGCTAGATCAAGTGAGCCTTGCCAACCACCATATGGATTAACTGTATCTATGGAGATTACAATCGCAGCTCCAACTCTGCGCACCCAATACCGGGCTCCTCTTTCGGCAATTTCCTGATTAAACCCATGGCCATTTCCATGCGCTGACATCGCATGGGCAAACATGTTCTGCGTTAGAAAATCTCTACCTAGATCTGGCGTTACTTCAACCGAGCTAGCTAGAGAACCATCTGGATAGCTAGCTGGACCTGACTCACTTATTGCTTGGAGAGTTTTTAAAACTTCTGATTCCGGCAAATCGATGAACTTTCTATTTCCAATTGCTATTCCTCGAAGTAACTCATCAGGAACTACCGTTCCCTGCAGCAGTGCATCGTGGTTACCATGGACTGCAAACCACTCCTTCTCTAACCCGGTGGCAAAGAAAGATTCCCTGACAGCGTGAGTTAGTTCTGGCACTACCGGAAAGCCATAGATTGTCCTGGGTAGATCATCTCGCTCGCCCTTCGGCGTACCTTCGGGATTCCAAAAATGTTCTGAGTAGATAGCTCCGCCAAAACCTTCCCACTTATCACGAGCTCCTGAATCTGGTCTTATCCGCTCACCCGTCATAATCCGCATAAACCAATCCAGTTCATTGGATTGAGCATTGTCGGTGATGTCGCCCGTCGCAATCACAGCATCAACTCCCTCCAGAGTTATAGGAGCCTTCTTGATGCGATTGATGCGCTGCACCATGCTCTCCAAGACTTGAGTTGTGAACATCTCATGCGCGCGATAGGTACCGACCAAGGAATTTATAACTTTTGAAATTGGATTGTGTGGATCTGCGAAACGATCTAGATACTCAACTCGTGCTGGCGATTGTGCATCACAGATATGTGTATCTGAGATATGAACAAAGTTTGCGATTACTCGCCTAACTCCGATTGGTGGTTCTCCGAAATAATTATTATCCCGATCGAGCAGTAACTCACACCAGCCATACTCGTCAGCTCTTGCAGTGACAATCCGTGATCTTTCAATAATATGCATCATTCCACCGTTACAAATAATTCTTTGGCATCAACGCTGACCCAAATACGATCTCCAACTTTGCGATTCGCAATTGCGCCACTTACCGTAGTCATAGTTATCAAATCACTCTTTCCTACCAAGACTTGAATCTCTGTTACGGGACCTAAGAATGAAATCTCTTGAATGAGCCCAGGGGCGCCATCTCCCTCTTTCGATTCCACGATAGCTTCTGGCCGAACTAGCGCCCATGATTTGGTTGCAATACCTCTCCGGGAGGAGTTCGAGGTAGTACTAAACTCCTTACCCCAGAGCCTGACTCGTTGTGAAGATATTGGTTGAACTTCGAGGGAATTGACTTTGCCAAAGAACTTGGCGACAAAGGCATGCTCTGGCCTGTCGTAAAGCTTTCTCGGTTGATCAATTTGCAGCAATTCACCTTTCTCCATGATTCCCACGCGATCGGAAATGGACATCGCCTCTTCTTGATCATGGGTTACAAATATTGTGGTGATACCAAACTCTCGTTGCAATCTCCGAACTTCTTCACGAATCTGGACTCTTACTTGGGCGTCTAGGGCGGAAAGTGGTTCATCTAAAAGCAGGACGCGCGGCCTGATTGCCAAGGCTCTTACTAGAGCAACTCGTTGTTGCTGTCCGCCGGAGAGTTGATGCGGGTATTTGTCCCGATGTTCCGAGAGGCCAGTAACCTCCATCAATTCATTTACCCGATTCATTATTTCTAGTGTGCTCATTTTTCGAGCTCGTAATCCAAACTCCATGTTCTCCCGGGCAGTGAGGTTGGGAAATAGCGAATAAGCCTGAAAGACCATACCGATATCTCGTTTAGCGGCGGACTCTGTTGTTAAGTTCAAGTCATCAAAGAAGATTTCGCCATTTGTAGGTTGAATCAACCCGGCAAGAATTCTAAGCGCTGTTGTCTTGCCGCATCCCGACGGTCCGAGCAAAGTTACAAACTCGCCATCTTCTACGCTAAGGTTGAAGTCACGTAGAGCCTCTGTAATTCCGTAATTCTTGCCCACTCTAGAAAATCTGACTCGGGCCATTTATCTCACTCCCACGCTAATAATGCTTCGGTTAGATTTGTTTAGCAGATTGATTACATTTAACGCCAGCCAAACGCCCAGCAGGCTTAGTACGGAGAGCGCAACAGCTGCTGATGCATCTCCCATTCCAGCGACTGCGAGCACCGTTGGAAAGGTGTCCCACAGTAGAAGCGATGCATATGCAAACTCACCCAAAACTAAGGCCAAAATCAAGAATGTTGCAGCAAAAATCCCGGTGCGAACATTCGGTATCAAAATCTTGAATATTAGGGTGTGCCACTTGGCTCCGAGCGTCAAAGAAGCTTCATATAGAGTTCGAGTGTCGATTGAACTGAATGCTGCATCTAAAGCGCGATAAGTAAATGGGAGTGCCAAAATCAGGTAGGCAAATACAAGTGCGTAAGGTGTTCCTTTTAAGAAACTAGGCATTGAATAGAGAAAGCCAACACCTTGAACAATTGGTGGAATAACTAACGGCAATAAAGTGAGAAACTCAACAAATTTACGGGCTTGAGGTACCACCACGTGTAGCCAAGCGACTGTTGGAACTAAGACTATGAGCGTCAAGAAAACTGTCAGAACTGAAATGCGAAGGGTCAAAAGAAGGGAATTTACTATTTCTTCACTTTCAAAAGCGCGCCCAATTGGATCTAGAGAATAGCTTCCATCGACATCTTGAAGCGCAAAGACTGTGGAGGCATAGATTGGAAGTAGAAAGAAAAGCACACCAATAATTAAGGCCAGGAACAAGAGGGAATGATTGAGTAATACCTTTAGTTTCGCCACTTGACCACCCGGCGCTCTAATAGAACATACGTAGTCATGGCAACTGCAACTATGGAGACCATTCCTACCCCAAGTGCCATAGCGGTATTCGCCCCATCTACCTGAACATTCGAGGCGATTAAGGATGCAATCTGGACGGGAACTAGAGCAAGTGAACCGCTAGTAAGAGCTGCAGCTGTTGCATAAGCAGCAAATGAGTTTGTGAAAAGAAGTAAAAAGGTTGCTAATAGCTGGGGTGCGATGATTGGAGCAATCACCTTGCGCCAAAAGAAGGAATATGGAGCGCCCAAGGTTAGCGCCGCTTCTCGCCATTCCCTTTTGATACCTTCTATTATTGGTAACGAGACCAAGATCATTAATGGAACTTGGAAATAGAGATAGACAATCAATAACCCGGAGAATGAGTAAAGCGTCCAAGAGTTTGCATACAGATCAATCCCGATTTTGCGCAGCCAGTCAGTCAATAGACCATAAGTCCCAAGGGAGGCGATAAACATAAAAGCTAGGGGAACTCCTCCCGTATTTGCAAAAACCCCAGAGGCGGTCGAAATCAAACCTTTCAGAATTGGAATGGGTAGTCTTGTTACTGCGAATGCAAAAATGAATCCAAGTACCAATGAGATCGCGGCAGAGAACACTGAGAGTTGAAAACTCAACCAGAATGCATCTCGATAGATGCCACTCGTGATTGTTGAAAAATTATTTAGGGTGAAATTGCCTTTTGAATCTTGTAAAGAGAACCGAATGATTGCCACTAGCGGGATTCCCAGAAAAGCAACGATGAAAGCGAGCAGCGGTAAGAGACCAAAGTAATCCGCGTACCGCTTCATCGTTGCCTATCTAGCTAGGAGAACAGTGCGGAGGCCTACCCTCGAATGACCTCCGCACTATTGAAGAAGTCGCTTAGAGCCTGGGCCAAGCTGGGGTTAGCGTGGCTCTTGCTAAAAGCTGTTGTTGCAATGAAGGGAAGATTGGCTTTGCGTTTTTTGGAACTGCGGGTAGCGCAGCAAAGGCCGTTCGATCATGTTTCTTGGCCTTAACCATTGCATCCAGCCGGATCGGACGCGCGCCACCTTTTAGCCAGAGATTCTGACCCTCATCGCTGTACAAGAATTCTTGCCAGAGACGAGCGGCTGCAGGATTCGGGCTGTTCTTTACAACTGCTTGGGCATAGAAGCCTCCAAGGACTGCGTCACTTGGGACAACTACTTTCCAATCAACTCGGCCAGCTTGATCCTTGTACTTGGCATGTAGATAATCCCAGTCCAAGAGAATCGGTGTCTGACCTGATGCGACAGTTGCAGGAGTTGCTGCGACAGGGACGAAGTTGCCGGAAGCTTTCATCTTCTGCCAGTACTCCAAAGCGAAGTTGATGTTATTTGCACCTTTAACGCCCCCGCCAGCTGCGACGGAAGTAGCCAGCACTGAAAGGAATGCTGAGTTTGAAGCGGTTGGGTCGCCATTAAGCGCAACTTGATTCTTATAAATTGGATTTAGTAAATCTGCAAAGCTCTTTGGAGGAGTCTTGACTACATTCGCGTCATATCCGATTGCAATGTACCCGCCGTAATCGGAGTACCAGAGACCATTTGCCTCCTTGGCATCGTTTGGAATGTCATTCCAGGTGGACACTTTGTATGGAGCCCATAGACCCTCTTGAGCTCCTTGAACCGCAAATTGAAGTCCAACATCTACAACATCTGGCATACGGTCTTGACCTTTAAGGGTTCGGACTGCAACTAACTCTTCAGCGGAGCTAGCTTCCGGATCAAAGGAGTTGACTTTGATTCCATATTTTGCTTCGAAGGCCTTCTTAACTTCACCATAATTCGCCCAATAATCTGGAAGCGCAATGGTGTTTACCTGGCCCTCTTTCTTGGCAAGTTTGATTAGTCGTTTCAGTCCGCCTGCTTCTACGGCTGACTTCGCCTTACCTGGAGCAACTTTTGCCGAAGTTGCCGGTGCGGTTGAGGCTACGACGGCTAGAGCAATAGCAAGAAGCCCAAAAACCTTGAATTCCTTCGATTTCATTACTGTCCTCACGCTAGTTTTTTTGGGGAATTGGCGTGATTCAATTCCTCTACAAAGTACTATCTGCGACTTTAAAGTAGCCTTTCGGTTAACTTAGAGAAAAAAGACTTAAATCAATTCTCGGTTAACTTCTAGTTCACTTGATTTTTGTCTTAAGGCATCACCAATCCGCCATCGACTGGCACCGTAATACCGGTTACATAACTAGAGGCATCGCTTACTAGCCAAATCAGCGTTGCAGCCAACTCTTCTGGATCTCCGAGGCGTCCGGCCGGCGCAAACATCTTCAACATCTCGACCATATCTTTGGGTAACTCATCGCTCATCTCAGAAGGGAAGAATCCGGGCGCAAGTGCATTTACGCGAATCTTCTTTCTTCCCGTCCATTGCGCAGCAAGATCTCTAGTTAGTCCAATTAGCCCTGCTTTGCTTGATGCGTAAGCAGCTTGGGGAAGTCCTTGTGGTTTGATGCCCAAGATACTCGAGATATTTACAATCACTCCACCATCTTTATTCGCCTTTGCAAATGCTTGGGCCATCCAATAGGCGCCCATCAAATTAACATCAAGAACACTTCGAAATTGTTCTGGAGTCTCTCGCGTTGCAGGTACCGCAGTTCCAACGCCTGCGTTATTTACCAAGATATCTGCTCTGCCAAACTTCTCAATTGCAAAAGCAATTAGCGCATCGCACTCTTCTGGTTTAGTTACATCGGTTCGCTTTGCGGCGAACTTGCGCCCAGCTGCTTCTACTAACTTTCCGGTTTCAGACAAGCGCTCCTCGCGACGTGCACCAAGGACTACATCAGCGCCAGCTTCAGCGAGCGCTTTTGCAAATGCAACTCCGAGTCCTGATGAGGCTCCGGTTACTACAGCGACCTTTCCATCAAGGCGAAAGCGGTCAAGAACACTCATCTTCCCTCTCCTAATTTCTGCGAAGTATGCGTACGGTACTCGCATGGATTTCGGCTTAAGCCCCAAGGCAACCGAATATGCGGCGAAACTGCAAGCCTTTATGGATAACGAAGTTTTCCCCGCCGAATCGATCTATCACGAGCAACGGGCTGCCTTCTTCAAAGCCGGAACACCCCACAAACTCCCGCCGATTATCGAAGAGTTGAAGAAGAAAGCTAAAGCACAAGGACTCTGGAATCTCTTCTTGCCACATCTTGATCATCATCTAACTGTTACGGATTATGCAACGCTCGCTGAGATAACTGGCTGGTCTCCCGAAATTGCACCGGAAGCGATTAATTGCGCCGCTCCAGATACCGGCAACATGGAGCTACTAGATATGTTCGGTACTGAAGAACAGAAAGCGCAATGGTTAGTTCCGTTATTAAATGGTGAAATCCGATCTGGTTTTGCCATGACTGAACCTGATGTTGCATCTAGTGATGCTCGCAATATCCGCACTAGTATCAAACGTGAAGGTGATCTTTACATTATTAATGGCACTAAATGGTGGACAACTGGCGCGATGGATGAACGATGCAAGATTCTCATCGTTATGGGAAAGACCAACCCCAATGCCGAAGAGCACAAACAGCAATCCATGATTTTGGTCCCGATTGATACCCCTGGCGTTAAAGTGGTTAGAAATTTGGATGTCCTCGGTTACGTCGACCAACATGGCCATGCTGAGATTTCCTTTACTGATGTGAAAGTTCCTGTTGCTAATCTGATTGGTAAAGAGGGCGAAGGTTTCGCACTAGCCCAAGCTCGCCTTGGCCCGGGACGAATCCATCACTGTATGCGCGCTATCGGGATGGCTGAGCGCGCCCTTAAATTGATGATCGAGCGCTCCTTAACGAGGACACCTTTTGGCAAAGAGCTCGCTCGCCAAGGTGTAATCCAAGACTGGATTGCTAACGCTCGGATCAATATCGAACAGGCCCGTCTCCTTGTTCTAAAAGCAGCGTGGATTATTGATAATCAAGGGGCGAAGGCGGCTCGTAAAGAGATAGCGGCAATCAAAGTCGCAGTCCCGCGGATGGCGCAAGAAATCATTGATCATGCCATCCAGGCTCACGGCGGCGCTGGCATTAGCCAAGATACGCCTCTTGCTGCGATGTTTGCCGGGATTAGAGTTCTGCGCATCGTCGATGGCCCTGATGAAGTTCATATCCGCGATCTAGCGAAGTTAGAGCTTAAGCCCTATATCTCATGAGCGATCTGACGCCAGTTCGCGATGAAGATGCATTTGATATCGCAAAAGTTCATAACTGGCTCTTGCAATACATTAATGAAAGCGAACTCCCTGACTTAAAACAGTTTAGAAGTGGCGCCTCCAACCTCACTTACTTATTGGAATATCCAGATCGAGAATTAGTTTTGCGAAGGCCACCTATTGGAACCAAAGCTGTTTCTGCCCATGATATGAAACGTGAGTTTTTGATTCAATCTCGATTAAAACCAGTTTATGACTTGGTTCCCACGGTGATTGCGCTATGTGAGGATCACTCAATTATTGGCTCTGATTTCTATGTGATGGAGCGAATCAAAGGCGATATCTTCCGGCGCGATGTACCTGAAAGTCTTACGAAAGAAGATATCTCTATTATGGCCACAAGTCTTGTCGCAGGACTTGCTCAACTACATGGCGTGGATGCCACGGTACTTTCTGAACTGAATAAAGGACCTGGATATGTCACCCGCCAAGTTGAAGGTTGGTCGAAACGCTATCGAAACGCGCTAACTGATGATGTTCCCGATGGTGAAGATGTGATGCGCTGGCTAGATTCGAATAAACCAGAAGATGTTGGTTCGTGCATCATTCATGGCGATTGGCGGATTGACAATATGGTCTTTGATTTAGGGCAGAAAAAGCTGGTGGGCGTGCTCGATTGGGAGCTCGCAACCGTCGGCGATCCCCTTATGGATCTAGGCTCCGCCCTTGCTTATTGGGTGGATCGCGATGATGACGCTGAGTTTGCATCGCTGCGCCGCCAACCAAGCCATCTTGAAGGAATGCCTACCCGCAAAGAATTCATTGCTAAATATTTAGAGTTGAGTGGTAGAGAGTGTGACGACTTCACTTTCTATGAAGTCTTTGGTCTATTTAGATTGACGGTGATAATCCAACAAATCTGGGCTCGCTATCGTGCGGGACAAACTACAAATCCAGCCTTCAAAGGATTTGGTGTTGGTGTGAACATTCTCATCAAGCGTGCGCAAGGATTGATTTCATGAAGGCTGGACGAATCACCGTTTCAACGCGAAAGTTTGAAGTAATCGAAATCCCGACGCCAAGTGCTTCGGCCGGCGAGGTTCGGATCAAAGTAGGTGCAGCCGGAGTCTGTTTATCTGATGTGCACTTTATTGATGGAACGCTAACTCCTGGTTACCTAAAGAGAGATCAAGTAACGCTTGGACATGAGGTAGCAGGTACTATCGATGAGATTGGTGCAGAAGTCTCTAGTTTCAAAATTGGCGATCGAGTACTGGTTATTGCCGGAGAACGTAATGAAAGAAATCAGATAACAACTCTTGGTTTTGATTATGACGGTGGTTATGCCGAGTATGTGATTGCTAAGGATTCTCTTGTCGTAAAGATTCCTGATGATTTACCTTTTGAACAAGCAGCGATAATTCCTGATGCAGTCTCAACGCCTTGGGCAGCTATTTCATCCACGGCAAAGATGAAGGCGGGCGAGAGTGCGGCTGTATTTGGTGTTGGTGGGCTTGGAATTCATGCCGTTCAGCTTCTCAAAATGATTGGGTGCAGCAAGGTAATTGCGATTGACCCCCGAGAAGATGCCCGCGAAAAGGCCCTTGAAATAGGGGCTGATTTCGCCTTTGATCCCAGTGATGAAGAGTTGAAGAAGCATCGCGGCCTAAGCGCTTGCTTTGATTTTGCGGGCGTTACTCCGGTGAGAAAACAGGCACTTTCACTTCTCGGTGAACAAGGCCGACTTGTCATTGTTGGGATCGCAAATGAGCCGATTACTATCCCAAATGACATGGCCTTCACATATATGAGAACCCAAGTACTTGGCCACTATGGCTCGGAAGCGCATCACACTAAAGAGCTAGTTGATTTTGTAAGAAGTGGAAAACTAAATCTTGCTAAATCAATCTCTGAGGTTCTGCCGCTAGATCAAGCAGCACTTGCTCTCGAAAAGCTAGAGAAAAAGATTGGTAATCCAATTCGAATAGTTCTCAAGCCATAAAAAATCCCCGGCTATTTCTAACCGGGGACTTTGATTACTTATTAATTAACGCGATCCAGCATCAAACTCATCTAGGCGAACTGCTTCACCTGAACCAGTTGATTCGAATGGCGTGTAGTCATATTCATCGTAAGCGGCATAGACAGCTGCTTTTGCTTCCTCAGTAGGTTCAACGCGAACGTTGCGGTAACGAGAAAGCCCCGTACCAGCTGGGATCAACTTACCGATGATGACGTTCTCCTTAAGGCCTAGTAGCGGATCGCTTCGCTCAGAGAGCGCTGCATCGGTTAGGACGCGCGTTGTCTCTTGGAATGATGCAGCTGATAGCCAGGATTCGGTTGCAAGCGATGCCTTCGTGATACCCATAAGTTCTGGACGTCCCGATGCAGCCTTGCCACCCTTTGTGACAGCTTCACGGTTTGCGGCCTGGAAGCGGAGTTGATCAACCAATTCACCAGGAAGTAGATCGGTATCACCTGGTTCAAGAACGGTGATACGACGGAGCATCTGCTTCACGATAATTTCAATGTGCTTATCGTGGATGCTCACGCCCTGGGAGCGATAAACCTCTTGGATTTCATTTACCAAGTGGGTTTGGGTAGCACGTGGTCCGAGAATCTTTAGAACCTGCTTCGGATCAATTGCACCAACAACCATCTGTTGTCCAACCGCAACCTTCATTCCTTCTTCTACGAGAAGTTTCTGACGGCGGGTAATTGGATAAGCAGTAGCTTCGCCTCCATCTTCTGGTGTGACGATGATTTTCTTACCCTTTGAATCTTCGGTAAAGGAGACAACGCCAGCTGCTTCAGCAATTGGAGCAACGCCCTTAGGAGTACGTGCTTCGAAGAGCTCAACAACACGAGGTAGACCATGAGTGATGTCACCTGATGCAGTTGCAGCGCCACCGGTGTGGAAGGTACGCATCGTTAGCTGGGTACCAGGCTCACCAATTGATTGAGCAGCGATAATTCCAACCGCTTCACCCACATCAACAATTTTGCCGGTTGCCATCGATCGGCCATAGCACTTCGCGCATAGACCAACCTTGGAATCGCAAGTCATTACTGAACGTACCTTTACTTCAGCTACGCCAGCTCCGACCAACTCATCAATTACGCGATCACCTAGATCTGTACCGGCGGCAATGATTGTCTTGCCATCAGCAACAACATCTTCAACGACGATACGACCATAAATTGCAGTTTCAACATAGTCATCGCGAGTGAGTTTGCCATTTACAACTTCAGCAATCTTAAGCGTTAAGCCGCGATCCGTTCCGCAATCTTCTTCACGGATGATGACATCTTGTGCGACGTCGCAGAGACGTCGAGTTAGATAACCAGCATCTGCGGTACGAAGCGCGGTGTCAGCGAGACCTTTACGAGCACCGTGAGTTGAGATGAAGTACTCAAGTACGGATAGACCTTCGCGGAAGTTGGACTTGATTGGACGAGGGATGATTTCACCCTTTGGATTCGCTACAAGACCACGCATACCTGCGATCTGTCGGATCTGCATCATGTTTCCACGAGCGCCGGAGTACACCATCATCCAGACTGGATTTGTGCGTGGGAAGTTATCTTCCATCTCCTTAGCAACATCGTTGGTGGCTTGAGTCCAGATCTCAATCAATTCCTGACGACGCTCGTCATCAGTAATTAGACCAAGGTCGTATTGGGATTGAACCTTTTCGGCCTTATCTTCGTAGCCAGCCAAGATCTCATTCTTACGAGAAGGTGTGACAACATCGACAATACCGATAGTCGCGCCAGCGCGAGTTGCCCAGCGGAAACCAAGTTCCTTCAGATCATCTAGAACGCGTGCAACAACAACCTTTGGATAACCTTCAGCGAGATTATCAACAATTGCTCCGAGCGCCTTCTTAGTTACTTCGTGATCTACATATGGGAAGCCCTCCGGAAGAATCTCGTTGAAGATTGCTCTTCCAAGAGTTGTCTCTTTAGTGACCATTTCGCCATTTACATTTACACGAATCTTGATCTTTGCTTGAACTGAGACGCTCTTAGCTTCAAGCGCCATCAAGCCTTCAGCGATTGAGGTAAAGCTTCTTCCCTCGCCGAGTTGGTTCTCACGATTCGAAGTTAAGTAGTAAAGACCAAGCACCATGTCCTGGGTAGGGGCGGTAAGTGGTCGACCGGAAGCTGGCGACAAGATGTTATTTGATGACAACATCAAGATACGCGCTTCGGCTTGCGCCTCAGCAGAAAGTGGTACGTGAACCGCCATCTGGTCACCATCGAAGTCTGCGTTAAACGCAGTACAGACGAGTGGGTGAATCTGGATTGCCTTACCTTCGATTAATTGTGGTTCGAAAGCTTGGATACCAAGACGGTGCAATGTTGGTGCACGGTTCAACAGAACTGGATGCTCAGCAATAACCTCTTCAAGAACATCCCAAACAACGGCACGAGAACGCTCAACCATACGCTTTGCGCTCTTGATGTTCTGGGCATGATTCAAATCAACCAAGCGCTTCATTACAAATGGCTTGAACAATTCGAGCGCCATCTGCTTTGGAAGTCCGCACTGGTGGAGCTTGAGTTGTGGACCAACGACGATTACTGAACGACCTGAGTAATCAACGCGCTTTCCAAGGAGGTTCTGACGGAAGCGACCCTGCTTACCTTTCAGCATGTCAGAGAGCGATTTCAAGGCACGGTTTCCGGGGCCAGTTACTGGGCGACCGCGACGACCGTTATCGAAGAGCGCATCGACTGCTTCTTGGAGCATGCGCTTCTCATTATTGACAATAATTTCTGGAGCGCCGAGATCAACAAGTCGCTTCAATCGATTGTTACGGTTGATAACGCGGCGATAGAGATCATTTAGATCTGAGGTAGCAAAGCGGCCACCATCAAGTTGGACCATCGGACGTAGGTCTGGTGGAATAACTGGAACGCAATCCAAGACCATCGCTGTCGGCTTGTTATTTGTACTTAGGAATGAGTTAACAACCTTCAATCGCTTGATAGCGCGGGTCTTTTTCTGTCCCTTGCCATTCTCAGCGATATCAGTGAGCTTGTCATACTCGGCCTGAAGATCAAATGTTTCAAGACGTTTCTGGATCGCAGTCGCGCCCATGAATCCCTTGAAATAGATTCCGTAACGATCGCGCATCTCGCGGTAAAGATTCTCATCACCTTCGAGATCGCCAACCTTAAGATCCTTAAAGCGCTTCCAGACTTCCTCAAGGCGATCGAGTTCTTTCTGGGCACGATCGCGAATTGTCTTCAACTCACGCTCGCCCGATTCGCGGACCTTACGCTTTTGATCAGACTTCGCGCCCTCTTCTTCGAGTTCAGCGAGGTCGTTCTCCATCTTCTCTTGCCGTGTAGCAAGATCAGCATCGCGCTTTGTCTCAATCTTCTTACGATCGTTATGAACGCGCTTCTCAAGTTTTGCCAAATCTTCTTCACGACCCTCGGTATCAACCTCGGTAATCATGTAAGCAGCAAAGTAGATGACCTTCTCTAGATCCTTTGGAGCAAGATCTAGCAGGTAACCGAGGCGCGAAGGAACGCCCTTGAAGTACCAAATATGAGTGACTGGTGCTGCGAGTTCGATATGGCCCATCCGCTCACGACGAACCTTTGCACGTGTTACTTCAACACCGCAGCGTTCGCAGATGATTCCTTTAAATCGGACGCGCTTGTACTTACCGCAGTAGCACTCCCAATCACGAGTCGGTCCAAAGATCTTCTCATCGAAAAGACCATCTTTTTCCGGCTTTAGTGTTCGGTAGTTAATTGTTTCTGGCTTCTTTACCTCGCCAAAAGACCATTCACGGATGTGCTCTGCCGAAGCTAGACCAATCCTTAGCTCATCGAAAAAGTTGACATCTAACATTCTCTATTCTCCCCCTGTCACACTTCTTCTACTGAGCTTGGCTCAACTCGTGACAAGTTGATACCTAACTCTTCGGCCGTCTTGAATACTTCTTCATCGGTATCGCGCATCTCGATGGCGACGCCTTCAGATGAAAGCACTTCGACATTGAGACAGAGTGATTGCATTTCCTTAACCAGAACCTTGAATGATTCAGGGATTCCCGGTTCAGGGATGTTTTCACCCTTCACGATTGCTTCGTAAACTTTTACGCGACCAAGAACATCGTCAGACTTAATCGTCAACAACTCTTGGAGCGTATATGCCGCGCCATAAGCTTCAAGCGCCCAAACTTCCATCTCACCAAAGCGCTGGCCACCGAATTGGGCCTTTCCACCGAGTGGTTGCTGGGTGATCATTGAGTAAGGACCAGTAGAACGTGCGTGAATCTTGTCGTCGACCAAGTGGTGCAACTTCAAGATGTACATGTAACCAACTGTGATCTCTTCTGGATAAGGCTGACCGGTACGGCCATCAAATAGTTGCGCCTTTCCATCCTTACTTACTAGGCGTTGGCCATCAGCATTTGGAAGGGTTGACTCAAGAAGACCATGAATTTCATCTTCAAGAGCGCCATCAAAGACTGGGGTAGCAACGCGAGTTCCAGATGATGCGGAGAGTGCGCCGATATTTGAAAGACGCTCGCTCCACTTCTCATTTGTCTTCTCAACCTGCCAACCGCTCTTTGCAACCCAACCTAAGTGCGTCTCAAGAACCTGTCCAACATTCATACGACCAGGAACACCGAGTGGATTTAGAACCACATCAACTGGAGTTCCATCTTCGAGGAATGGCATATCTTCAGCTGGAAGGATCTTTGCGATAACACCCTTATTACCGTGGCGACCAGCGAGCTTGTCACCATCTTGAATCTTTCGCTTCTGAGCAACGTAAACGCGGACAACTTGGTTTACGCCAGCAGGTAGGTCATAACCATCTTCAAGATCAAAGATCTTTACGCCGATTACCTTTCCACCTTCACCGTGCGGAACCTTTAGAGAGGTATCGCGAACTTCGCGCGCCTTCTCACCGAAGATGGCACGGAGCAAACGCTCTTCTGGAGTTAGTTCGGTTTCTCCCTTTGGAGTTACCTTTCCAACCAAGATATCGCCCGGAACAACATCGGCACCGATACGGATAATGCCCCGCTCATCGAGATCTGCAAGTACTTCTTCAGATACGTTCGGGATATCTCGGGTAATTTCTTCTGCACCAAGCTTCGTATCGCGAGCATCAACTTCATACTCTTCAATATGAATCGAAGTTAGAACGTCATCTTGAACGAGACGCTGAGAAAGAATGATCGCATCTTCGTAGTTGTGACCTTCCCATGACATAAACGCGACCAAGAGGTTCTTGCCGAGCGCCATCTCACCATTTTGAGTTGATGGGCCGTCGACAATAACTTGGCCGGCAGCGATCTTCTCGCCTTCATTTACAAGAACACGCATGTTCCGTGAAGTTCCCTGGTTTGAGCGGATGAACTTCTGGATTACGGTCTCATCGTAAATATCCTCTTCGCCATCATCGGTCTTTACGACAACGCGATCCGAGGCAACCTCGGTCACTACGCCACCGCGAACAGCGGTTACAACATCGCCAGCATCAACGGCTGCGCGGTATTCCATACCGGTTCCGACAAATGGCGACTCAGCGCGAAGTAGTGGCACAGCCTGACGCATCATGTTCGCACCCATAAGAGCGCGGTTTGCATCATCATGCTCAAGGAATGGAATCATCGCAGTAGCAACGGAAACCATCTGACGTGGCGAAACATCCATGTAATCAACTTCTTCAGCTGGGATGTTGTCGACTTCACCACCACGACGACGAACGAGAACGCGAGATTCTGCGAATCGATTGTCTTCCGTTAGCGGCGCATTTGCCTGGGCGATGATGTGCTCATCTTCTTCATCAGCGGTTAGGTAATCAACTTGGTCAGTTACCTTTCCATTTACAACTTTGCGATATGGAGTCTCGACGAAACCAAATGGTGTTATCCGTGCATATGTTGCAAGCGAACCAATAAGTCCGATGTTTGGACCTTCCGGAGTTTCGATCGGACACATACGTCCATAGTGAGATGGATGAACGTCACGAACTTCGAAGCCGGCGCGATCACGAGATAGACCGCCAGGTCCGAGAGCTGAGAGACGTCGCTTATGGGTAAGACCAGAAATTGGATTTGTCTGATCCATGAACTGTGAGAGTTGCGAAGTTCCGAAGAACTCTTTGATCGCCGCAGTAATTGGTCGGATGTTGATCAATGTTTGTGGCGTAATCGCTTCGACATCTTGAGTTGTCATACGCTCACGAACAACGCGCTCCATACGAGATAGACCGACGCGAACTTGATTCTGAATCAACTCACCAACAGTGCGAAGACGACGGTTTCCAAAGTGATCGATATCGTCAACCTCAACGCGAACCTGCTTACCTAGATCGATAAGCGCCTCACCCTTGTGAAGTGCTACGAGGTAGCGGATAGTTCCGACAATGTCATCGATTGCGAGCAAGTTCTTTCCAAGATCAAGCTCGATACCTAGTTTCTTATTCAATTTAAAGCGTCCGACCTTGGCCAAGTCATAGCGCTTTGGATTGAAATATAGGTTTTCGATGAGGTTCTGGGCGGCTTCCTTTGTAGGTGGCTCACCTGGACGCATCTTGCGGTAAATATCTAGCAACGCTTCATCTTGGGTTGTGACGGTGTCCTTAGCGAGCGTCTCTTTCATTGAATCGTATTCGCCGAACTCTTCAAGGATTTGGTCATTAGTCCAACCAAGCGCCTTTAAGAAGACGGTTACAGATTGTTTACGCTTACGATCAATACGTACAGCGACGAAATCTTTCTTATCAATTTCAAACTCAAGCCATGCACCACGGCTTGGGATGATCTTTGATGAATAGATATCTTTATCAGCAGTCTTCTCGACTGTGCGCTCGAAGTAAACGCCAGGAGAACGAACTAGCTGTGAGACAACTACGCGCTCGGTTCCGTTAATTACGAAAGTTCCGCGTGGAGTCATTAGTGGGAAATCGCCCATGAAAACGGTCTGGGACTTGATTTCACCAGTTACATTGTTTGTGAATTCTGCAGTCACGAAGAGTGGAGCTGCGTAAGTGATATCGCGCTCTTTGCACTCAGCGATTGTGTACTTAGGTGGTTCGAAGCGATGGTCTCGGAATGAGAGCGACATCGATCCTTGGAAGTCTTCGATCGGAGAGATCTCTTCGAAGATTTCCTCTAAACCAGATTGCTTCGGGATTTCTCCACGGTCTGGTCTTTCATTCTTACCAATACGCGCGCGCCATGCTTCATTTCCAAGCAGCCAATCAAAGCTCTCGATTTGGAGAGCTAGGAGATTTGGTACTTCTTGTGGTTCGCGGATCTTGGCGAAAGAAATTCGAGCAGGTGCAGTTGATTTCTGTTTCGCGGCCAAGTTCTGTCCTTCCAAAGTTCGTCACTACTTATGTTTCTCGGACTTCGTCTTTACTTCTTGCTTTTATTTCTCACGCACAGCAAACGAGAGGCCACGGCCGCTATATGCCTGTCCCTAGGAATTTGTGCGAAGGGGAAGAGTATCGCCCTACGGTCGGGCGTGTCCAACTCGGGACTTATACCAACCGTCCCCAGAAAAAGCACCTACCCAAATTTAGTGCTAAATTTTGCACCTTATCTCATGGAGGTCTAAATGGAAAAGATCCTGACATCCCGCGCTGTTGCCGTATCTGAGTTTAAACGGGCCCCGAATGAAATAGTCGCGGAGGCTAATGGCGAACCGATCGCAGTCCTCACAAATAACAGGCCCAGTTTCTACGTAATTCCTGCTTCCACCTATGAAAGCTTGATGGAAGTCATTTATGACCTTGAGTCAGCACCATTACTTGAGAAAAGATTGGCGGACTTTAAGGCAGGAAAAGAAAAAGTTATCAAAGTAAAGCTTGATAACAAGAAGGTTTGAGCCCGTTTGAACTTGGATTTCTTGAATCAGCTTTAAAAGAGTGGAACGCACTCGATAACTCAATCCGGATTGAACTAGAAAACAAATTACTTGAGCGCCTCAATAATCCAAGAATTCCAAGCGCAGCCCTTTCAGGCAACCTCAAAAACTGCTTCAAAATCAAAAGTCGTAGATTCGGGTACAGATTGACCTACCTTGTTGATGAAGAATCAAATATGTTGATCGTCCTCGCTATTGGCCGTCGAGAGAGGTCTGCGGTCTACAACACAACTTTGCTTAGACTTATCGAGCATTTCGCGGCTGAGCGCAAAAAGAAAACCCCGCCACCGAAGTGACGGGGTCCTTTGACGGATCTACTACTTAACGGAGACCTTCGCGCCAGCTGCCTCGAGAGCTGCCTTCGCCTTGTCTGCGGTCGCCTTGTCTGCCTTCTCAAGCACAGTTGCTGGAGTCGCATCGACGAGGTCCTTTGCCTCCTTGAGGCCAAGGCTGGAGTTGAGCGCACGTACTTCCTTAATAACGGCGATCTTCTGTGAGCCTGCATCCTCAATGATGACTGTGAATTCATCCTGCGCAGCAGCAGCTTCGCCACCACCGGCAGCTCCACCTGCTGCAACAACTGCTACTGGAGCAGCTGCTGTTACATCAAATGCCTCTTCGAAAGCCTTTACGAAATCTGAGAGCTCAACGAGTGACATCTCTTTGAACTGACCCAATAGGTCTTCAGTACTTAGTTTTGCCATTTTTCTTTCCTTTTCTCTGCGTTCTTTGAACTACGCGTTCTCTGGTGTCTCTGGAGTTACTTCAGCTTGCGCTGGTTCTGCAGAAGTTTCTTCCGCCTTCACTTCAGCAGCAGGTGCTGCTTCCGCTACAACTTCAGGCGCTGCTTCTGCAGCTGGGGCAGCTTCGGCAGGCGCAGCAGGTGCACCAGCTTCTGCTTCTCTCTTGATACGAAGAGCATCAAATGCGCGTGCTGCTTTTGCCATAGATGCCTTCATCGCACCAGCAAGCTTGGCCAAGAGAACTTCGCGCGACTCAAGATCGGCGAGCTTCATGATTTCAGCTGTGGTTACTGTCTTACCTTCAAAGATTCCGCCCTTGATAACAAGAAGTGGATTCTCTTTCTGGAAGTTCTTCAAACTCTTCGCGGCTGTTACTGGATCGCCCTTAACGAATGCGATTGCAGATGGACCGGTGAGAAGAGCATCATCAACACTTACGCCAGCTTCTTTTGCGGCGATTTTGATGAGGGTGTTCTTCGCTACCTTGTACTTGGTTTCAGCGCCAAGTGAACGACGTAGCGACTTGATCGCTTGGACTGTTAGTCCGCGATACTCGGTAACAACTGTTGCATCTGCTCCTTTGAAATCTTCAACGAGCTCAGCAACTGCTGCTGCCTTATCAGGGCGAGCCATCTGGCTTCCTTTCTGTTAATCCCCAAATCTGCTTCTAAATGAGAAAAACCCCGACGCATAGAAACGCGCGGGGTAACCGCTCGAACCTATGCGGGCTGTCTTTCGACATTTACTTCGGACTCTTTCAAGTCCGAGACCAGCAGTCTCTGGTGAGGGGGCAGATAGTAGGCGAGGTGTGCCCCAAGGGTCAAAACGGGCGTGCCAACTACGGGGATCGAACCCGCGCCTTCTGATTCAGAGTCAGAAATGCTGCCACTACACCAAGCTGGCACGCAGATGAAGATTCGCGCACTTGGGAGGACAAGGAACCAAAAATTCAAGCTGTTGTGCACTAGTTGAAAATTGTAAAAGTAAAGCTCTCTGCAATTAACAGAGAGCTCAACTTGCCAGCCCTTGAGCTGTTGGCACCAGATTGAGAGAGAGCTCAATCAACTCGGTTGCAACTTTAGTATGAATGTCATTTAGAGAACTGCGATTTTATACGGACAGTTTCCACAATTTTTCAAAATTTAATTTTGGGCAGCAAAAACAAACTAATTTGGAGATGCATGCCGTTCATCGTCTAAAGGCAGGACGCTTGGCTTTCAACCTTGAGGTGTAGGTTCGATTCCTACTGAACGGGCATGTCTAACCCCGCCAAAAGTGACGGGGTTATCTGAACGGGCCAGATTGAGAGAGAGCTCAATCAACTCAGCCCAAATCTACTTCAATTATTTTTGGATTCAAGCAGCTATCTACGCAGCGCTAATCACTTTTTCTCTTTAAGAAAACAGAAACCCCGCCTCTTTTGGTGGCGGGGTTTTTGAACTAATTCAATTACTGAATTGGTGCTGCACCTTCGCGTGCATAGTTGGTATCAAGCGCAACGCCTGGGCCCATCGTTGTTGAAACTACAGCCTTACGGATGTAGCGACCCTTCGATGATCCTGGCTTCACACGCATGATTTCATCAATCGCTGCTGCGTAGTTATCCGCAAGCTGATCAGCGCTAAAGGAAGACTTTCCGATTAGGAAGTGAAGGTTGCAATCCTTATCAACGCGGAACTCAATCTTTCCGCCCTTGATATCGGTAACAGCCTTAGCAACATCTGTGGTTACGGTTCCGGTCTTTGGATTTGGCATCAATCCGCGTGGACCGAGCACCTTTCCAAGACGACCAACCTTGCCCATTAATTCTGGAGTTGAGACAACAGCGTCATAATCAAGACGTCCGCCATTTACCTCTTCAATTAACTCATCGCCACCGACAATATCGGCGCCAGCTGCACGCGCTTCATCAGCGCGAGGTCCGGTTGCGAATACAAGTACGCGCGCTGTCTTACCAGTTCCATGTGGCAAGTTAACGGTGGAGCGAACGGCTTGATCAGCCTTCTTCGGATCAACACCGAGCACGATTGAAACCTCAACCGATGCGTCGTACTTCGTTACGTTAGTTTCCTTAACGACCTTCATCGCGGAGAGTGGCAAGTAAAGCTTGCCCTCTTCGATCTTCGCCGCGGCGGCCTTGTACTTCTTACTGCGCTTCATTTCTTCTTCTTTCTCTTAGTGAAGTTGTGGTCTTAACGGACCAGCGCGGTCCTCCCACATTTTCTTTATTTGGTTTTTATTACTAGTCCTTTACGACGATTCCCATCGAACGTGCCGTACCAGCAATAATCTTTGCGCCCTGCTTTACATCATTGGCGTTCAAATCATCCTTCTTCAATGTGGCGATATCTTCACACTGCTTCCAGGTAACAGAACCGACCTTGTCCTTATGAGGAACAGATGAACCCTTCTCAAGACCTGCTGCCTTTAGAAGCAAGCGAGATGCTGGCGGAGTCTTTGTGATGAATGTGAATGAGCGATCTTCATAAACGGTAATTTCAACCGGGATGATCTCGCCCTTCTGCTTCTCAGTAGCAGCGTTGTACTGCTTGACGAAGTCCATGATGTTGACACCATGCTGACCAAGCGCCGGACCAACTGGTGGCGCAGGAGTCGCAGCACCAGCTTGAATCTGGAGCTTGATAAGTGCTTGGACCTTCTTCTTCGGTGCCATTTCGTTTTCTCCTTCGTCTTTTCTACTTAAATCTACTCGGCTTAAATCTTTTGTACCTGATGGAATGAAAGTTCGACCGGGGTCTCGCGACCGAAGATTGATACTAGAACCTTCAATTTCGCCTGTTCCGGCATGATCTCAGAGATCGTTGCTGGAAGCGTTGCGAATGGGCCATCCATAACAGTTACAGACTCACCAACAGTGAAGTCAACAACCTTGATTTCAGGCTTCAAAGTCTTCTTCAATTCACGTGGCATCAACATCTTCTCTGCCTCGCTTATTGGCAGCGGGCTTGGGTGATGTGAGTTACCAACAAAACCAGTTACACCCGGGGTGTTACGTACGCAAGACCAGGATTCATCACTTAGATCCATGCGAACTAGAACATAACCAGGATAGATATTGCGCTTAACTTGCTTGCGCTGACCGTTCTTAACTTCAGTTACTTCTTCTTCTGGAACTTGGATTTCAAAGATGTAATCCTCCATATGCATGGATTGGATTCGCTGTAGAAGATTTCCCTTCACGCGCTTCTCATAACCGGCATAAGAGTGAACGACGAACCAGTCGCCTGGTTTTGCACGAAGTTCATCGCGGAATGCAGCAACCTCAGGAGATACCTGTTCCTCTTGAACTTCTTCCTCATTAAGTTCAAGCTCGGTATCAACCGGCGCTTCAATAACCTGCTCTTCGCTCATCGCTCCTCCTTCCAGATTCTCTGAAGTGTTCTCCAAATTACTCACCTAATTACTCGCCGAAGATGTAAAGAACTATTTGGGTTAGTCCTAAATCAAATAGCGATACGACAGCAATAACGAAGGTAACGAATACGAGCACAACCGCCGTATAAGTTGTCAACATATTTCGTGAAGGCCAGACCACCTTACGAAGTTCGTTGAGAACTTGGCGATAGAAAAGTGCAACGCGTTGAAAGATGTTTAACTCTTTCTCTGAGTTCTCACTCATTTCGTTTCCTTTCCTTTCTTTCAACTACTGCGCAGGGCAGGAGGGACTTGAACCCCCAACCGCCGGTTTTGGAGACCGGAACTCTGGCCAGTTGAGCTACTGCCCTTCGAGGCGCTTTCAGACATGCGAAAGCATTACCTTTTCATAATCGAATTTTTTATTTACCCGATCAATCAAGCGCCAGGACGGGGAAGTCTAGGTCAGGACCCCCGCTTAGGTCTAACTCGCCCAAAAGTGCGCGTAATCAGGCTTATGGAAGACTCCCACCTGTGACAAAACCCAGAATCTCCGCACGAATCGCAGCAATCGCAGAATCTGCGACCCTCGCTGTCGATGCGAAGGCAAAGGCGCTAAAGGCCGCCGGTCGCCCCGTCATTGGATTCGGAGCTGGTGAACCAGATTTCCCAACACCTGATTACATCGTCCAAGCCGCGATCGATGCTGCAACAGTTGTCACAAACCATCGCTATTCACCAACACCGGGATTACCTGAACTCCGGGAAGCGATTGTTAAGAAAACCAAGCGCGATTCAAATTATGAAATTACCGCTGACCAAGTTTTAGTTACTAATGGTGGTAAGCAAGCTGTCTATCAAGCTTTCGCCACAATCATCGATAAGGGTGATGAAGTAATTCTTCCCTCACCGTTTTGGACCACTTATCCAGAATGTATAAAGCTCGCAGGTGGAACCGCCGTTGAAGTATTCGCTGATGAAACTCAGAATTATTTGGTAACAGTTGAACAACTAGAGAAAGCTAGAACTGAAAAGACAAAAGCAATTCTCTTCTGCTCCCCCTCAAATCCAACCGGTTCGGTCTACACCGAAGCCCAAGTCAAAGAGATTGCTGAGTGGGCGCTTAAGCACGATATCTGGATTATCACCGATGAGATCTACGAGCATCTTCTCTATGAAGGCGCGAGAGCTCCATCGATTCCCGTTCTTGTACCTGGCATGGCAGATAAAACAATAATTCTCAATGGCGTTGCCAAGACTTATGCCATGACGGGCTGGCGCGTAGGTTGGATGATCGGACCTAAGGATGTAATCAAAGCCGCCACAAACCTTCAATCACATCTAACTTCAAATGTCTCAAACATCTCACAGCGCGCTGCGATTGCTGCGCTAAATAACGATCTCTCTGCTGTTAAAAAGATGGGCGAGGCTTTCGATCGACGAAGAAAATTAATCGTAAAGATGCTTAATGAGATTCCCGGCGTTGAATGCCCCACACCACAAGGAGCTTTCTATGTTTATCCGTCTGTTAAAGGTGTTCTTAACAAGGAAATTCGCGGCCGCCGTCCAGCTACTTCTGCTGAACTTGCTTCGCTCATACTGGAAGAAGCGGAAGTCGCAGTAGTTCCCGGCGAAGCCTTTGGACCTTCTGGTTACATCCGACTCTCATACGCCACCTCTGATGAAGATATCGTTGAAGGCGTAACCCGGATTAAGAACTTACTTACTGAGGCGAAATAATTTAGTAATCGTTTATCTTGCGATACAAGAACCAACTACCAATCGCGATCAACGCGATAACCCCCATAGCAATGTGATCAGAGTGCGCATGTATGAAATGTCCGCTGTGAGCGCCATTCGCTTCACTGCCCTCCTCAGTCCCCAAGCTAGTCTTTTCTTCTGCTCTATCCTCCTTCGCAATAGCGATTGGAGATTCTGAAACCTGAGAGCCTGAGGCCGGGCTACCGCTGTCTGTTCTAATCTGGAAATCAAATGTTCCAGAGACTATATGTCCATCAGCTGACGCCACCCGGTATTCGACGAAGAACTTTCCTGGAGCAAAATCTTGAGGGAGAGGTTTCGCAAAAATAAACGGTCCAGCCACTTCGCTAGGACCAGAAACAACATTTCCGTCCTGATCTCTAACAATTAGTTTGTTCGGGTCATCCTCTCCAATCAAAAGGAGATCTTCGTTGAATTCGATTCGGAACTCTTCTGGCATCTGCTCAAATACTGATTTGCTGTCTGGAAAAGTTCGCACAACTTGCGAGTGAGAAGAGGCCGGCGATGCAAATAGCATCGCAATACCTAAGATAGATATCGCAAATAAGGCATTAATAAACCTTTTCATTTCTCCGGCCCCTCCTCTTCTTCTCTTATTTAACTACGCAGCAGGGCGAACTGTCACTGTTGGAGCTGGTCCAAACTCGGTGTCAGCAGTATCTGCCATGGTAGATCCATCGGTAATGATCCACTTTAAGAAGAAATCATTAGAAGCCTTCTTCTTGGTATCAAAGTCCTGCACTCCGCGCTTGCATACCTGGATGGTTGGAAACGCTACCTTGGTTACAGAGGTAATTGCTGCGCTCCATCTAACCTGGAATGCGAACTCGGCAAAGGTGCCATGATCGATTGCTTGAGTATGTGATTTTGCGGTCCAAGTTATCTTGTTAGATAACGGAACCCCCTTGTCATTCTTTTCAGCGCTCGGGACTACCTTGGCACGCCAGCCAGCTTTGAACTCTGGACGGGGAGTTCCCGCTTCGATCGGCACAATTACCTCAAACACACCGGTTCCAAAGTAGTTCTTGCCATCAGTGCATCCATGTCCAAGACGTAGATAAACAGTTGATGATTGTCCTGCAACATCAGAGAAGCCACGAAGGTTTGCACCCACATGAGCAGATGATGGAGTCAAGCCCACCATAGTCAAAATAGCAGCAAGCATTGCAATACGTTTTTTCACAATAAAATACCTTTCGCTAAAGTTAAATTTAAAAAATTATTAGTTAACTACAACGAAGGTAATGGCGGCGCCGGACTCCAAAATCTAGTTATGGCTCGATTAACAAAGACTGATCTGAGATCTTCTAAAAATAAAACCGCTCTCTTGTCCATATGTATCTCTGGCAGCTTTTCAAAACCAACAACTAAATGATCAAAGGCCCATCTAGCCATCTTCTCCACGGAACCCAGGAGCAAATAGCTAAGCAATCCTAAAAATAAGTGAGAGCCATACATAACCAAGGAATTCTCATACTTAGAAGACAATGCAACGTGTCCAAACATTTGGGTAACAACAATCGCTGCCGCCAACCCTGGACCTTCCATCTCTGACCTTGATAGCAAAGCGCCCACTCCATATGTAGCAACCGCTACCAATAAGAATTGTGGGAGATTTACAAATGCACCACCTGCGACATGGTGGGCGAAAATTGTGCCAATAGAAAGAGCTAATCCGAGATAAATGGTCCGGATTAATTTCACTTCTAAATCTTATACCTCTTGCTTCTTCAACTTTCTTGTGACCTAAATAACTATTCCAACGAATTGAACCTCAGGTTCTAAATCGATTCCAAATTTTTCTTTAACGCGCGCATGTGCATTTCTTGCCAGATCTGCAATATCTGCCGCGGTAGCACTGCCATTATTAACTAGAGCTAGAACATGTTTCGTTGATATCCCAGCACCGTTGTGTGCCTCGCCTTTCTTGACGCCAGCGCGCTCCATCAACCAAGCCGCTGAAGTTTTTACTCGGCCATCTGCTTGTGGCCATCTCGGTGCATCATCTGGCAAAGTCGCCGCAATATCAGCGCTCACAATTGGATTAACAAAGAAGGATCCCGCAGACCAAGTGTCATGATCTTTTTTATCTAGCAACATGCCCTTGAGGGCGCGCAGTGACAAAACCGCTTTGCGAACCTGATCAACCAATACCCGCTCTTCTAGCTTCACGTTTAAAGCCCGCGCCAACTCTTCATACTTAATCGGCAGACTCATCTCACCATTCTTTAATTGGAAGGTCACATCGATAATCACATACCGATCCTTCTCACGCTTGAAAATAGATGAGCGATACTCAAAACCACACTCGGAATTAGAGAAAGTCTTATATGCACCGGCTTTACGGTCCCAGGTTCGCACTCGCGCAATAACCTCTGAGACTTCATGGCCATAGGCACCAATATTTTGAATCGGTGAAGCGCCGATAGTTCCCGGAATTCCAGATAAAGTCTCAAGCCCAACAAATCCTTTTCCTAAAATCCACTCAACAAACTCATCCCAATCTTCTCCGGCCGCAACGGTAATCATGCCGCCGCTACACGCATCAACGTGGTAACTATTGCCCTTTGTCTCAACTCGAATAACAGTCCCATCAAAACCTTCATCGCCAATCAAGACATTAGAACCGCCACCAATAATCAAAACCTTCTCACCTGCGGCATCGGCTTCTTTAACTGCACTTACTAATTCTTCTTCACTCTTTACATGCACGAACTTCTTCGCCGGCCCACCTAAATGAAGGCTGGTGTAATCGCGCAGGGACTCACTCACAAGGAAAGGTTAAACCCTTTTATCTAAGCGCGGCTTTATCGAGTCTTGCGGTAACCATCATGTGCGGGACGGTCAACGCCCAGACCACCACAAGCGATAACCAGAGAAATTCATCACTTAACTTCCCTGGCGTTTGAATACCTATCAATAGTGCAATTACAAAAGTTCCAACTAGCGCCGGTATCCCCGGAATCACAGCCTGTCGAAAGGCTCTACCTGCCTCATTAGATGAAATCGAATTCTGTGAACTCTTCAAATTCAAAGTAAGTCTCGCCGTATGTCGCATCGCATGCCACAACCCAAAGTAAGCCGCAAAGGCAACCAATGGTGGTGTTAGAAATGCCAGAGCTGCTAAAACAACCAAATCAATTAAGTCACGCCATCTCGTGGTAATTGCTAACGCAAGCAAAGCAACACCAGTCAGAACTGTTGCGGCAATCAATAACTCGTCGTTCCATCCGCCATGCCATGAAACTAAATCCTCATTAACTGCAGCTAGCGCCCGAGTACTTTGATCATTAGTCAACGGCACTACTACCGGAAGCGATCCAGCCGAAAGCGCATAAAGAACTTGTGAAATCCGCGGTGATACCGAAACGCCCGAAGCTCGATCCCGTTCCGAGATAAAAGCGGCATCGCCGATCCCAAAGTGCAACGCGCTCATAATCACCACACCTACAAAACCAATTACATTCCACTCCAAAATCGCCCAGACTGCTGCGACAGCAATCGCCACATAAATACCAATAAAGAAAGTCATTCGAACTATCGAAGCCCTTGGCAAAGTCACTAAATGATCAAGCGCTCCGTGTGGTATTCCAACCGCCAGTGCAATTAGCGCAACTACTACCTGCCAACTAATACTCGAGCTATCAATGAAACTTGCAAAGAGCACCGAGAAGAGAACAACCCCCGCCACAGTTAAAGTTGAGAATTGGCGCGTATTGTTAAAAATCATTCCTTGCGCGGCCGACATACGAGCACGTTAGCAAATCTAAAAAGAGCTCTATGAGAAACTAACTATGTGTCGCAAGGGCTAGAGCTCGCCAATTGGTCTTATGTAGCAATGCTCCTCTTCGTGATAGTCGGATCTTGGTGGCTCGAATTTGCCTTCAAAATCCGCGTGCTACGTCGTCCCCGGTTACTCTTCATGGCAATTCTTCCTGTGAGTATTGTCTTTCTTGCCTGGGATGCCTTTGCAATACAGCAAGAACATTGGACCTTCGATAGCGCTCAAATCCTCGGAATCTTTGGACCACTAAACATCCCACTTGAGGAATATCTCTTCTTCATAATCATTCCGATCGCAGCCATCTTAACTCTAGAAGGCGTCAAAGTTGTGATGAAGCGGTTTTCACGATGAGACTCGAACTTACCTACACAGATATCACTGTTTATGCCTTAATCCTCTCGGTTCTATTCGACATGTTCATTACCCGTAACTCACTTCTCGCCACACTTCGCTTCTGGCTTAGCTACGCAATCATCGTTCCATTCCAACTCATTACCAATTGGTGGCTAACTTCTAGAGAGATAGTTACTTACAACCCCGTTGAAATAATCGGGATTCGAATCGCAGGGGCACCGATTGAAGATTTAATTTTCGGCTTCGCGATGATTCTTGCGGTTATGTCGATCTGGGAGACGTTACTCAAAAAACACTCAACGACGCGGGCTTAAGATTTCTGTTCTTCCCCGATATTTCTCAAGTATCCGGTTGTAATTATCTTTCGACTTCTTCTCGCGGTAATCCGGATCAACATCGTGATATCCATGATGGCGCCCCTGCTCTAACTGAAGATCTAGTTGCCATAACTTCCCACCCGCGGCACGTAGCGCTAGCGAGAGCTCAATATCTGCATTTCGATAATAAGTAGCCGAGGGATTTGCCCCACCTGCCTTTAGTGCAAACTCACGATCAAATGCGAAGAAATAACTAAAGAGAACATCAACCTCACCAGCACCTCGATCATCAACGCTGCGCCATTCATCCTCAATATTCACTAATCCACCGCGCCATCCCACACCCTCATAACCACTCTCTAGCTTTTCAAGTGTTGGAGTAATCGCATCACCCAAGAAATTAGTTGAAGGATCCATAATGACTACATACTTCTCGCTCACGGTATTGAGAAAGTGATTTACCGAGTGGCCCCAGCCCAACTTATTTTTCTGCCACTGTGCGCCGAATAGTTCCTCGGCCGCCTTATTCTCTTTGCCTGATGCAAAGACTGAGATTGGTGTATCAGTGAACTTCTTTATTGACTCAATGCACTTACCGAAGTCATCAAAGAACCCATCGGCGATTAAACAGATACGAATTGATCCAGCCATGGCTGGCGATTAATTAACGGGTTTCGCGGTGAAGCGTTGATGTCTTGCAACGTGGGCAGTACTTCTTTAGCTCCATACGATCTGGATCGTTGCGGCGGTTCTTCTTAGTGATGTAGTTACGCTCTTTGCAGTCAACGCATGCCATAGTGATCTTCGGGCGGACATCCGCGCTCTTGCTGGCCATGGTGACTCCTTACTTATTTCGAATACGAACAGGGGCGTGAGAATACCCAGCGGTCCCACCTATGGCAAAAAAAGGGATTTCTCCCGCTCAAAAGAAGTGTGCCCTTGAGCAAATGAACTACAAAAAGAGATACCCCGGGTGCAAAGTTGTGGACAACTCACCCGGGGGATTTAGCCGAACTCTAGCATCCGCGAAATGTCAATGCAATTCTTTCCACCGGACGTTCTTGCGAAGACTACGAGAATTGCAAAGCGCAACAATCTATCTCTTGAGGTGCTTATAGCAAGAAATGAGTGCCTCTCTCTTCTTATATGGAATGTAATAAGAATTTTCGAAGTTAACTTGAGGTATTTTATAAATCAGCGTGTAAGTGCATTTACTGGTGACAGAAATTGGTGGCATAATCCGAAACTCATTTACGGAAAGCACATGTTTCGAGCGCCATACGAGCCAGATTTATACGAAGTGATGAATCTGGGCTTCTTACTTCTTCTCTTCTCGGACCGTTACCACAACAAAATTTGGGTACCTTGTCTACGCAATGAACTAGTCAACTGGAAACAGGACCGTCGGGCCCTTTATAAGGAATTTAGAAATCTTGTTCAAATCAGAAATCGAATTGCTCATCATGAAATTGTCTACAACTACCCACTCGTCGAAACAGTTGACTTTGCCAAACAGTTACTCGTGGACATAAACCCGGTGGCTTATGAGGAACTGGAAGGAAGGAATTACGCCGCCTTGATAGACAAAATAAGACTTGGTAGCGGAGGCGGGATTTGAACCCACGACACAGCGATTATGAGCCGCTTGCTCTACCAGGCTGAGCTACCCCGCCAAGTCTTGCGAGCCCCCCATCGGAATCGAACCGATGACCTTTTCCTTACCATGGAAACGCTCTACCGACTGAGCTAGGGGGGCAAAAGAAAAGCGGGCTGAAGAATACCCTGTTTTCTTATTGCTAGTTAACCCTTTGGATCAAGCACAATTTTGCCCACTGTTTTACGCGCCAACATATCGCGATGCGCCTGCGCCGCCTGCGATAACGGATACGTCGCCCCAACAATCGGCTTTAACTTTCCACTCATTATTAATCCAAATAGATCCATGAAAACTTCAGCCATTAACTCTTTATTTGCAAGCGCATTTACCAACCAAAATCCACTTACTGTCTGCGACTTTGGCATCAAAACTCCTGGTTGCAAACTCTTCGGCGGTTTACGTGAAGCCATTCCATAAAACACTAACCGGCCAAATGGCGCTAGAGCTTCTAGCGACTGATCAAATGTAGTTCCACCGACCATCTCTAAAACTAAATCAACTGGCTTACCGTTATTTGCCGCAATCAACGCCGCCTTCAAATCTGCTTCGCCGGCATCAACAACTGCATCGGCGCCCAACTCTTTACACAACTTCTTCTTCTCATCCGATGAAGTCACCGCAATTACATAAGCGCCCCACAACTTCGCTAGCTGAATCGCAACCGACCCGACTCCACCGGCGCCGGCATGAACCACAACGCTCTCGCCCGCTTTTACATGTCCCATCGTCTTTAAGATCATGTGCGCGGTTGTTCCTTGCACCATCATCGCAAGCGCTGCACCATCACTAACGCCATCTGGAAGTGGAATCACGGTCTTGGGATTAACAAGGGTCTTCTCGCAATATCCTCCCGTTGCCGCAAGCGCTAACACTCGCGAACCATCTGGCATCTTGCCCACAACTTCCATACCGGGAATCAAAGGCAATTTCTGTGAGGATAGATATGAATTCTCTGTCTGATGCGTATCCGCGTAATTAATTCCAATCGCGGTCACATCCAAAAGAACCTGGCTACCCGCAGGAACTGGCTCCGGCAAATCCACATACTTCATTACTTCTGGGCCACCGAACTCAGTTATATAAATCGCTTTCATACGGACAACACTAGCCGCTCTATCTGGCACCAACAACGCTGAATTCTCGACTTTTGCAGACTTACCAATCAACCGAAAATCTCGGAATGACTACCTAGCCTGAGCAACTCAAGCCAATC
>JBJOGL010000003.1:0-104676 GCA_046048255.1 Actinomycetota bacterium | reverse complement strand
GCCAGACTCAACTTCTACACCGGCTGAAATTAGATGCGCGGCGCCACCAGCTGCCTTTGGATTTGGATCTGCAACCGAGAAAATGACTTTCTTAATTCCAGCTTTAATTATTGCTTCGCTACATGGCGGAGTCTTGCCATGATGATTACAGGGTTCGAGCGTGAGAACAAGTGTGCCGCCTTCTGCTTGAGGACCGGCCACTTCTAAGGCAACAACTTCAGCATGCTTTCCACCGTTTTCCCGATGATGGAAACCTTCGCCAACAACGTCACCGTTTGAGTTGAGCACAAGTGCGCCAACGATTGGATTTGGGGCAGTTATTCCAAGACCCATTTTGGAGAGAGTATTTGCGCGGCGCATAGCGCTTGTTGAATCAACCATCTTCGCCACCTCCGCATAGATTTCCGGGGTGCGCAAAAGAGCACGCGCAGGAGTGCGCGTATTTGTTTCCTCTCATCCGGACTTTAACCGTCGGTCTTGGAATCTCACCAAGTCCACCGATAGCTGGCTGCTAGCGGGTCGCAGACTTTGACTGCCGGTTCGGAATTACACCGACCCCGGAAACAACTTGGCGAGTCTAGCGGAGGTTTATTGACCGTTCCAAGCGGCCATCTCAGCCTTGAATGGATCAAGTCCCATAGGCCCAAGATTCAATACATAAGAGTGGAACTTCTTTAAGTTGAAGTTTGCCCCGAGTCGTTTCTTGGCATCTTCGCGCGCCTCCATCATGAAGCGTTCGCCGACTTTGTAGGAAATTGCCTGCCCTGGCCAACCTAGATATCGATCAACTTCGCTGCGAGCGGAGATGTCATCAAGTAGCGCTCGTTCATGAAGAATCTTAAATGCAGATTCGGCGTTCCAGACTTCACCATTGAAATCTTTATAACCACAATGCATTCCAATATCAACAACTATTCGTGCCGCCCTTAAGCCTTGAGCAGATAGATATCCCATCTCATAGCCAGGATCTTCAAATGCGCCTAATTCATCCATCAAGCGCTCTGCATATAGAGCCCAACCTTCACCATATCCTGATACCCAGACCCGGTTTCTTTGAAAGCGGTTTAGTCGAACGGTATTAACTTTTGTAGTGGCAACTTGAAGGTGATGGCCTGGAACCGCTTCGTGATACCAAGTTGAAACAATGTTCCACCAACCAAAGGTCTTTCGCCCCATAGTTGGAAACCAAGTAGTGCCCGGACGAGAGAGATCTTCGCTAGGACCCATGTAATAAGCTGCGGAAGCACTTCCTTCTGGTGCAAGACGAGCCTCGCAATTCTTAATTCTCGGATCAATATCGAATTCTTTTCCATCGAGACGCTCTACCGCTTTCTCAATGAACTCTTTCAATTTTCGAAGCAATTCAGCTTCACCCTCTACGGTGTAACGGGGATCTTTATCAAGGCGGTCTGCTACTTCTCGAAGCGAAGAGGCATCTGGATATAAGCGATCTGCAGCTCGTTTCATTCGAGCATTGATCTCATCAAGTTGGGCAATTCCCCACTCGTATGTATCGCGTAGATTTAGATCAGCGCCAGTGAAATGGCGCGCCCACATCTTGTAACGCTCTTCGCCAACCCCATCTTTTGGATCAGACTTTGGCGCATATGAATTCTTAAGCCAGTTAGCGGTCTCTAAGCAGGCTGATTCGGCGCTCTTAGCCGCTTGAAGCAGTTCGCCGTTTGTACCAGCTTGATCAAACTTCTTAGCAACTGTTTGGAATGCGCCTTTTGAGAAGGTTTCAAGTTGTCCAGCAGTGGCAAGGACTTGGCGAGTGGAATTAACTTTTCCTTCGCCGGCGACAGTTTCTAGCGTGGAACACCAGCCCTTAAGGGCTTCGCCAATTGCATTTAGACGCTTTGTTGCATTAGCAGCTGAATCAGGTTTCTCTTTTGGCATCATCTCGAAGACTTGGCGAATAGAAGTGACGGGTGATGAGATCAGATTAAAGAGCGCTCTTGATTCATGGCTCTCGGCGAGCTTTAATTCTGAGGAGAGTCGTTCAGTAGCAACTGCTTGGGCGATTCGGTCGTATTCATTCACGGGAGTTTCAGCTTTTACTTCATTTAAAGTCTTTCTTGTTAAATCTTCCCGAGCCTTCTGGCCCGCCATGGAAAAGTCATCAAGCTTGTCATCAAAGCCTGGAACACCAAGGAGAGTGGCTCCGATAGGAGTCATCTTGATTCCCTCTTCGATGAAACCGTCGAGGATCTTTGAGATCTTGGTTTGTGACATTTCTACCCCTCTGTTGGATCGGCTAATTCAAACTTTCCTTTTCCAATTTGGCCACGCTCGCGATACATCTCTAACTTCGCCCTCGTATCTTGGATATCTAGGTTTCTCATCGTTAGCTGTCCGATGCGATCTTCCGGACCAAAAGCTGCGGATTCAGTACGTTCCATCGACAACTTCTCGGGATGATATGAAAACCTTTCGCCCTCTGTATTGATAATCGAGTAATCATCACCTCGGCGAAGTCTCAAAGTTACGGTTCCGGAAATAGTCGAAGCTACCCATCTAGTCAAAGATTCGCGGAGCATCAATGACTGTGGATCGAACCAACGTCCCTCATACAGAAGTCTTCCTAGGCGTCTTCCCTCTTGAGCGTAATTTGCGATGGTGTCCTCGTTATGAATGGCTGTCAGTAACCGTTCATATGCGATGAATAAAAGTGCCATTCCTGGTGCTTCATAAATTCCGCGGCTCTTGGCTTCGATAATCCGATTCTCGATTTGGTCAGACATTCCAAGTCCATGGCGCCCTGCTATTGCATTTGCTTCGCGCATCAAGGCAACAGAATCGGTGAAATCTTTATTATTTATAGTAACTGGACGGCCGGAAACAAACTGGATCTTCACATCTTCATTTGCAATCGCAACGTTTGAATCCCAGAACCGCACTCCCATGATGGGCTCTACTAACTCAATTGAGCTCTCTAATTTCTCTAGCTCTTTTGCCTCATGCGTAGCTCCGAGAATATTTGCATCAGTTGAGTAAGCCTTCTCTTTACTATCTCGGTAAGGAAGATTGTTTTTTGTAAGCCACTCGGACATTTCCTTACGACCGCCAAGCTCAGATACAAATTGTTTATCGAGCCATGGCTTATAGATCTTTAAAGTGGGGTTTGCAAGAAGACCATAACGATAGAAGCGCTCTATGTCATTTCCCTTGTAAGTTGAACCATCGCCCCAAATAGAGACGTTGTCAGAAAGCATGGCTCTTACTAAGAGAGTTCCGGTAACAGCACGACCTAGTGGAGTTGTATTGAAGTAAACCCTTCCGCCGGTTCTAATATGGAAGGCGCCACAAGCAAGAGCTGCCAAACCCTCTTCTACCAAAGTTTCTTTGCAGTCAACTAGCTGTGCAATCTCGGCGCCGTATTGTTTAGCGCGTTCTGGCACAGAGGCGATATCACTCTCGTCGTATTGACCAAGGTCTGCGGTGTAAGCACAAGGGATTGCACCTTTTGAACGCATCCACGCAACTGCGACTGAAGTATCAAGGCCGCCAGAGAATGCGATTCCAACTCGTTCTCCGATTGGAAGGGACGCGAGGACGGTGTTCGACATAGAGGGCAAGCCTAACTTAGGAGAGAAGTGTGGCGAGATAAGGATTAATGGACCATTGCTCACAGAGGCTCTCATAATTTCGCCGGTCCGCAGCGATTCCGGTGAAATTAGCCCTAATCATGAGATTCCGTGGCGTGTGATCTATCGAGACAAATTCGACGATATCTGCCTTATAGCCATTGATTCGTAATAGCTCTGCACGGAGCGAGTCGGTCAATAGATCTGCAAAGCGCTCCTTAATAATTCCATTTCTAAAAAGTGGTTCCCAATTATTTCCTGCTGACTTAATTCGCTTATTCAAATCGTGATGGCAGCATGGCGATACCAAGATAACCTTCGCTTCGCTCTTGACAGCCCAAGCAAGTGCATCATCGGTTGCAGTGTCACATGCATGAAGCGCGATAACAAGAGAGGTTTTCCTATTAGGAAACTTTTCGATATCGCTTGCGATAAATTCAATCTGGTTTGAAATTCCAAGCTTTTTAGCGATATCAGTATTTCGAACTCTTGATTCGGGCTTATTATCAACGCCGACAACGTTTACATCTCTACCTTTGAGTGTTAGATATCGGTGCACGGCGAATGTTAAGTAAGCATTACCACAGCCAAGATCAACAACGGAGATTTCCTTTTCGGCCAATTGATTCAGGGAATTATCAATTATCTTTAGAAATTCATCGACCTGGCGGTACTTATCAGCTTGTCGTGGTATCAACTCCCCTGATGTAGATGCGATTCCCAAAGCTTTGAATATCTCATCGGTTATCGGAAGTGCTCTATCTTTCTTGCGGTCATGCGCCACTTCAACCTCACTCACTAAATCACTTTTAGCGCGATGTATTTGTAGCGCTCCCTGCTTTGTAATTCTTATTGTTAGAGTTTCATCTACTCGCTCAATCAAAATGTTGGCATATCCCTCATTAAGTATGTTCGGAATGTCTAACTGGGAAGGTAAAAGATTCTTGGTGAGGTCTTGCCTGCCATCATGAAAGACAAATTGAAGTACTAGTTGTTCCTTGATCCTGACTGGCCGGATATCGATCCGCTCATATCTCGGATTATGTGACTTTCGGCGACCCGAAATAATTGCTCGTTTGAGTGACCTTACATCGCTAATCCACTCTTGGACGTTCTCAAATTCCGCTACAGACATAACGGTCTCAGTCTATGTCGGCTTAGCAGACTTAATCTGCGAGTGCAGTAACCTAAATCGCCTTTTTCTTTCGAAGGGTCTCGCGACTAACTTCCTTTGTTCGTTCATGCGCTTTTCGCAATTGGAACTCAAGGGTTTCAGCAGCTTCATCAAATGCGGCAAGGTCGTTGAATGCCCGTGCCTCTGCCCGGAAAAATGGACCCGAGCCATGCGAAGTTATCTTTACATGATGAGAAGATTTCTTTCCGAAATGGGGATTGACTTCATGAGTAACGTCTACATCAATACGATCTATTTTCACATTAAAGCGACTTAAGCGCTCAAGCCTTTCTATCGCAATATCATTAAAATCTTCTGCCAAACTATCACCATGCTTATGAATTGTTATTTTCATCTTTCCCCTCTCTTCACTCCGACGCTTCAAGATACCAATCACGGTTTATCAGGACAATAGTGAAATGATTAGAGAATGATGTATTTTTCGGCCTGGAGAGGGTTATTTAGATTTTGGCGCGCTGATCTTGTTGCTGGCATCGCTGTTAGCGTTGTTGCACTCCCGCTAGCGCTGGGATTTGCTATCACTACTGGCGCTCCAGCTAGTTCGGGCTTAGTAACCGCAATAGTCGCTGGTTTTGTCGCCGCCCTATTTGGTGGCTCCAACTTCCAGGTAAGTGGACCTACTGGCGCAATGACAGTAGTTCTAGTTCCAATCGTGGCTAAACACGGTATTCAATCGCTATTTGTCATTGGATTAATTGCTGGTGGGCTAATTATTTTGATGGCACTCCTCGGACTCGGAAAGAACATCGATAGAGTCCCGTTGGCTGTCATGGAAGGTTTCACTCTGGGAATCGCCGTAATCATCGCTCTCCAGCAGATACCTCTTATTGTCGAAATTGATAAAGCTGCTGGAACTCACGCTATTTTGGTGGCATATGACACTTTGAGAAGTGCGATGGCTCAACCCCTGAATTGGACTTCAATCTCAGTTGTAGCTCTGGCATTGATTATTAAAGGAATTTGGCCTCACCTCAAGAAAATAATGGGAATTAAGATTCATATTCCGGCAAGTATTCTCGCGGTTATTGTTATAACTTTTGTTGCTCAACTGCTTGATTTGAAGATATCGAGAATTAATGAAATTCCTAAAAATATCTTTCAATTTCACTATTTTTCACTTCCCAATATTTCCCTTGCCTCCCTACTTTATGCAGCTGTAGCGGTCGCCCTCTTAGGTGCAATTGAGTCGCTCTTGTCGGCCCGAGTCGCCGATGCGTTATATCACCGCCAGCAAATTAGGGAGGATGGTAGTCGGAGCCGCGAAACAGTAGCTGCTCATGATCCAAAACAGGAACTCATTGGACAGGGATTAGGCACGATTGCCTCAGCTCTTGCTGGTGGAATGCCGGCAACGGGAGCAATTGCCCGCACTTCAGTAAACGTGAACGCCGGGGCAAGAACTAGATTTGCTGCTATTTCGCACGCTTTAGTTCTGCTTTTTATAGTGTTTGTGGCCTCGCCTCTAATCGCGATAGTTCCAACTGCAGCACTTGCTGGAGTCTTGTTGGGAACTTCTTTGCGGATAGCAAATCCCAGAAGTGTGGCCGAAGCGCTCCGTTCAACCGTACAGGTGAGGATTGTTTACTTTGCTACTGCAATTTCTGTTGTAGCTATAGATCTAGTTTGGGGAGTTCTGATAGGAATACTCTTAGATCGCAGTATAAACCTGGTTAAATCGGCAAGAGAACGAAGAGCGCTGTAAGCGCTAGCGCAAGTAAGGCGCTCTGAGCAAAAATAGCGAGTGCGGTTTTGCGGTCAGCTTTTCGATCTTCGGCGCTTTGTACTTTGGTTATATCGCCAAGCTTTCCTAAATTAAATGTTCCCATTAGGCCATAGGCTAAACAAAACTTCTTTCGTGACTGGATAAACCCAACCGAGAAGACCATTAGTGGTGCAAAAAGTGACCAGCGAGCAGAGTTAGCGGTATCTGCTGCGAAAAGCCCGGCAAAACTCACAAGGGTTAGCCCGGCGCCGATAAGAGCAACTACTTGGCGGCGGCGAATCTCAGCTTTCCCCAGGTTGCAGGTGCCCGGAATATATGAATAAGTCATCCGAAAAATTCCTCGTACTCTTCTTCTTCAGCCCAGACTGAACCGATTTCTTCCTGCTTTTCAAACCAAGATAGAAAGGAGACGATTCCACGAATGGCAACCGTGATCAGCGTTGCAAATGCGATGATTCGTCGCAGCGCTTTCATGCCCTAAATTCTAATTACTTTTTGCCAATCTCTCCAACGCAGCCATCGCCGCGTTTTGACCCGCAATTCCGCTAACTCCACCACCTCGAGTGGCCCCAGCGCCAGCTATCAAAATCCGATCATTAGTTGTTTCGACTCCCCACTTTCCCTGTTCACCTTGAGCTCGCCATGGCCACATCAAATCACTATGAAAGATATTTCCGCGGGGAAGATCTATCTCAGCTTCTAGCTCTTGTGGAGTCTTTACCTCGATACAGGGCTTGCCAGATACATCTTTCAGAATCAAATCTTCGATTGGCTCTGCTAAGTACTGATTTAAGCCTTCAAGGATTCGCTTAGTTACCTCAGCTTTGACTTGATCATGATCCTTATCGAATAGTGAAGCTGGGGTATGAAGTGCAAATAGAGTCAGGGTGTGATTACCTTGAGCTTGCATGGACTCACTGAGAATTGAAGAGTCGGTAAGGGTGTGGCAGTACATTTCTGAAGGAATCACATCGGGAATGACCCCTGATTTTGCTTGGCGGTAAGCCTTCTCCAATTGCTCGTAGCTCTCATCGATATGAAAGGTTCCTGCAAATGCTCTATTTGGATCTACTCCGCTCTTTAGCTTTGGAAGGCGCTTGAGAACCATGTTCATCTTTACCTGAGATCCATCTCTAAAGCTGGGAGCCTTGATTCCTGTCAATCGCTCCAAAACTTGCGGGGCGGCTCCAGATAAGAGCAACTTGGCCCGCAACTCTTCCCCGCTGCTGAGTCTCAGCATCACACCATCGCTAGAAGTCTCCGCTGAAATCACTTCTGCATTAGCTTGTAATTCAACCCCAAGCGAACTTGCCCGCTCTAAAAGGGCTTCGACTAACTGGCCCATTCCCCCTTTTGGTACTCGCCATTCACCGGTGCCATTTCCAATTAGATGATATAGAAAACAGATATTGCTCAATCGCTCAGTAGCACTTGCAAATGTTCCGATAAGACCATCAGTAAGAACAATCCCCTTAAGTAGATCATTCTTAAAGTATTTGTTTAGAGTAGTTTCCAGGGGTTGGACTACAAACTCATTCCAGAGATCATCACCAATTAACGCTCTTATCTCTGATTCTTCTCTTAGTGGCTCAAGCAACGTTGGAGCTAGCGCTTCGGCTACATTTCCGATCCGGTTATAGAAACGATCCCAAGCTTCACTCTCTCCATAGCCTGAGGTAAAAGTATTAATTGATTCTCTTGACTCCGCATCGAAGCTACGGTTGATCAGGATTCCAGTAATGCCGGAAGGAGTGAAGGATGAGACTGTTCTACTTAGAGTTTCGAACTCAAGATCTAAATCTTCCTTTATTTTGTCGGGAAAGAGCGCGACTAGATATGAGTATCTAGAGAGCTTTGCACCAACACCTTCAAATGCATAAACGCTCTTTGTGGCGCCACCGAATTCCCCGTTCTTCTCAAGAACTATTACTTTCTTCCCCGCCTTAGCTAAGTAACAGGCAGCAACGAGTGCATTGTGTCCCCCGCCAACGATGGCAACTTCGTAATCGTGGACCATTTAAAGCGTGCGCTGAATCCGATTAAAGGCCTCTTCGATATTTTCAGCACTTGTCCCAAAATTTAACCGGGCGAATTGTGCGTGATTCGGGCCGTAGAACGAACCGGAATTAATCGCCAACTTACCCTTGTCCAGGATCGCCTTGGTCGGATCCTCACCAAGACCAAGATTGGATAGGTCAAGCCAGGCCAAATAACCAAAGTCTGGAATGCGATAACCAATGGCGGGAATCTTAGATTCAATCAGCGCTTTTATTAACTTCCGATTCTCATCTAGAGTCTTCAAGGCTCCATCAAGCCAGTTTCTTGACTGATCGAAAGCGGCAGTCGCAGCCACGGCGCCGAAAAGAGATGCGCGAAATGCCACAGAAATTGGCATGGAGTTGATGCGATTCTTGAGTGCTTCTATCTCGGTAATGATCATGGCGCACTTAAGACCGGCGAGATTAAAGGCCTTACTAGCGCTAGTTACACAGATTCCCACTTCACGCGCGGCATCTGAGACAGAAAGGAATGGAACAAAGGTATTTCCCGGATAAGTTAGAGCTGCATGAATCTCATCGCTAACAACTATCACGCCATATTGCTTCGCTAAATCGGCGATACGCGCTAATTCGCCCTTAGTAAAAATAACTCCGACTGGATTATGTGGATTACAGAGGATGTGTACTTTTGCACCAGCTTTATAGGCGCGCTCAATGCCCTCGAAATCGAGTGAATACTCCATGCCTTTTTCGGTAAGTGGAACATCCACTAACTCGGCCTTTACTTCTGCTACCCAGCGCCACATGTTGTCGTAGACCGGTGAGTTAAGAATTACTCGATCACCTGGATTAATGAGAGTTCTAATAACTTCTACAGTTCCTACGCCAACGTCGGTTGCGATGCGCATTTGGGAGACATCCGGGCTCCATCCCCATCGAGCGGTAGAGAAGTTCTTAAACGCTTCAAACATTTCTGGAAACGGTCCAAGGTATCCGGTATCAGAACGATCAATCATGTCGCGTAGCGCGACTTTGATCTCTTCAGCTATTGGGAAATCCATTTCAGCAACTGGAAGCGGCAGGACATCGCTCGGGAATTGCCGCCATTTGACGCTCTTACGTTTTCTTAATTCAGATAATGGAAATGCACGAATTTCATCGGCCATAGGCGTGAGTATGCCACTGGAATTAGGGGTTGTGAAAGCGATTAGCCTTTAACCGAGCCGGCAAGAAGGCCGCGGACGAAGTATCGCTGGAGTGAGAAAAAGACTGCTACTGGTACAAGTATTGATACGAATGCGCCAGCGGTAAGCAACTCCCAATCCCCACCACGTGTTCCGGTCATCTCAGCTAATCGCACCATTAGCGGAGCGATTTCACGCTTACCGCCACCAAATGTGAGCGCAACCAATAAGTCATTCCATGTCCATAAAAATTGGAAGATTGCAAATGATGCAATAGCAGGGATGCTTAGCGGCAAGATTATTTGTCTAAAGAGTTTGAAGTGATCCGCGCCATCGACTCGGGCTGCTTCAATCAACTCTCGCGGTAATTGAGCGATGAAGTTATGAAGTAGGAAAATGGCTAATGGGAGTCCAAACATCGTATGTGCTAACCAAATAGGTATAAATGTTCCGGTTATGCCGAAACTCGGAATAATCGTGAAGCTACCGATATGAAGTCCACCCGAGAATAGTTGAAGTAGCGGAATCAAAGACATCTGAAGCGGGATGACTTGTAACGCAAATATTGAGAAGAATAAGAAGTTTCGACCTTTGAAATCAAACCAGGCAATTGCATATGCTGCAAATATCGCAATTGTGATTGGGATGATTGTCGAAGGAATCACGATGGCGAAGGTATTGAGGAAATAGAGGCTCAGGGGTGGAGTAGCGCCGCTACCCTCAAAAAGCACTCTCGAGTAATTCGTAAGAGTAAATTCTGGATTTGTTAAAACTGTCCACCAACCCGAGGTATTGATTCCTGTACTTGGTCTAAATGAAGTAACGAAGAGTCCTAAAGTTGGGATTGTCCATAATGTTGCGAGGATAATCGCAGCAAAACTTGCCCAAGGTGAACTCAAATGTGTTTTGACTGCTTCAACTTCACGTTTGCGAATTCTTAGCGCCATTAGCGTTCACTCCGTTCTCTTCGGAGATTCATTACGTTATACGCAACTAGGGGCAGAACGCCCAAAAAGAGAATGATTGCAAGGGCGCTTCCGGTGCCGTAATTAAGAGCCCGGAAGGACTGGTTATACATCTCATTTGCAATAACACTTGTCTTGAAGTTTCCACCTGTCATCGTCCTAATGATGTCGAAAACTTTGAGCGCGCCGATTGTTATAGTGCTTAAGACAACGATGATGGTGCCGCGAATCATGGGAACGGTGACGCGGGAGAATCGTTTCCAGCCACTAGCTCCATCGAGCATAGATGCTTCGAGAATTTCATCAGGAATTGCCTTTATCGCCGCGGATAGAACCACCATGGCGAATCCAGTCTGAATCCAGACGAAAACGACAATCAACAAAAATGTGTTTAGCGGATTTACTAATAGCCAATTAGTGGGGACAAAACCTAACCATTCTGCGATCTGACTCAGTAATCCAATCTCAGGGGCACGTTCATTAGGTTCAAACTGATAAACAAACTTCCAGATGATTCCGGCGCCAACGAATGAGATGGCCATGGGCATAAAAATCAGAGACTTAACGAGGCCAGGACGGCGCATTCGATCGGTAAGGACGGCTATTAATAATCCAAAACCAGTTGAAGCTAATGGCGCTACCACCATCCAGACTCCGGTGTTTCGAAGTACATCAAGAATCTCGGGTTGAGTGAAAGCCCACTGGTAGTTCTCCAAACCAACGCTCTCTTGACCTCGAGCATCGCGGAAAGATAAAAAGAGGGTGCGGAATGTTGGTGCAACTAAACCAATAAATAAAAAGAAAAGAGCAGGAGCCAAGAAGATCAGGTACTTCAGGAATCTTTGAACCCGCTCGCTCGTTCGCTCGGAAAGGAGAAAAGCAAAGGTTACGAGCGCACCAAAAATAAGGATCGTTAGGGTAAGCCCAGTTAACTTGGAAACCGCTTGCTCCAGCTGTGATTGGCGCGCTGCAATCTCAATCAACAGGAGCTCCCATTCGCTTAAAGAAACCGCTTATAGAAGAGGTGTGGCGACATTACTGCCACCACACCTCTTTTACTACTGCTATTTACTGCTGTTTTCTAGCTAATGCCCCCTAGGACTTTGGCCAGGACTTCTCGATTGCATCAAGAACAGCCTTGTCGGACTTGTTCTCAGCAACCCATGCAGTCATTTCCTTCCAGAAGGAACCAGCGCCAACCGCAGCTGGCATTGCGTCAGAACCATCGAAACGGAATGTTGTTGCGTTCTTGAGAATCTCAACCGCATTCTTATTCACTGGATCAGCAACATTTGCAACATCGAGGCCCTTGTTAGCTGAGAACCAGCCACCAAGTGCAGCCTTCTTGTTATTCCACTCTGGAGATGTGAGGTAGAGCTGGACTGCTGCTACTTCTGGACGATCCGAGAATGAACCAACGAATTCGCCGCCACCAAGAGCTGGACGCTGATCAGCGGTTACGCCTGGGAAGTAGAAGGTTGTGATTCCACCTTCAGTTGTTGTGTCATCTGGTGTGACGATTGTTGCGCCGTAATCAGCGCTCAAGATGCCACCGAGGAATGATGCCTGACGGTGCATTGCGCATGAACCATCAACAATTCCTTTTCCACCTTCTTGGAATGTGGTTGTGGCGATCGCAGGAACGTTGCCAACATACTTAGGATTCTTGAGAATCTTGCCGGCTTCCTTAAGAACTGCGGCAACTTTTGCATCATTGAATGGCATGGTGTGATCGACCCACGCATCATAAGTTGATGCATCATTTACACGTAGCATCAAGTCTTCCATCCAGTCAGTTCCAACCCATCCGGTTGCATCTCCAGATCCGAAACCAACGCACCATGGTTGAACTGAACCACCAGCAGCAATCTCGTCAGAGAGAGCTAGAAGTTCTGCCCAAGTTGTGGGAATGCTCCAGCCGTTATCTGCGAAAGTCTTTGGTGAGTACCAGATGAAGGACTTCACATTTGCGCCAAGAGGAGCGGCATAGAAGGTTCCATCAACGGTTCCATATGCCTTCCAATCTGCGCCGTAATACTCATCAGCAGCTGCGGAGACATCACCATCAGCAGGGAACATCTTTCCTGTAGCAACCATTGCCTTTAGTAGGCCAGGTTGTGGGAAGACTGCAAGATCAGGCGCTGTTCCACCTTCTACACGCACTGGAAGTTGTGCTTCAAATTCTGCAGTTCCATTCCAGTTGATAGTGATTCCAGTGCAATCCTCAAACTCTGCGAAGGACTCTTGATAAATTTCTGCTTCTGGGCTTCGAATCGATGAATAAATTTCGACTTCGACACCATCGTAATTTCCATATGACTCATACGCGTCGCAATCTCCACCACTTGCCGATTCATCTGAACTTCCACATCCAGAGATGACAAGGGAGAGCGCCGCGAACAAGCTGGTCGCCAAAATCAGACGACGCCGCAAAAATGCGGTCATGTAACTTCCCCTTTCGAAAGGAACCTCCCGGGTTTCTCCCAGGAAGTTTGAACGTAGTTTTCTCCACTCGGGCCCAATGGGGCAATAAGCAAGACCATGAAAAAAGGCTGAAATTCGCTAACGGTTCTGTTACTAAAGGGTGGTCAACCAGCAGGTTGTATCGCCCGGAAGCGCAAGCGATACTCCATCGAGGTCCACTCCGGGCCCCGAGCAGAACAATAAGCGGGCGCCCTCGGGAGCCTGAAGCGTCAACGGGCCGGTTGTTGTGTTTGCGAAGAGGACGAATCCGGGACGGCGCTCAAATGCGATAACTCCTTCAGGGGCGTCTAGCCAGTGGATTTCGTAATCAATAGACGCCTTAAGCGCGGGATGTGCGCTACGGAATCGCAGACTGTCGCGATAAAAATTAAGCGAACTATCCTTATCTTCGTTCTGATGTGCAACGCTCTTGGAACTCCAAGATATTGGGATTGGTAGCCAAGGTTTTCCGGTTGTGAAACCAAATTGATTTGAAGAGTCCCAAGGAATTGGAATCCGTGCTCCATCTCGACCCTTATCTCGCCCTTGAGTTCTAAAAAAGATTGGATCTTCTCTGAATTCATCAGCTAACTCACCATCTGACAATCCAAGTTCTTCGCCTTGGAATATGTAGATACCGCCGGGAAGTGCATGTGTTAAGAGAGCAAAAGCTCGGGCCCGCCACTCACCTACCTCTCCGCCGCCTAATCGAGACACTAATCGTGGCGAATCATGATTTGAGAGAACCCAAGTGGGTGGAGCGCCAACCGCGCCGACTTCCGAGAGAGTTCTCTTTATCGCAGGAACTAACGTCTTGGCGTCCCAAGGAGCTACAAGAAAATCAAAATTGAAAATCTGGTGCAACTCATCGCTTCTAACGTATCTAGCAGCGCGTGAGCTGGGATGAACCCAGGCTTCAGCAACTGACATTCGCTCTCCCGGATATGAATCGAAAATCTTTCGCCACTCGCGATAAATCTCATGAACACCTTCTCGATCAAAGAAGGGAACATCGCTTAATAACTCAGCGCGTTCCGAATCTGGCATATCTGTAACATCGAGTCGAAGCGCACGGGTTAGACCTTCGGGATCATGATGATCCTTCAATATTGTGTCTTTAGCGAGCCCGTGGGCGACATCGATGCGAAACCCATCGACTCCAAGTTCGAGCCAAAAACGTAAAGTCTTTTCAAAATCTGTGCGGACTTCTTGATTTTCCCAATTTAAATCAGCCTGCGATGAGTCAAAGAGCTGGAGATACCACTGGCCTTGTTTTCCATCAGGTTCTGTGATGCGACTCCATGCTGGTCCGCCAAAAATAGAGTTCCAATTATTTGGAGGAATTTCACCTTCAGTGCCACGACCGTCATAGAAATGAAAGCGAGATCGTTGCGTCGAACCCTTTGGCGAAACTAGCGCTTCTTTGAACCATTGATGTTCTGTCGAGAAATGATTAGGAACAATATCAACGATTATTCGCAAGCCAACCTGGTGAGTAGCATCAATCAGAGCCTTTGCATCTGAAAGATTGCCAAATCGCTGGTCGACATCGCGCGGATCGGCAACGTCATAACCACCATCTTTATTGGGAGATTTATAAAAGGGGCTTAGCCAAATTGCATCAACACCTATTGACTTTAGATAACTAACGCGATCAATAACGCCTTTTAAGTCGCCCTCACCATCACCATTGCTATCTTGAAAAGAGCGCGGATATACCTGGTAGATGGCGCTATTCGGCCACCACGAAAGACCTGTCATTGTTGCTCTTCGGAGTTAAGGCGACGAGTTGAATTACGTACAACCAATGTAGTTGGCATAGTTAACGAGTGGGGTTCGCTTTTCGGCGACTTTAGCCGCTCCATGATTGACCATGCTGCCATCTCGCCCATGAGTGGAACTGGCTGTTCTATCGTAGTTAGATCAGAGAACTCAGACATTTCATGTCCATCAAAACCAATAATGGATATGTCGTCCGGAACCTTTAATCCGTTTCGCTTGATTGCCTGAAGCGCGCCGAGCGCCATCTCATCTGAAAGGGCAAATATTGCAGTTGGTCGATTTGGCCTGGCCAAAAGATCATCCATAGCTCTACTTGCTCCATGCATCGTGAAGTCTCCGAAAACCTCACGCGATGGAACCCACTCCAAACCATTTTCAGCCAAAACCTGCATGAAGCCACGACGTCTATCTTGTGGAACGCTAAAACCAAATGGATCATCAGGGCGCCCTGCCAAGAGCCCAATTTTCTTATGTCCAAGATTTACAAGATGCTGTGTTGCAGTTCGAGCGCCCGCAACGTCATCAATTGCAACGCTTGCGCACTTCTCATGATGCATACCAACTAGCGCTATGGGAATTCCTAAACTAAGCATCGAGTCAAATTCTTCTTCTGTCGGCGGAAGGCTTATGACAACTAGGGCATCCACTCTTCCCTTTAGCAATTGATGTTGAAAGAGCCGCTCGCGCCCTTTCATCTGAGAGAAGTTGTATAGCAAGAGATCAAGCCCCGCTTCTCGGAGAGCTTGCTCTGCACCGCTAATTACCTGTGCGAAATACCATCGTGAAATGTAGGGCGCGACTACTCCGACTGAATTGGTGCGGCCAAAGAGGGCCTTTGCGTTCGCCTGTGGAATTGGATAACTGAGTTTCTCAGCTGCATCGAGAATCTTCCGGCGCGTTTCGGGGTTTACATGGTGCATACCCCGAAGGGCGCGGGAAACCGTCGCAATCGAGACCCCGGCCTCTGCGGCGACCTCCTTTATGCCCACGTTCTTCGATCCAAGTGACACAGTTACGGCTCCTAGACTGCAAATCGACCCTTTGGGACTGAAAAAAACTGCAAGGGCGAAAAATAACTGCAACTCTTCGTTTTGCCTAGCCCTCTTTGCCCCCTTTTTCCATGCCTGTAAAGTCTCAACATGCGAATTACTACTGAAAATTCTCAAGCAATAGCTCGCAGGATTGTTCGGATTGAGCCGAAATTTGGAGAGGTTGTAAAGAAATTCGGACCCTCCCCTATCGGGGTTCAAACCTCAAGAGTTTCAAACTTCCAATCCTTAGCCGAATCAATCCTTGGGCAACAGCTTTCAGTTAAAGCCGCCGCCACGATAACTAACAGAGTCGCCCAATTATCAGGCGGACGGATTGATCCGATTCGAATTGCTGGGCTATCCCCCACCCAACTTCGCAGCGCCGGATGTTCTGCTTCAAAGTCCCGAGCCATTTTGGAGTTGGCAAATGCAGTAACCGAGGGCGATTTGCCAATTCGTTCACTAAACAGAAAGAGCGATGAGGAAGTCATGGAAATTCTGCTTCCCCTCTACGGTGTTGGCAGATGGACCGTTGAGATGTTTCTTATCTTCCAGCTGGGAAGACATGATGTCTGGCCGACAGGAGACCTCGGGGTTCGTCGTGGTTGGGAGAAGTTGTACAAAATGAAGCGCGAGATTGAGATTGATGAACTAGAGGCGAAAGGAGCGAAGTTTGCGCCTCATCGAAGCCACTTAGCCTGGTACTGCTGGCGCGCCCATTCGCTTTACTAGTTGATACCTCTAACTTTTGGGCTTAAGAACTAGCGCAACTGAGTTGATACACCAGCGCTGATCGGTCGGGACTGCGTAACCCTCGCCCTCAAATACATGGCCGAGATGTGAGCCGCACCTCGCGCACCGAACTTCAGTACGGATCCTTGGAGCAAGTGAGCGATCTTCCAAAAGAATAACTGCATCGCCTTCTTTGGGAGCGTAGAAAGAGGGCCAACCGCAGCCAGAATGGAACTTCTCTTCGCTACGGAAGAGTTCAGCGCCGCAGGCCTTGCACTCATACACACCAATAGTTTCGGTTTCATAGTACTTGCCAGTGAATGCAACTTCAGTGCCTGCTTTGCGCAAGACATCGTATGAGAGCGGATCAAGTTTCTGTTCAAGATTCTTATCATCCAATTGAACTTCGAATGGTTTACCGGTTAAGGGATTAATTCTCGGTAGAAGGGACCCTGGCTCCATATCAACCTTTCACCTTCGGAAATGGAATTCCCGTAGAGGAGTGACAGTCATAACCATTTGGATTCTTCTCTAGATATCTCTGGTGGTATTCCTCGGCTGGCCAATAGATATGTGGTGCTGCTTCTTGAATCTCGGTCACAATCTCATTAAAACCTTCTTGCTTCAAAATATCATTGTAAATCTCTCGAGTATTGATAGCGCTGATCATCTGTTCTTCAGTTGTTGTGAAGATTGCGCTTCGGTATTGGGTGCCGATATCGCCACCTTGACGATTAAGTGATGTTGGGTCGTGCATTGTCCAGAACTCTTCAAGAAGTCTTTCGTAAGTGACTTTAGCTGGGTCATATATGACTTCAACAGTCTCAGCGTGATTAGTAGTTCCCGTGCAAACTTGTTCATACGACGGGTTAGATCTAGTTCCACCCATGTAACCGACCGAGGTAGAAGTGACTCCATCAACTTTCCAGAATCGCCTTTCTGCACCCCAGAAGCAACCGGTAGCGAAAAACGCTTTCTGATTCGAGTTATCGCTCATCCCCACATCTTCGCATGAGATTTCACTGATAGCCTTATCAAAAGCCCCCGTAGCTCAGGGGATAGAGCACTGCCCTCCGGAGGCAGGTGCACAGGTTCGAATCCTGTCGGGGGCGCCTCTGAGCGATAACTCACCTTTCGAGACTATTGAGAATGAAGGCATATCGCGAGAGAATTACCGCTCACCCACTCGGGAATCAAAGCTCGATTAAGTTCTTGCTTATTTCTGCGCGGTCGTTATCTCTAGGAAAGGTCTGTAAATGTCGGCGGATTTAAATATGGATTGGCGCCATCGCGCTGCCTGTCGCCACGTCGACCCAGAACTTTTCTTCCCCGTTGGCAATACCGGCCCAGCAATCGCCCAGATTGAAGAGGCGAAAAAAGTCTGCATGAAGTGCGATGTCCGAGAAGCATGCCTCCAATGGGCGCTTGAATCCGGACAGGATTCGGGAGTCTGGGGTGGACTATCTGAAGATGAGCGTCGCGCTATGAAGCGTCGCGCTGCCCGACATCGTGCTCGAATGTTGGAGACGCAAAACCAAATCTCTTAAGCCAACTAGTTAGTTGTAAGCAGACTAATTGAGTTGAAATTCAATTTGTGCTTCGGTTCCTGGATTTAATCTATTGAACCTCAAATCGCCTGACAATTCATTATCAGTCAAGGTCCTGACAATCTCCAGGCCAAGACTTGGGCTTTTCACGTGATTGAAATCAGTTGGTAGGCCCGCGCCATCATCAACAACTGATATTTTAAATCGTCCATCTAGCCTTGATACTCGCACCTCTAGGAGATTCCCGGACTCGTATAAGCCGTGTTCTAAAGAGTTTTGGATCAATTCGGTCAGAACTAAAGCTAAAGGTGTCGCTATCAACGATGGCACTGCGCCAAACTCGCCACTCTTTCGGATTTCGATTTCACTAGGCCGCGGGCTCAATTCCAAGGCGCTCGTTAAAAGCTTAAGAACTACGTCATCAAACGGAACGCTGTCTTGCGAGCTCGTAGATAAAGTCTCGTGGACATGCGCTATCGAAGCTATTCGTCTGATTGCCTCTTCGATCGCTGATCGAGCTTGCCCCGCTTCGGTTCGGCGCGACTGCAATCTGAGAAGTGCAGAGACTGCTTGGAGATTGTTTTTCACTCGATGATGAATCTCGCGAATCGTGGCATCTTTACTCACTAAGGCGCGATCACGACGACGTAACTCGGTTACGTTATGTACCAGTACCACAGCTCCAATCCGAATTTCAGACTCGGTTAGCGGAATGGCCAAAAGATCTATTACTCCATCTGAATTTTCAAATTCATCTCGACGCAGCGAGCGACCACTCATGGCTACTCGCCAACTTTCATCTCTAGTCTCACGACCCCTAATTGGAACTGCTAGTTGATCAAGAATTTCACCAAGGTTTAGACCATCCATATCCTTGATCCAGCCAATTCGACCAAACGCGCTACGTGCGTTTGGGCTAGCAAAAATTATCTTGCCATCAACATCTAATCTCACTAATCCATCGCCAGCTCTCGGGGCAGTTTCAGATCTATAGACACTTCCTTGGATTGGGAAATTTCCCTCTGCAACCATTCGATAAATATGATTTGCAATTTCGCGATAGTTCAACTCTAACCTCGAAGGAGTGCGCATCGTTTCTATATTTCTATGGCGAGTTATAACTGCAATTGCTTTTCCATGGAAGCAAACTGGAATGATCTCTTCTTTAACTATGAATTCTCCAATATTCGTTGGATCCAAGTCTCGGATAATGTTCCCACTCGCGAAAGCGCGATCTATATTCGGTTGGTCCCCTACAGCAATAGCTGTTCCGACTATGTCATTAGAAAATACTGTGGCTGCGGTCATCGGTCTAATCTGCGCGACGCTGATAAAACCAGCGGAGTCATTTCTTGGTACCCACAAAATTAAATCCGCAAAAGAGAGGTCGGCAAGTAGTTGCCATTCAGCAATTAGTTCAGAAAGTCTGCCAAACTCTTCGCTAGATAGAGTCGTGGCTCCGGGAAGATTTTTAAAGGGCACGAGCGAAGGTTACTCAAGTAGCGCTTTCGCGACTTCCCCTAATGATCGGCGCAATTTTGAACGGGGTGCTACATCTTGCAGAGCTGAATAGGCGCTCTTGGCGCGATCTAGCGCCTCTCTGTCAAAGGGAAGTGTGTGAGATTCATGCTTGCCGACCCGGGCGCTAAACCGCTTCTGTATCGAACGTTCTCTTCGAGTGCCACCAAATTGATTCAGTAAGAAGATGGGCTTAGCGCGAATCCTTCCAGCATCAAAGGAGGAGAGAAATGATTCAATCTCAAACATGTGATTATTTTCGGGCGTCATCAAATAGATAATTCGCTCTGCTCTTTCTAGTAGATCAACATAATCTCTTACCGGTGCTCGCCGATCCGAGAATGCGCTCTCTAGTTTTGGCATCGGTCCAGCATCAATGATGCGTAATCTCGCCTCATTGCTAGCCAAGCTATCAGCGCTCAACCCTCCCGAAATGTAAAGACGATCCGAAAGTCGAACACTCTCGCTACTGCGTTTTGCCCCAAGAAGAAATGCCAAATCTCTTCGATTTGGATGTAGGTCTACTAATTCAACTCGTTTCGAGAGCGAGGCTTCACTTCCCAAGTTGAGAGCAATGGTTGTAGTACCTGGCGCACCAGACGTTCCTGTAACCACAATCAAGTTTTTTTCCTGTTGAACAACGCTCCTGTGAATGGGCTCTGATTCGAATTCGCGAAGGGCTCGATTCACTGATCGCTCTATTTCAATAGCAGCTTCTCCATTGACCGGCTCAATCTTCAAACGAATTGCATCTGGAAAACGTCTAATTTCTCTTTCAAGATCTCTAGGAATCTCATCTGAGCTATGGATCAAAATAAACCGTGAATCAGTATTTTCTCTTGACTTTAAAAAATCGATGAGTGGTTCGACAGCTAGTGCGCGGTATTCCAATATAACCTTACTGATACCTTGAGTGAGAAGAGCTTCTAGCACCATATCTTCGAATTCAGCGTTCTCTAGCCAAGTAATTATCCCTATCTTCATTACCAGCTAATTTCCGATCAAGGATCTTCGCACCAATAGAAATTCATTCTTATTGATGGCGGCAATTATCTTCGCAACCTCGACCTCTGGAACCAGGAGAGAAACACCGATTCGGCCTCCTAAATCACGAGCGGAGGAGTCCATTTTGTCTATCGCTACCGCGCTTAGAAGCAACGAGCTGCGCGCTTTAGTTCCATCTAGAAGTTCAGCGTTCCGATTTGGGATTCCATACACGTCGACCACCGAGCCACTAACTAAATCACTCGGTACCCATTCACGCGCAATTGAAATTGGAACTATCTGAAGATTTGTATCTATATCACTTGCGAGTGAGAAACTCGGGATAAGTTCGGCTGCACCGATGGGACGTAGAACGGCTGCGCCCACAATTGAATTCGAGACACTTAAGTATTGCTCTGCATTATCAATAAGTCGGACTCGGACGGTTGTGAGGTCTGAATCTGTAAGGACCTCACCTGGAGCCAGATCAACAGTAGCGGCCCATACCAAAAATGTCTTGTCGCTTGCCTTACTTATTAAATAGGCCGATGCGAAAGAGGTGATGATGAGAATAAGGCCAAGAATGTAACGAGGGGTTAGATATAGCGAAATTTCATTTCTTATTGAAGGCTTGTTCTTCGGCTCTTTCATTGGCATTGAATAGTGGATTATTAATTTTCCTGCCTCCGTTTATCCACAACGTCAACGCGACCATCAAGAAATCTCATCCTTTCGGCTGAGGACTAAAGCCAAATTGCGCGGAATTCTCTGCCGGATGAAAGAAAAAAGGGTAGAGATTGAATCCGGTTTTGACTTCTATGAAGGTCCCTATTTAACCCCGGTTAGCGCTTCATCTAAGTTATATCTTGTCCCAACCACACATGGCGAGAACTTTGATCCAGACTTTTCACCGTCGCCTTCAAAGTTATCTGAGTTACCTGACGTCGAAAAGTGGACGCAGGCTTATATAGTGAGCGTGGTAGAAATTCTTTCGGGTCGTAGACCCATTTCGCAGGTATCACGTAACACGCATCGATTCATCTATAACAATCTATCGAAACAGATTGGATCTCTTTCAGATCCTCCCAAAATTCAGAGGATTCACCGGTGTCAGCCAATTGATGGAGTTATAGAAGCTACGGTAACGCTTGCATTCAAGAATCGAGTTCGAGTTCTGGTAGTGCGATTTGAAGGCGTTGATAGAAGGTGGATATGTACAGAGTTTGAATTACTCTGATTCACCGTGGCAACGCTTATATTTTTTACCAGAACCGCATGGGCAGGGTGCATTCCTTGAAATTCCTGAATTCGCACCTGAATTCTCAGTAGAACCAGACTCCGAAGGCGCGCTATAACGGAGATTTTCTTGCGCCTTCTTTGCTTCAACGCCTTTTGCTTCGACTTTAGAATCTTCAACTTTAACCTCAACATTAAACAAGAAGCCCACTACTTCTTCTTTCATAGCTTCAATCATTGCTGAGAAGAGTTCATAGCCCTCTTTCTGGTACTCAACCAATGGATCTCGTTGGGCCATCGCTCTAAGGCCAATACCCTCTTGCAGGTAATCCATTTCATATAGATGCTCGCGCCACTTTCGATCTAAGACAGAGAGCAAGATTTTTCGCTCAAGCTCACGAAGAACTTCACTTCCAAGTTCAGATTCACGCGCCTCATAAGCTCTAAAGATGTCGTCGGTGATCTTTGCTGCAAGAAATTCTTGATCTAGTCCAGTTCTTCCACCAACCTCATTCTCCAGAGTACTAATTGAAAATGAAATTGGATATATAGCTTTAAGCACTGTCCAGAGCTTCTCTAGATCCCATTCTTCTGGATATCCATCTGCGGTAGCCGCTAGAACATAACCCCGAATAGTGTCTTCGGTGAATTTCGCTACTTGTTCCTTGATGTCTGCGCCTTCCAAAACTTCTCTACGCTCTGCGTAAATAACCTCGCGTTGACGGTTCATAACATCGTCGTACTTCAAAACATTCTTACGCATTTCAAAGTTCTGAGACTCAACCTGAGTCTGCGCAGATTTGATTGCGTTAGTGACCATCTTTGATTCAATCGGCGTATCTTCCGGAATTCCAGCCGCCGTCAAGAATCGCTCGACCAATCCAGAGTTGAACCTTCGCATCAAGTCATCTTGTAGCGATAGATAGAAGCGCGATTCACCAGGGTCTCCCTGACGACCCGAGCGACCGCGTAACTGATTATCAATTCGGCGCGACTCATGGCGTTCGGTGCCGAGGACGTATAAACCTCCAAGAGCTACGACTTTCTCATGCTCTTGTGTTACGGAGTCTTTCTGTTTACTAAGAATCTCGGGCCATAATTTCTCGTATTGATCACTGTTATCTACCGGCGAAATACCTTGCCGCTGTAATTCAAAGTCAGCCATGAATTCAGGATTTCCACCAAGCATAATGTCGGTACCGCGACCGGCCATGTTTGTTGCAACAGTGACTGCGCCGATTGTTCCGGCACGAGCAATGATTGCCGCCTCTCGTTCGTGTTGCTTCGCATTCAAAACTTCATGGGCAACTCCGCGACGACGCAAGACCTGAGAGAGATATTCAGATTTCTCAACGCTAACAGTTCCCACCAGAACCGGTTGACCTTTTCGGTGGCGCTCAGCGATGTCATTTGCGACAGCTTCAAATTTGGCGACCTCCGTCTTATAAATTAAGTCAGATTGATCAATTCGCTGCATAGATTTATTTGTTGGAATAGGAATTACGCCCAATTTGTAAATCTGCATAAATTCAGCAGCTTCGGTCATCGCGGTACCAGTCATGCCAGAGAGCTTGTCGTACATACGGAAATAGTTCTGAAGCGTGATGGTGGCCAAAGTCTGGTTTTCATCTTTAATTTCTACTCGCTCTTTAGCTTCAAGGGCCTGGTGGAGTCCTTCGCTATAACGACGTCCTGCTAATACTCGACCTGTGTGTTCATCCACAATTAATAACTCGCCAGACATAATCACATAGTCTTTATCGCGCTTAAATAGTTCTTTCGCCTTAAGCGCATTATTGAGGTAACCAATTAAGGGGGTATTAACAGATTCGTATAGATTCTCGATTTTTAACAGTTCTTCTACTTTTGAGACTCCAGCATCAACGATGCCGACGGTGCGCTTCTTCTCATCAACCTCATAATGCTCCCCACGATTCAATCTTGAGGCTACATTTGCGAATTCAACGTACCACTTCGTTGCCTTATCTGCAGGGCCGCTGATGATTAGCGGAGTACGAGCTTCATCAATCAGGATTGAATCAACTTCATCAACAATTGCAAAATTATGTCCGCGTTGAACGCAATCATTTAAGGACCAAGCCATATTGTCGCGGAGATAATCAAAACCAAATTCATTATTTGTTCCATAAGTTATGTCTGCGCCATATTGTTCTCGGCGTTCTTGTGGTGACATTGAGGCAAGAATTACGCCGACCTTGAGTCCGAGGAATCTGTGGATACGACCCATCCACTCGCTATCTCGTTCAGCTAAGTAATCATTAGTGGTGACAATATGGACACCTAATCCAGTTAACGCATTCAAATATGATGGAAGGGTCGCAACGAGAGTCTTTCCTTCACCGGTTCTCATTTCCGCGATATTTCCCCGGTGAAGTGCTGCTCCACCCATGAGTTGTACGTCGTAGTGGCGCTGACCAAGAGTTCGTTTAGATGCCTCTCTTACGACTGCAAAAGCCTCAGGTAGTAAGTCATCTAAATACTCACCGTCGGAATACCGCTTTTTGAATTGATCGGTCATTGCGCGTAATTCCTGGTCGGACATACTCGCGAATCGCGCTTCTTGAGCATTAACCAAGTCAACTAACTTCTCAAGTTGCTTAAGCGCTCTTCCCTCGCCTGCGCGCAGAATCTTGTCGAGGACCTTTGACACGGACCAACCTTCCTGAAGTCGAAATGACTATTGGGTCAATCTATTAGAGGGCTATCGTATTGGCAGATCGTATGGGGAAACGACGTTGCGACGCACATGCGGTTGCCGCCCCTAGGACTGTCAGATTCCTCTCTTTGAGCGCTCTTACCGCCTCTCTCAAGGTGCTACCAGTCGTTACAACATCATCAATAATGATTATGGGCTTCACAGTAAAGAAATCCTGAGCAATCTTAAAGGCCCCAGAGAGGTTCAATTCTCGTTGGGATTGAGTCAATTCTGTTTGATCCAGAATCTTTCGGCTCATCTTTAGTAACGAGCGAGTGGTGAAGCGAATCCCGTTTAGTTCCCGGTTAAGTTCCGCTGAGATAGCGCGTGATATTTCTAAGATGAAATCCCCGCCACGTCTCCGTTGCGCTTTCGCCGAAGAGGGAATCGGCACAAGTAGAACTTCTCTCGGTAACGTTGTTTCACTTAGACACAATTTTCCAATATTTAACTTAATCTCCTGAATAATTAACTTTCGAGCAGTACTAAGACTATTCTCTTTTGCTGCTAGGACTACTCGCTTCGCTACTTCGTTATAGGTAATGCTTGAAAACACTTTGAAACTTTCCCCGGTTACTTGTTTTGGATTACTGCACCATTGCTCCTGACATGTCACACAAAATTCCAACTTTCCAACACCACAAATTATGCAAGAACTATCAAAGACTAAAGACTTAAGGCCTGCATTAATTGAACTTAAATATTGAATAATCATTAATGAATTCTGCAATGAATGCGAAATCAACTCGCACTAAAGCGATAAAGCTGTGGGAATCTCCTTTATTGGAGTATTTGAAATATCTCCCCCCGAAACCTTTGGCAAGGTCAGCACGAAGTGGGCGCCTTTGCCTAACTCGCCCCAGACCCTGATCTCGCCCCCATGAAGGTTGGCATCTTCTTTTGCAATCGAGAGTCCCAACCCGGTGCCACCTCTTATGCGAGAACGAGAGGGATCTGCTCTCCAGAAACGATCAAATACGCGATTCCAATACTGGCTTGAGATTCCGACTCCGTAATCACGCACGCCGATTGAAACTGCATCATCATTGTGAACTATCGTCACATCAACAGGCTTTGATTCAGAGTGATCAATTGCATTTGTTAATAAATTTCTAATGATTCGCTCTATGCGCCTGGAATCAGCCTCTGCCTGAATCACTTCACCAAATCCATGAAGGTTTAGAAGCACGCCTTTTTCATCAGCGAGTATGGAGATATCCTCAACGCATCTCAATACAAGCGCCGAAATATCAATTCGGTTGAGAGAGAGAACTGCAACACCCGCATCAAATCGACTGACTTCAAGAAGATCTTGTAATAAGTGTTCAAACTTCTCTATCTGCGAGAGTAATAGTTCGGCGCTTCTAGCCACTGTCGGATCAAAACTAGACCGCGCGGCATGAATGACATCTGAAGCCATTCGGATCGTGGTTAGCGGAGTTCTCAATTCATGCGATACATCAGAAACAAATCTCTGCTGGACCCGCGAGAGATTCTCAAGGCGTGCAATTTGCTCTGCAAGTGTCGTGGCCATCTGATTGAAGGCAACTCCTAGCCGAGCAATTTCATCTTCACCTTTAACATTCATCCGATTCTTTAAGTCTCCGGTAGTGAGTGATTCGGCAATTTCGGCCGCGACTTGGACTGGCTTTATGACCATACGGAGCACGACTGATGCGGTCAATAAGATGAGCGCTATCAATAGAATCCCAGTAACCCAGAGTGACCTTCCGATTAGATCAATATTGTTCTGCTGAGCTACGAAATCGTAAGCCAAATACATTTCATATCTACCGGCCCCTGATATATCAAAAGCTTTTCCGACAAAGATTCCCGGAATCACTTTTCCATTCACATATGTCAGATTTCCTCTTTGCCAATCAAGATTGGGGTTTTCCCGGACTCTCTCTCGAAGCTCATTGGGAACTGATTCCGGTTCCAGAAAATTAGAGGTGCTCACAGCTGGAATTCCATTTACTTTCGCACCCCGCGAGTTAATCAAGATTACTTCCCTACCAGATTCTTCGGCGCTTACATTTGCCGACTTCACAACCTCAGATGCAATCTCACGATAATTAGACTTTGGATTGAAGCCCGTAATCGTGAATCGATATTCCGCATATTGGATAGCCGATCTACCCTCTGAGATAGCAGAGGCGATTTTTTCCTCGAATATTCCCCCAGTTATTCGGCCATATAGAGTTGAACCAACTATGTAAATCAGAGCAATCGAGACAACCGTTGTTAACGAGAAAACTTTAAGAAAGAGCGAACGTCGAAAGAGCCTTAAGAGACTTCCCATTAGGAGCGCGAGCCAGAGCCGCCCGCTTTATATCCAACTCCGCGGACCGTAGAGATTATTGTTGGATTTTCCGGATCGTGTTCAATCTTCGCCCGCAACCTCTGGATGTGAACATTTACCAATCTCGTATCCGTTGAATGACGATATCCCCAGACTTCGCCAAGTAGAGCTTCGCGAGTGAATACGCGTCCCGGCTCTTTAGCAAGCGCTACTAGAAGATCAAATTCAAGTCGAGTTAAAGGAATTTCTTTACCGCCTCGAGCAACGGTGTGCTCGACTATATCAATCGCTAAATCGCCAATTGTGAGTGTGCCGTTGATGTCCCCGCTAACTCTACGTAAACGAGTTCTAATCCGAGCAACTAGTTCTGAAGGCTTAAATGGTTTAACCATGTAGTCATCGGCGCCAGCTTCTAAACCTTTTACTATGTCGTGCGTATCGCTCTTAGCTGTTAACATCACAATCGGAACGCGAGTTGAATGTTTTCTGATTTCTCGGCATACCTCTATTCCATCTGTTCCTGGCAACATGATGTCTAGAAGCACCAAATCAGGTTGGGAGTTTTTAAACACTTCTACCGCTTCGTCACCGCGACTTACAAGATCGACTTCCATTCCAACGCCATTGAGGACAATCCCTAGCATTTCTGCAAGGTCTTGATCATCATCAACGACCATGATTGAAGTCATTAGCTACCGTGCTCCCAAGAATTTAAGTAATCCTCTTGTAGTGGAGTCAAAGTATCAATCTTGGCTCCCATGCTCTTCAACTTAAGACTCGCAATTTCTTTATCAATTGCTCTAGGCACTTCGTATACGCCGGGCGCCAGCTTTTCTGCTTCCTTGAGAAGCCATTCTGCGGCCAGCGCTTGATTGGCAAATGACATATCCAAGACGGCGGCTGGGCTTCCTTCTGCTGCACCTAGATTTACAAGTCGACCTTCAGCGATAAGGAGGATTCGATTTCCATTTGCGAGCTTGTACTCATCTGTGGCGTGGCGAATCTGTGAGCTCTTTTTGGTGTTTGCCTCAAGCCATTCAACATCAATCTCGATATTGAAATGTCCCGCATTGGCCATGATGGCGCCATCTTTCATCAGCTCAAAGTGTTCTTTTGCAAGAATTGTGCGATTACCAGTGACAGTAATAAATATGTCACCAATTTTTGCTGCTTCCTTCATCGGCATTACTCGGTAGCCTTGCATTAACGCATCCAGTGCCTTTGTGGGATCGACTTCTGTGATTACGACATCTGCGCCGAGGCCTCGTGCTCGATCAGCGACGCCCTTGCCACAATATCCGAAGCCTGCAACAACAAAGACCTTTCCGGCAATCAATTGATTGGTGGCACGGAAGATTGCGTCCATGGTGGATTGGCCGGTTCCGTAGCGATTATCAAACATATGCTTGGTGTCAGTGTCATTTACGGCAATCATCGGAAACTTCAATGCGCCATCTTTTGCCATCTGCGAGAGTCGAATCACACCAGTCGTGGTCTCTTCGCAACCGCCAGTAACGGTTGGCAATAAATCAGTTCTTGTTGTGTGAAGTGTGTTTACCAAATCGCATCCATCATCAAATACTTGATGTGGGGCAACATCTAAACAGGAATTTATATGTCTGTAGTAACCATCCCTATCAATACCTTTTTTAGCAAAAACACTGATTCCATAATCATGCACAAGTGAGGCTGCAACATCATCTTGTGTGGAAAGTGGGTTCGATGCACATAGCGAAAGCTCTGCGCCACCAGCTTGAAGTGCACGCATCAAATTAGCGGTCTCTGTTGTGACGTGCATACAGGCCGAGAAGCGGATTCCGACAAAGGGCTTCTCTTTTGCTAATCGCTCTCGAATCTGGGCGAGGACCGGCATATTTCGATCAGCCCACTCGATTCGCTTCTTTCCTTCGGAAGCGAGTGAAGCATCTGCGATGTCATGAGCTGGTAGGGCCACTTGAAAGTCTCCTTGATTAGCCGGAAAGTTAGAGCGCGAGTTTACTGGAGTTTCATCAACTCGAGAACCGAAGCCTTCACTCGCTCCATTTCTGCAGCGGTCTTCGCCTCAACATTCAAACGTAGCAAGGGTTCGGTATTGGATGGCCTTACGTTAAACCACCAATCATGAGATGAGACTGTCAAACCATCCAGTTCATCAAATTTGAGGGTTTTATCCTGAGTCACGTAATGCCTGCGAATTCGAGCAATTGCATCTTGCTGATCGGCAACCTTTGTATTTATCTCTCCTGACAAGGCAAATCGATTGTAATTCTTGAGAAGTTCAGAGAGTTTCAAATTTGAGTCCAATAGAGCTGAAATTGCATGAAGAGCTGCGAGCATTCCCGAATCTGCTCGCCAAAAATCTTTGAAGTAGAAATGTCCCGAGTGTTCTCCACCAAATACCGCATTGTTCTCAGCCATTAACTTTTTGATGAATGAGTGTCCGACCCTACTTCGAATTGCTTTGCCCCCATTTTCATTTATTACCTCTGGAACGGTGCTAGAACAAATGAGGTTGTAGATGATCGCAGAACCTGGACTCTTCTTTAATTCTCTTTCTGCGATTAGAGCCGTAAGTGCAGATGGTGAGACTAAGTCACCATTCTCATCAACTAGAAAACATCTATCAGCATCCCCGTCGAACGCCAGTCCGATATCAGCTTTCTTCGCCACGACTAATCTCTGAAGGTCAACCAAATTCTCGGGATCGATGGGATTGGCTTCATGATTTGGAAAAGTTCCATCTAGTTCGAAGTAAATCGAGTGAAGCTCGGCGCTAATTCGCGACATGACTGCGGGAACAGTGTGTCCGCCCATTCCATTTCCGGCATCAATAGCAACAACTAGCGAGCGCCCTCGATATGAACGATTAAACGAATCACTAGGAAAGAGCGAGAAGAGGAAATCTACATATTTACCTAGTAAATCGTCTTCTCGTACCTTTCCCACATTTCGTAGGGAGATGGGAGCACCTTTCAGAATTTCATTTTTTATCCAAGCAAGGCCAGTTTCCTGACTAATGGGACGCGCTCCACTCAAACAGAGCTTGATTCCGTTGTACTCGGCGGGGTTGTGGCTTGCGGTAAACATTGCGCCGGGAAGATTTAGGGAACCCGAAGCGAAATAAAGTTGGTCGGTTGATGCAAGCCCAATTCGAATCACATCAAAACTTTGGGACGTGACTCCGTCAGCAAAGGCAGAAGCGAGATCAGGTGAAGTAGGGCGCATATCTTCACCAATAACAACTGTGGCGGGTTCGCGTTGAATTTCAAGAAATCGAGCAAAGGCGACCCCGGTCGCAAAAGCAAACTCTTCAGTGAGTTCACCATCAACAAGGCCTCGAATGTCATACGCCTTGATGATTTTTTCTACAGTTTGCAAATCCATTTATGGCTCAGATCTTAAAGCTAGATTCAATTTTGTTGTTGTGGAAGCACGCGAAGATGGCCGCGACGCCCAACTTCTGGTTGCGAACTCTTGACTATTGGATCGCCTTTAGCGACTTCGCGGACTGCATCCGCTATCGCCATTAAGTCTTCTGCGGTTGGTTCTTCTCTTGCGCCATCTTCTTCATGTCGGATAACAGTCCAGCCTCTCGGAACTGTGAGCCGCTCACTATGCGAGTCGCAGAAATCAAATGAGTGCGGTTCTGCATAAGTCGATAGCGGACCAAGAACTGCAGTGGAATCTGAGTAAATATAAATTAGTGTTCTAGTAGCGCTCTCGCGACAACTCGTCTTGGAGCAACGTCGACCAGTAGTGCTTGGTTTGGATTTCGGCGTTGACATGCGGCGAGATTAGCCGGCTAAGGCAAGAATTGTGGGATGTGAATCCTAAGTTTTCGGTTGAATTACAGATATATCGGAACGGGGACGTGCAGCGCTTTCTAGTGAGGCAGCGCTCTCAATCGGCATATGCGCAACACCATCCTGGGTCAGCCAAGACATACCCATCCGTGCCCCCGATAAATTTGTAATTGAAATCAGGCGTGTATTGGCGGGAACTCGCCAATTTAGTACTTCATTTCCGGTGAGACTCTCTGCGCGAATCTCGCCAGCACGATTTCGCCATTGGATTCGGACTCTAATATCTTCCCCCACCAATGTAATTGTTGGCTCCAATCCATAAATGTTAAAACTTACTGTTTCAAACGTTGGCGAAGGAGCGCTCCACATGAAGTCTGAGACAGAACCACTGCGAACTTCACTAAGCAAAGCGGCCACAATTGGCGCCCCGGATGAGATCTTCAAGCCAAAGCTACCTCGGCCTAAATCTAGATTTTGTAATGGAACATCCACAACCTCGCCGGCATTAATTTCTATCTTCCCTAAATCTACTGGAACATAAACTCCAGCCCTCGAAATGACCTCTACGGAGACAGTCGTATCTAAATCTTCGGTACTCAAGAGTCGCAATGTTCTATTTATCTCACTTGTAGCGCCAAAGCGAGCCGGGATTCCGGCAATAACCAATTCATTACTTGGTTGGAAAACTGGCGCTACATAGTCACCACCAATGTTGTTTAGTCCTCGGACTCTTTCGTCGGTTAGATAACTTGTCACCCGTCCACTAATTACTTTTACTCGAACTACTAGTCGATCAGCTCCAGGGACTAGGGAGTCAATTCTTATCTCACGCTCCGTTAAAGCTTTGACCGTAACGCTCCTCGGTTGGATAGGGCCATTTTCTGAGAATGAAATTATTTCGACAGTTGCATCACTCAACCCACTATTAATAAGAGCCAATTTACCTTGGCTCGTCACATTTGCAGTTCCGCCAACAAACCAAGTTGAGCTTTCACCCGAATTGCATGTTGTGGCGCTTGTCCAGCGAGTTGCTTTGGTTTGAATTACCCAAGAATTCGCGGGATTACCTTCAGCAACGATTGCGCCTCTTGAAAGAAGCGGAGTGCCCGATAACGGCTTTGTAAATTCTGCTTTGCCTCGAACTAGTTCTCGGATTTTCACCTGCTTAGAGGGTAGAAGTGCCGTAGCGCGAGCACCGTTGACCGAGCCGGGACAGGTAGTTACTGCGAAGCTTTGACTAACTTCACTTTCCACATTTATCTGTGGCAGAAAGTAAGCGATATGGGCTGCAATGATGAAGGAAAGTAAGGCGAAGGCAGCTCTCGTCTCTTTCATGCCAATTCCTCTGGGGTCATCTCGCTCCTGCGCCGTCGCGCCGGCAAAGCAAGAACTACAAGGGTGGTAATTGCAACAAATTGCAACGAGACCCATCCACGTCGCGCAGTTCCATCGTGATAGATGATGAATTCGCCTCCGGTCGGAATCACAAATCGCAGAACACCGCTATCGATTTCTTGGGCCTCTATGGAGCGGCCTTCTAGTAGCAATCTCCATCTAGAGTCGAATTTCTCTGTGACAATTACTGTTCCTGCTGATGGCAATACACCGCTTGCTCCTATTGGTCCGCTAGGTATGGACAAATAAGTTCCATCCTGGGACAAGAATGAAATGTGAGCCAATGCTCCAGTGACTTTCCAAGTAATACCCTCAGAAGTGCGTGAAGCCCTTGTAAATCCACCAACGCCATCAATCGTTCGCACTAAATCTTTATTAAACGGTCGAGCTAGGAAAACATATTTGATTCCAAATTCAGCCATGATCTGGCTTGAGTCGATTCCCGCTCCTGTGACTAAGTCAATGATTGCACGGTTGACAACTGGCGATAGCCCTGTCATCACATCGGGATCGCCAAGTTGCAAGTCCCGATCACGCGCAATGAAAAATTTAGTCTTGGTTGCACTACTTCTAATGACTAGCGTCTTGAAGCGGTCTGTTGTTTGCGCCTCAGCGCTGAGAAATGCCGGAAGAGCAGAGCTCTTTCGAGTCTGTAATGGGGCTGAGGTAGCGCTACCGATCCACCAAATAAGTGAACCTAATATTGAGATAACAGATAACAGCGCAGTGCTACCAAGTAGGAGGTGACGATAATCAAGCGCGCTCGATGAGATCTGTGGCAGATATTGATCAACCATCACAACGGCTGCTATGACTGCTGCAAGAGTTGGTATGACCAACAGACTTCCAACCCACAATGGTTCGGGGATTAACTGGCCGTGGCCAGCAACCTGGCGCGATCCAAGAATCGCCGCAAATCCGATAAATAAGAGCGCAACTTCACCGAGCCGGGAGGTTTTACTAACAAATAGCGCAATAACTGAGATAAGTATTATTGAAGGAACAATTCCAATGGGTGGCGATCCGATCCCGCCAGGATTAGCGAGAATTATCGATAAGACATCGCCACCCGCAATTGGCAATCCCGGGTCAAGAAGAATTCTTGAGGGATGAATGACCAACTCGAGCGACCAAGGAACAGTGACAATAATTGGAGAAGCAACAATTGCAAGTCGACGTGAGTTTCTAGCATCAAAACTCTCCTTGCTTAATCGAGAAGGTTTCGCGTTAAAGGAAAACACATCAAGAATGGTGAGCATGAATTGCCAGATAACAATTGCTACAAAAGTCAATGGTGAAAATGCAAAGACAATTGTAAGAAGAAGGGCGAGCCACCAAACTCGACGCCATTTGAGAGATTCGAGTACCTCGAGGCCAAGCAGTGCTCTCACCAGCCATGGTCCAATCACAAAGAGAATTACGGTGCCGAGCCTGCCTGAATTAATTCCGGCAATGCCTAAAGGCGCAGAGGAATAGAGCAATGCAGCGCCAAGAGCTAGGTAAGGAAGATCTGTAAATTTTTTTGCTAGAAGGTAGGCGCCGATAAATGCCAAAGGAACTGCCAAAATGAACCAGAGTGAGATGAACAGTTTGGCATTGAAGGCCGTTAATGATGTAGCAATACCAATCAGTGCAACCCAAGGGGGCATGTTTGCGCTCGAACCTAGCCCTACGACATGCCAGGAATCAACATATTGGCGCAATAAATCAAGGCCACTCGGTGTAGTCGCGGGCAGCGCGCCGCCCACCAAATCCATATATCTACCTCGAAATGCGATTAGCGAGAGAAACGATACTGCGATGAAAGAGGTAAGGATGGGGCGCGATTTCAAACCTGAAAATATAGATGGGGCTTTTACTAATTCAATATCGGCATTCTCAGCGGCTTCATCGTTGAAATCAATTGACGAGGGTCGCTCACTCTCAAACTTATTGTTAATTGATGTTGAACGCCAGGCCCTTACGAGCGCATCCCGTGCCTTATCGATAGTAAGCGCCAGCTGTGTGCCTCGAGGTGGTACAAACCTTGCTATTACACGTGACGAGACCAGACGGTTTGGTTTTCTATCCCTACGGGCTCGAATTAAATCTTGCGGTTGGAAGATAACTAGAGCGACTGCAGCGAGCTCATCTAATGCATAGCCAGGAAGCTTTGCTAAGAGATACCCGAGAGAGCGAAGTAAAGCCGCTCCTAAAAGTTGAATGGCAATCAGTGGCAACAGCCAAAAAGTTGAATTAGCAAGAAGAACGTAGGCCGCATGGCGTCGATCAAGTAGGAGTGGTCGATGAAGGAATGCATCAGTTACATCAATGGCACGTCTTTCATTTGCTGCAGCTTCAGCATGAAATGCAATCGCAGAAGGAACTACTAAGGCAGAGTGACCGGCGGTGTGAATTCGCCAACCGAGATCCACATCATCACGAAATAGAGAGAGCTCCTTATCGAATCCACCAATTTCCTCAAATACATCGCGTCGAATCAGCGCTCCAGCAGTACTTACTGAGAGAACCTCTTGAATCCCATCATGTTGACCTTGGTCTTGTTCGCGATATTCCAATCCGGTCCAACGCGACCCATTACCCGCGATGCTTACTCCGACCTCCAAGAGATGATTACGGTCGTACCAGCCACGCAATTTTGGACCCGCAAGAGCGATGTTTGGTTTTTCATCAACAGCTATCAATAACTCTCTTAGCGCATCCGTATGTGGCGCTGAATCATCGTGAATCAACCAAATCCACTCATTAATTGATTCTGTCGCTCTCTGAAGTTTTGGACTTGCTAGAGCTAAATCAACAGCAGCTCCGAAACCGGTATCGCGGGCTGCGCTGATGGTGGTGATTCCCGCATTTTTTAAAAGTCGTACGGAGTCATCAATGGAGCCAGTGTCGACTGCGATTATTTGATCTATCTCGTGGCGTTGTTTGGTTAGCGATGCAACTACTTCAGGAAGCCAAGTTGCGCCATCATGAGAAACGAGAATTGCAGTTACGTGATGACGTGAACGAAGGGAGTTCGAGATAGAAGTCGGCATCTCACCGCCTTGAGTAAGTTAGAAGATCAGAGAAGGTTACGCAGGTCGGCGCTTTAAGCGACGGCGTTCACGCTCTGAGAGTCCGCCCCAGATTCCAAATCTTTCATCATGGGCGAGAGCGTATTCCAGACATTCTTGGCGCACCTCACAAGATAAGCAGACCCGCTTAGCTTCACGAGTGGAGCCACCTTTCTCAGGAAAGAAAGCTTCTGGATCGGTCTGGGCGCAGAGAGCGCGCTCCTGCCAAGAAAGCTCGACGACTTCGCCATTGCCTAATTGGATAGATGGACCGGGGTTGTAGTTCTGCTCATTACGGCGAGCATCAGTCATCAGCTGAACTCCTACGACAGTGGCCGACCCCTAGGCCGGCTCAATGGGGAGAATTACACGCTTGTTATTCGATGTAGTCAAGTTTGATTGGGAGTTATCTAGGGTGAAATTTGGTCAAAATCCGAAGATGGCGCCTTTCAATTTTGAACCACTTACGACGCGAGATCCCGGCGCAACATAGCTATTTTCAATCAATACATCGCTCTCTACATGAGCTTTCTCACCAATAATCGAACCAATTACCGTTGAGTTTTCTTCTACTACAACTCCGTTTTCCAAATAAGAGCCCTGTCCAACGTGAGATGTCTCATCAATTTTCACCTCACCGATTTTCAAAACCCCATCGCTGACAGGCGGGGTGGCCCTTGAAAGGGAAAGGTTCGAAATGAGATCTCGGGAGGCCCGAATCATCGAGTCAGGAGTTCCCATATCTATCCAGTATCCGCTGTCTGCGTACCCAAATAAATTCTTCCCAGACTTTAGAAGTTTCGGAAAAGTTTCGCGTTCCACACTTGTTACAGCGCCTGACGGGATATCCGATATTACTTCCGCCTTAAAAATGTAGCACCCGGCATTAATGGTCCTCGCAACTGGGCTATCCATCTTCTCCAAGAAATCCAGGACGCGACCACTGACGTCGATTGGAACACACCCATAGGACCGCGCATCTTCCACCTCGACAAGATGAAGAGTCACTTCGGCACCCATTTCAAAATGCAAGTTAGCTTGTGCAGTCAAAGTATGGGAACTTAGTACATCACCATTAAAGATAAAGAATGACTCATCACTAGAGAGATTTAAGAGTTGGGCAGCATTTGCAATCGCGCCACCGGTACCGAGTGGTTCTGTTTCGAGCGCATATTTAATCTCAATTCCAAAGCGAGAACCATCACCAAAATAAGGTTCAAAGACTTCAGCTAGATATGAAGTAGCGAGAACAATCTCTTTTACCCCGGCTTCGCGAGCCTTAACTATCTGATGTTCAGTGACCGGAACGCCAGCAATCTTCAACATCGGTTTTGGTGTATTTGTGGTTAGCGGCATTAAACGTGTGCCCTTGCCGCCTACGAGAAGAATCGCCTTATTTATCGGCTTCATTGGCTTGCCCGAATCCGTCTCGCTACCTCGGAAATATTCTCATCGGTCGCCGTTAAGGCAATGCGAATATGTCTCTTTCCGGAGTCCCCATAGAAGCTTCCCGGTGTGACTATTACGCCCCGATCGGCAAACCAAGAAACGCAATCCCAGTCATCATCACCGTTGCTACACCAGATGTATAGCCCTGACTCTGAGTGATCGACCGTGTAACCAATCTCTTGTAGTGCGCTGCCCAGCAGCTTTCTTCTTTGGCGATATCGCTCGGCCTGCTCTTTCACATGTCTCTCGTCACTAAGAGCTACTGCCATCGCTCGCTGAACCGGAAGCGGGACCATCATCCCCATATGCTTTCGAATTTCAAGTAACCTTTTAATGATTTCATTATCTCCAATAGCAAAGGCAGCTCGATACCCAGCCAAGTTGCTCCGTTTAGAGAGTGAATTCAGCGCAATCAAACCCGAGTTGTCGCCTGCTGCGATTTCAAAAATTGATTTAGCTTTCTTGGTATCCGGAAAAGGTAGATAGCACTCATCGCTAGCAATCGGAATGGAGTGCTCACGAGACCAATTAATGATTGATTCAATTTCGGTATCACTATGCACTCTGCCTGTTGGATTCGAAGGCGAATTGATCCAGACTAGATCTACCTCTTTTGTCGGCCATTGGTTCGGATCAAAGTCGACTTCGATTACTTCAGCATTATTTAGCAGCCCACCAACTTTGTAGGTTGGGTAAGCAATTTTGGGAATAAGTATCTTCGTTGCTCCTAAGAGAAATGGGAGTAGAGCCACCATCTCTTTCGAACCAATTGTTGGCAGTACATCAAAATTCCCGGATGCCCCCAGAACCTCTCTTCCATAACGCTCTATTGATTCACGTAATTCTTTAGCGCCTGTCGTTACTGGATAGCTTGGCGAATTAGCGCTGGCTCGTAATTCGGCTTGGATGAACTCAGGGGTTGGGTCTACCGGAGTTCCTTGAGAGAGATCAACGGCTCCCGCTGGGTGGGCGCGCGCCCGCTGCCCATACGGAGCCAGGGCATCCCATGGAAAATCCGGGAGTTTCAAGAAATCCTTACTCGGCGGGTTTCTTTTCGATTTGGAGCAACTTTGGATGATCCTGACCTGTTGCGCCTACTTTGCTTGCTCCACCTGGTGAACCAAGCTCATTAAAGAAATCTGAGTTAACCTCTTTAAATTCGTTCCATTGTGAAGGGACATCATCTTCATAGTAGATCGCCTCGACCGGACAGACCGGCTCGCATGCGCCACAGTCCACGCACTCGTCAGGTTGGATATAAAGCATCCGTTCACCCTCATATATGCAGTCAACTGGGCACTCCTCAATACAGGATTTATCCTTCACATCCACACAAGGAAGCGCGATCACATATGTCACGAAAGACTCCTTACAAATCAAAATACCTGGCTAGGCTCGTAATCGTACATAATTGATTGGTATGAAGCGCGCTGGGACCAATACGGCATTTCTCAAGGTTTATGACACCCTCTCCAGAGAGGTAAGTCAGGTTTCGGCCAGCAACGGTGAGTATGTTCGAATCTACTGCTGTGGGCCGACCGTCTACCGAGATGCGCATGTCGGAAATCTTCGGACTTTCTTGCTCGCTGATTTAGTGCAACGGACCTTAGCTTTCTCTGGGATCAAGTCCCGATTAGTGCAGAACATAACCGATGTCGGCCACATGAGCGAAGATTTCGAAGAGGACAAAATTCTTGCACAATCAAAGCTGGAGAAGAAAGACCCCTTCTCAGTCGCTCGAGAATATGAAGCCCGATTTCATGACGACTGCCGGGCGTTAAATATTCAAGCAGCTGATCTATATCCAAGAGCGAGTGAGTGCATCGAATTGATGATTGATTCGATTGAGAAACTGATAGCAGCCGGCCTCGCGTATCAAGGTGAAGATGGATCGATTTATTTTGATGCAACAAAATTTCAAAGTTATGGGGCGCTCAGTGGAAACCGGCTTGACGCGTTAAAACCGGGTCACAGGTTTGAATTCACCGAAGGTGGCGCGAAACGCTTTCACGCTGATTGGGCGCTCTGGAAAGCTGCCGGAAATCGTCGCGAAATGATTTGGGAAACACCTTGGGGTCGAGGATTCCCAGGTTGGCATATTGAGTGCTCAGCTATGTCGCTTAAGTATCTCGATAACAAGATTGATCTTCACATAGGGGGAATCGATCTACGTTTTCCGCATCATGAAAATGAGCGGGCACAATCCAATTCGCTAATAGAGGATTCAAATAGTTCCAATGGGAAAAATAGTGAGGCAGTCACGCTCTGGTTACATGGTGAACATCTTCTCTTTGAAGGAAGGAAGATGTCGAAGAGTTCTGGGAATGTTGTCCTAGTTAAGGATGTCAAAGAGCGTGGCATAGATCCATTAGCTATTCGATTCTGTTTCATGGAGAACCGCTATCGAAGCCAGATGGATCTTTCTTGGAATTCCATCCAATCTGCCCATTTAACCTTAGAAAAATGGCGCAAGGCTTATCAGGAGTGGAGTAAGGATCCTGCTGAAACGACCAGCCGGGTAGACCAATTAGTATCTGAGATTGCAGAATCTTTTAATGATGATTTAGATACTCCGAGGGCGATGATTTTACTCCGCGGAATTGAGCGGGCCGAACTCTCGAATGGGGAAAAGCGTGCGTTATTTGAAAGTTTGGATCAACTATTCGGACTAAATCTCCTGCTACCGCAAGAGCAAAAGGAACTCACTAGCGAAATGAAAGAACTCCTTGAGAATCGAGCTTTGGCTCGAAATAATCGTGACTTTGAGGCCAGCGATGAATTAAGAGATAAGTTAGGAGCACTTGGCGTGGAGGTTCGCGATACCCCTGAAGGGCAAGAGTGGAGCTGGAAAATTAATTAAGCTTTCGAGAACGTAGCGTGAAGAGGATTAGTAGTGCCGCGCCACCTAGAACCAAAAGATTTCCAAAAAGATTGGCTTCAATCAGAATCTCGCCTCCGTTACCTATCGTGGATCCCCTAATAATCACCAAAACCCAACCAATTAGAAATAGCCAAGAACTCAATCTCGAGCGATACATCTCTCTTACGAGATAAGCGCCAACAAGTAAGGCAATCAAAGAGAAAATTAACCCAAAGGGTCGATAACTGTTATGAAGAAAGACCCCAGAGACTGCGACACCGGCCCCGAAGAGAATTGAAATAATCGATCGCATCATCGAAGTTCTACCCCCGCGAATAGATCCAGCTCGCGACCCTCTTTATCAAATGGCCCACCCTTTGCGCCGCGGACTAATCGATAAAACTCGCGACCCCAAACTTTAAATCCGAGATTGTCAGATAACGCAAAAAAGGGACCATCTACTGAAATTTGGGTCGGGTGCGCTTTCATGGCTGCCATCTTTTGAGCGACAAACTCATCACCTTCGAAAACTGTTGTTACGAGATCGTCAGGGGCGGCAAATGGAAAGTCCTCAGCCTTTTTAACGCCAAAGAAATCGACTCCAGATCCTTGCATCGCCTTAATTCCCTCTTCTATTACCGAGATTGGAATCGTATTCCAATAAATTTTCTGAATCTCCCAACCACTCTCTTTTGCAAAATCGGCGGCCCGCATCGCAACTCGGTGGGCCTGTATATGATCGGGGTGGCCATAGCCACCATTCTCATCGTAAGTTATTAATACATGCGGCTTAGTCTCGAGAATTATTGCTTCAAGGAGTCGCGCTGCTTCGTCGACATCAGTGTTCCAAAAAACATCACTTCTACTATTTTGTGGAGTTCCCATCATCCCGCTATCGCGAAATGATTTCTTCGGCTCTCCTAAAAATCGAAAATCTGTTACACCTAGTTCTTTCATTGCTGCTGCTAGCTCAATTTCGCGATGCTTTCCTAGCCCGTCTTCCTTATCGCTAGCAAGGTGACTTAGCTCTGGAACGAGAATCTCACCCTCTTCGCCTCTTGTACAGGTAATTAGTGTTACCTGCGCACCACGCGCAACATATGCGGCCATAGTTGCGCCATTATTGATTGATTCATCATCTGGATGAGCGTGTACCAACAATAAGCGCGGCGTAGAAGAGTTATTCATGAGCTACGGAGAAGCGTACCGCCAGCAAGAATTACGCGTGTTGAGTGACTAGTGCTATCGGGAGCGAGGCTCTACTATGCGCGTGATGAGTAGCACAGAATTAAAGGGAGAACCCAAATCTCGACTCCCCCGAGATGAACGTCGAGCACAACTTCTCTCCGCCGCATTAGATATTTTCACTTCATCGGGTTATCACTCAGCCTCAATGGATGAGATTGCAGAGCGCGCCAGTGTGAGTAAGCCAGTCCTCTACCAGCATTTTCCCTCAAAGCTTGACCTTTATCTTGCGGTTCTTGATCTTCATGTGGATTCCCTGGTCTTTGCGATTCAAAAGGCAATTGCCTCTAATAAAGAGAATCGCAATCGCGTAAAGGCAACTATCGATGCTTACTTTGGCTTCATTGAGGGCGAAGGCGAAGCTTTTCGATTGTTATTCGAGAGCGACATGAGTGTTGAACCTCAAGTTCGAGAGCGACTCGAGAGAATGACTTACGACTGCGCTGTCGCAGTCAGCGCCGTAATCTCCGCAGACACGGGACTGCCCAAAGATGAATCGATGATACTTGCGATTGGCTTGATTGGATGTGCCCAAATTTCAGCGCGACATTGGCTTGAGAAGGGCGGCAAAATCAATCGCTCACAAGCAAGCGCGTTAGTCACGAGTTTGATGTGGAAGGGAATTTCGGGATTCCCACTAAGCAAATAGGAAATGCAAATAGGAAATGACAGTTTTTGGACTTTCAATAAAATTGGCCTATGACCACTAAGAAGAGCCAGAAAAGCGATAGCGCAAAGAGTGAAGTAAGGATTTCCGTATCAGATCAAGCTCGCGAACTGACGATAGAAGTTTTTATTGATCGCGAAGAAGTACTCGAGTCAGTTAAGAAGGCGCTTTCATTAAATGAGCCTCTTGTCTTATCAGATGTTCGAGGTCGCAATTTCCTAATTCCTTCTAACAAGATTAGTTCAGTTGAAGTGGGCGATATCGCTGAACGACGCGTTGGTTTTGCTGGTTTGTAATGCCTTAGAGCAACCCGACCTCTTCAAGAAGTAAATACCCAAGTTCTCTAAAGTCTGACGCTACTTGAGACTGAGGGAACTCAGTTAATACTGATCTCGTCGAGATTTGCGCGAGCTGCATTTCTGCGCCGTCACAAATAGAAACTTCCAGAAGTTTGAAATCAGCGCTGAAATTAGCCCTCAAGTCAGGTTGCCAATTGGTAGCGCGATTCTCAAGGGCTCGCACCACGGGTTTTTTGGCGCTCTTCCGGTGGAAATCAAGGAGATTCAGCGCGCCCCTAATGGAATGAATGCCTCCATCAACCGGAACTAATACTTCGTCTACTAATTCTAAAAGTGGCCCAATCAATGAATTAGGTCCACCGGGTGAATCAATTAAGACATAGTCGAATTCGTTTAGCTCAACTCTTAACGAATCGAGCCCCTTAAATTCTCTGTGCAACAGCCGGCTCGCGCTTGGAACTAGCGAAAAACGTTCTGCTGTCTTAATTGCAATATTCTCTAACTTTTGACTGCCATCAAAAAGTTCACGGGTTGAATATCGGGGATTTTCAACACCGCACAGAAAAGTCAACATCGCGCTTGGATCAGCATCGATTGCAAGTACACGCTTTCCGTACTCAGCCATGGCAGTGGCTAAGCAATGTGTTATCGATGTTCGGCCGACTCCGCCTGCAAGACTTGCCACTAGAGCCGATTTCATGATGCTCTTGCTATTCGGTCTTTTGCACTTCGAAGTTGTGGACTTTCACGAAACCAGGCCGGTAGGGCAGAGAGCGCGGTACGAGTGGTGCGAAGTGCTAGATCAGTAGCGGTTTGTTGGCCTGGAAGAGATGGCCACCCATAAAGACGGCGAGCCCAGCGAGGTAGCGATGTGGCAGCAAGGGATGTGATTCCGCCCCAAAGTGGTGCGATTGGAGTTCCAAATCTAAGTAGTGGCGGAAGCGGCGGAAGGGCAATAAATAAAGCAGCTCGCTTAGCGTCATCGGTTGCGCTCAATTCTGGTTGTATCTCTTTGAAATAGGTATCTAGTTCACCCTTATTTTTTGGGGTATTTTCTCGATCTATTCCAACCAATTCTGCAAACTTGACCATTTCAAGAATGTATTGATCTATTTCTGCATCGCTTAGTTTTAAACCAGATCGCAATGCAGTATCAAGAAAAGAATCAATCATCGCCATATGAACCCAGAGCAGTAAGTGTGGGTCATCAAGTTTTAACTTCGCATGAATCATCCGGACTCGTGCCGATAATTTTTCGGCCTCTTCCTTGGTGCCAAAAGTAAGGATTCCTACATAATCACCAGTGCGCTGCAGGCGTCCCCAGGCATCTTCGCGGAAATTTGAATGTGCAGCTACCCCAGCCATAGCTCCAGGGTGGAGCGCTTGTTCTAATAACGCTCTAATTCCACCGATGAGCATCGATGGATCTGAGTGGACTCTCCAGGTAACGTTACTGGGCTGAAAAAAACCATCCATCAAAGTAGTCCCTTGACTCCATTCATAACCATCTCGAATGCAATTGCGGCAGTTAATAATCCGGCGACCTTCGCAAGAAGAGCCACGCCCGTCTCTTTTATTACTGAGACGATCCGAGTTGCGAACATCAAAGTCAGACCAATGACTATATGAGCGCCAATTACTGCACCCGCTAAGCCGATTGCCGTATTTGTTCCTTCAACTCTTGAAGCGAAGAGCATGATAGTAACGATTGCGCCTGGTCCCGCTAGAAGAGGAGTCCCGAGCGGAACTAGAGCAACATTTTTCTCACCACTTTTCGAGGAATCATTCTCAATCCCCTTCAATAAATCTAGTGAAATAAGCAGTAGCAGTAGGCCGCCAGCTCCTTGAAGTGCAGATATTGAGATCTCCAGGTAATCAACAATGAACTGTCCAAAGATCGCAAAGATTGTGATTATCAAGAGTGAAGTGGCTGCGGCAAGCCATGCCATCCGAACCTGTTCGCGTCGCTCCCTTCCACCAACTAGAGATAGGAATAGTGGCGCGGCGCCTGGTGGATCAAGAATTACTAGCAGGGTAACAAAGGCCTGAAGTCCAAAAGTCAGAGCAGTTAACTCATTCATCTTGTTATCACTCTCCTCGCCTTCGCCTTTGCCTCTAATCTCTCCCATTGTTGCGGATGCGTCGTGAACTCCGCCAGTTGATTTAGTTTTCCAGTACCGTGATAGTCACTTGAGCCCGTGACAACTAAGTCATGCTCGATTGCCAACCGCATAAGTTCGGACCGCTCCATCTCATTATGGTCACGATGGTCAACTTCGATTCCATCTAATCCCGCACTTATCAATCGATTTAAGGTTTCTGGATTTATTTTCCGACCACTTCTTGATGCTAGCGGGTGGGCAATGACTGCTACACCACCAGCTTCTTTAATCAACTTGATAGCAAGTTCAGGAGATGGCGAGTAGTGGTTGATGTAGAACTTAGAACCATTATGCAGAAAGATATTAAAAGCTTCCTCTCGACTAGCAACATGGCCACGTGCAACCAGGGCATCGGCGAGATGTGGTCTGCCCAGAGTCGCATCACCTCGCTTTTGCGCATTGACCTCTTCAATAGTGATCTCTATGCCAGCTTCATTTAGTCTTGAGATAATTCGCGACATTCTGGTCACGCGATTCTCGCGCGTCTTTTCAAACTCATCTATCAATGGCGTATAGGTGGGATCGAATAGAAGACCCAACATATGAATGCTGGTTCCGTCTTCATCTTGGCAGGACACTTCTGATCCAAGGACTAGCTCCAAATTAGAATTGGAGTTGTGGTCCTTAAGGGCCGAAATAGCCTCGTCCCAACCACCCACCGTGTCGTGATCGGTTAACGCAATCACATCTAGCCCCCGCGAAATAGCTTTGTTAATCAATTCACTAGGTGTATCTGTTCCATCGCTTGCGTTTGAATGGGTATGAAGATCGATTAGCACTAGCGAAGATTAGCGGAGAAATACGCGACAGCCAGCGAGAATAAGTATCAAGCCCGGAATGGTTCCCAGAGGTGGCAGTTGATCTAGCCACCAAAACGCAAGAATTGCGCTTACTGGAACTTCAAAGAAAACTACAAGCGATGCAATTGCTGGCGAAAGACTCTTTAGCGTGAAATTCAAAATGGTGTGGCCCAAAATTTGGGCTCCTGCAATAAGTGCAAGTAAGAGTAGCCACTCTCTTAAAGCGAAATCAATTAACTCAGTTTTCGCTACCAAGGCAAAAGTCAGTGAAATAAGCGCGCATGTCAGATATGCCACAGATGTATAGGTAGCGGTTGATACGGTTTCTCTTGCTCTTGCTCCCAATACAACATACATCGCTGCCAGAGCAGCACATGCGATAGCGGCAAGATCGCCAAGGAACGCTCTCGTAGAAATCTGTAAATCGACACCGGTAATTATCACTACGCCGACGAGCGCAACTGACATCCCAGTCCAAGCTCTAAGTGGAATATTTCCACCTAAGCGCTTCACAAAATATGCGGCAAATATTGGTTGCAGCGCCGTTAGCGCGGTACCCACAGCAACAGAGGTGTAGCGCATTGCAATGAAGAATCCGATGAAATGAAGCGCCAAGGCAATTCCGGAGAGAAATGAAAATTTCAATCCGCTTTGAATCTCTTTTTCTCTAAAGTTAATCTCTCGAAACGCCCACGGCAGAACCAGGAGAAATCCACCAAGATTCCGCCAGAAAATCAGCGCCAAAATAGGCATGGAACTCAAAGCTATTACCGGGCCGGATGTTCCAATTCCGATAATTACTAGGGATAAAAGACCAATCTCTCTTCCAGATGGAAGCCGGGCATGATCGCGGTCGCGCACGACTCAACCGTACTATCGGATAGCCTTAGTTGATGGAGGTGCCTGATGCTAAAAGAACAGATCAAACTGATATATCTAGCCAAGCTCGCTGGCACTCCCGTCTTTGATCCTAACGGCGATCGAGTAGGTAAAGTTCGGGACGCAATTGCCACACATCCCTCGCAAAGTTCAAATCCAAGAATTTTGGGGTTCGTCGTAGAAATTCCACAACGTAGGCGAATCTTCATCCCAGCTACGCGTGTTACTTCTATCGAAGATGGTGGATTATTTGTAACTGGATCATTGAATATTCGCCGCTATCAGGCGCGCCACGGCGAAGTTGCGCTGCTTGAAGAATTGCTAGATCGCGAAGTCATATTAAAGTCACATGGCGAGCTTGTTGTCGTAGAAGACTTAGGAATTGAATTAAGTGATTCTATGGATTGGCGTCTAACTTTGGTACATGTAAAGCGGAGAGAGCGTGGTTTACGCCGCAATTTTTCCCAAACTATTTCCTTTAGTGAGATTGAATATGAGTCAAAACTTTCAATGACGCCATTTTCAACCGACAGTCACGAAATGGAAAAGATGAGCGCGCAAGAAGTTGCAGCAACGCTTCGTAAGCTAGAGCTCAAAGAACAAACGGAGCTAGTGAAAACTTTAGAAGATGACAAACTTGCAGATGTACTAGAGGAAATGGATGATGCTGACCGAGTAGAGCTGGTAACAAATTTAGAGGAAGAGCGCATTGCAGATGTTCTCGGAGAGATGTCTCCTGATGATGCAGCTGACGTCTTAAAGGAAGTCGATATAGCTACGGCCGAAGAGCTTCTAAACAAAATGGAGGCAACGGATGCTGAAGATGTGCGTCGGTTAATGAGGTATGAGGATTACTCGGCTGGCGGAATGATGACAACCGACCCTGTGATTCTCGATGTTGATTCGACTGTCGCAGATGCGCTTGCCGCCATTCGACGTAAGGCATTGGCACCTGCTCTAGCTTCACAAGTCTTTGTATGTAGAGCTCCACTTGAGACACCTACCGGGAGATTGATAGGTGTGGTTTACCTACAGCAATTACTCCGTGAACCGCCTGCATTAAACCTTGGCCTGATTGTGGACTCGACCAAAACGGCGCTGTCACCTGAAGCGGGAATTAATGAAGTTGTAAAGGGTCTTGCTCACTACAACTTGATTTCACTACCCGTTGTTGATGAACATGATCGACTTTTGGGCGCTGTCACAGTTGATGACGTATTAGATCACCTGCTTCCCGAGAACTGGCGCAAAAAAGATGGAGAGGATTTGCCATGAGAACAAAGTCAAGACTTTCAATTCCACGAGAATCGAAGAGGTCAATTCGTCCAAATTATGATCCAGAAACGCTAGGCAGGTTATCTGAGCGTTTTGCGCGATTTATTGGCACTGCACGATTTCTTGTGTACATGACTGCTTTTGTCGTCACCTGGGTTATCTGGAACACTTTTGGTCCAGTCGAATTAAGGTTCGATAAGTATCCATTTATCTTTCTCACACTGTTACTCTCACTACAAGCTTCTTACGCAGCCCCTTTGATACTTCTAGCTCAGAATCGCCAGGCTGATCGGGATCGCGTTACATCCCAAGATGATCGCAGTCGTGATGAACGCAACCTTGCCGTAACTGAATACATGGTCCGAGAGCTCGCAGCTATGCGTAAGGACTTAGTAGAAGAGATTCGAGAGTTGCGCAGCAGCTCAGGTGCTAAGCCCGAGTCGAACTCCAAGTAGTGACTTCTTTCGGAGCGTGAGTTTGTCAATCACATCTTCAAATTCGGAAGCAGCTGGCGAATCTGGTTTTGCAGCAACAACTGGTTGACCAACATCGCCACCCTCTCTAAGAGCAATATCAAAAGGAATCTTCCCCAAAAGCGGCACGTCAGCGCCGACCAAGTTTGAGAGACGCTTTGCAGTTTCTTCCCCGCCACCTTCACCAAAGAGAGCAACCTTGGTCTGACTTCCTTCAGGTAAATAAGCTGACATATTTTCAATTACACCGATAATTTGCTGCTTTAGTTGATGAGCGATCCGGCCAGCGCGTTCGGCAACTTCGGCCGCTGCAATTTGTGGTGTTGTGACCACCAAGATTTCAGAGCCAGGAATTAGTTGTCCCAATGAGATTGCGATATCTCCAGTTCCGGGAGGTAGATCAAGCAAGAGGAAATCAAGGTCGCCCCAATATGCATCGCTTAAAAGTTGTTCGAGAACACGATGTAAGAGAGGTCCGCGATATGCCACAGGATCGGCTCTATCAGGCTTAAACATCTCAATTGAGACTGTTTTGACTCCGTACGCTTCTAGTGGAATAAAAGTTTGGTCAATCGCTGTCGGGCGCTTGCCCTCAATTCCTAAGGCGCGCGGGATTGAGTGCCCGTAGACATCAGCATCTAGCAACCCAACCTTGAAACCTCGCTGAGCTAGCGCTACTGCAAGATTTACCGTGACGCTGCTCTTGCCGACTCCGCCCTTTCCAGATGAAACACCAATGACTCTTGTTAAAGATTCTGGTTGAGCAAACGGGATGAATTTTTCCTTACCACCACGAAGTAGTTTCTTAACGCGATCTCTCTGATCGTCATTCATGACTCCAAAATTCACTTTTACTCGCTCTACGCCAGAAACCTTTAACGCCGCTTCACTCACATCTTTTTGAAGTCGATCTCGCATCGGACAGCCAGTAATAGTCAGAAGAATTGTGATATCAGCATTCCCGTTCTGAAAATCAATTCGCTCAACCATTCCAAGCTCAGTGATAGGGCGATGTAATTCGGGATCTGAAACTTTAGCTAATTCATTCTCAATCGCCGCGTGGATTGTTTCACTCATAGAAGGTCTGGATCTATCTTGGCAACATCTTTCAACTCTTTGGTGCGTGCCTTTGTTTCATTAATTATCGGCTTGGTCTCTTCAAGTGCATCACCTAGAACCTTCTTTGCAAGATTCTTCGGCGTAAGATCTTTAACATCGAGATCTTCAAATCCCGGACCAAGATTCTTTTTCAATTCTCTAGAGGCATCTGAAGTGAAGCTTCGAACTTTATGAATCATCCGTGCGAAATCTTTAGCAGCTGTTGGTAGCTTGTCGGGACCTACCAAGAAAAGACCTAGGACTATCAGCCCTAGGAACTCACCCATACCAACGCCAAACATGATGCAATCCTAAGTGACTAAATCTTGGTGGCAACCAGAACGCCATCGCCAACCGGAAGCAACATGGGCATCCATAATTCGCGGGACTCTCGTATGACCTTCATTGCATCTCGATAAGCCACTGTGGCTTCATCGCGCTGGGTAGGGTCAGCAACTTTTCCGCCCATCAGAGCGCGATCAATGATGATTACGCCTCCAGGGCGCAGTGAACGATGCGCATTATCAACATTCTCAAAAATATCCCGGCTCTTTCTCAAAATGAAGATGTCATAAAGGCTGTCCGCAAGCTTTCCTACTATTTCAGTGCTGTTTCCCGTTATTAATCGGTATTTTGATGTAGCTATACCTGCCTCATCAAAAGCTTGTTTTGCCAGGCGGGCATTTTCTACTTCATCATCAATGGAGGTGAATAATCCCTTCTCAATCATTGATGGAATCATCCAAAGTCCGCTAACACCTGAGCCTGTTCCAACTTCGACAATTGAAGAAGCCCCAACTAAATGAGTTATGTATCTAAGTAGAGAACCTACTGCGGGTGTTGTTTCGTAAGTTCCAATTTCTACGCCTCGTTGCCGCGCACGCTGCATAATTTCGGTTTCTGGAATGTAATTATTGGCAAAAGCTTTCATGTCGCCACGCTCGGAGAATGCAGATATCAAAGGGTTGCTAACCATTCTGTTAACAGGCGAACGCCATACCCGGTTCCACCTTTTGGATTCTCGCCAGCATCGGTTTCAGATCGTGCAGGCCCTGCAATATCCAAATGAATCCAGTTCCGCTTGCCGGCAAATTTTTCTAGAAATAGAGCAGCTGTAACTGAGCCCGCTTGAAACTTAAATTTATTACCCAAGTGATTCAAGTCAGCGATATCGCTCTCTAAAGCTATTTCATAATCATCAATCAAAGGCATATGCCAGATTCGATCGCCAATGTAATCACCAATTTGATTAAGCTCATTGGCTACCTTTAAATTACGGGTATACATCGCGCCATATTGACGACCTAATCCAAGGGTGGCAGCGCCAGTCAATGTAGCGATATCAACTAGGTAATCTGGATCAAGATTCTTATCGGCATAGGCAAGCCCATCAGCTAGAACTAGTCGCCCTTCAGCATCGGTATTTAAGACTTCTACTGTTGTTCCACCATAATGTTTTATTACATCGCTCGGTCGCTGGGAGGTCGCCGATAGCGCATTCTCTGCGAGCATCAATAGACTGGTGACGCGTACTTTTAATTTAAGTTCCGCAGCAGCGGCGACAGTCAATAGGACTGCGGCTGCACCCGCCATATCGCTTTTCATCGGCGCCATAAGATCGTACGGTCGCTTTAGTGAAACTCCACCAGTATCAAATGTGATTCCTTTTCCAACTAAAACTACGTGTGGAACTCTCTTTGCTGACTTAGGTGTATACGAGATTTCAACAAATCGGGGAGGATTTTTTCGGCTGGAGTTACCTACCGCTCGCAAGCCGCCAAATTCTGAAAGCTCCTTGCCAGCTCTCTCCTTGATTCTAAGGGCTGGTTGCTTTGCAAGGACACGAGCTTGCGCTGCAATCCAGTCTGGAGACTTAATGTTTGAAGGCGTATGAATTAGATCGCGAGCCCTCCAGGTTGATCGAACCAGTACTTCGCTACGTTTAACTACATCAGAGAAATCTCCTACCAATGTGAAGCTAGGAGTCTCAACTTTCTTATCTTTATCGTTGGAGCCTTTAGCGCTCCATGTGTAGGTCGAAAGGGCTAGCGCATTTAAGTGCACCAGCGCTTGGCGGGGGTTATTGCAGCAGAATGAAAGTAAATGTGAATTAGTAGCCTTAACTTTTCGGCCAAGAATTGTTCCAACTTTACGCAAGTCATTTGGGCTAGATTCACCTACTCCGACCAAGAAGATTCGCGACAACTTCTTCTTATTCTGATTGAGCGGTATTTCAATTATTTCACCCAACTTAGCAGTAAAGGCCTTGCCTGCCTTTACAATCTCATCTTGTAGATCAATTTCAAATTCCCGCTCGATTATTCCAAGCCACTTCCGGTTTACTGATAGCTCGCTAGTGCTGAGAACGGGGAGAGCTAAATGCGTTATTCCATTGAGATTTTCAAGAGTTGGAGTTGTAATCTGCCGTGATCCCAAAAATGGGATAGGTCGGTTCACTTCTTTAATAGCGTGACAGCTGTGTTCAAGACATCCGCGAGATTGCGAGCTTCCTCTTGATTGAGTTCCACAACGAGTCGTCCGCCACCCTCAAGCGGTATGCGCATTACCAGGCTTCGGGCTTCCTTCGTCACTTCCATAGGTCCATCGCCAGTGCGGGGTTTCATGGCTGCCATATCGACCTCTTTCTAAAGCTAAGTTCTGAGAGTTCAGTACGAAGGAGCGAATTATCCCCCATTCAGTCGAAAGAGGGGAAATCGAAGCTCTCGCGTAGGCGAGCGCGAGCGGAGGCAAGGACTGCCGAAACAGCACGCTCTGGCACCCCAATTCTCAGAGCAATTTCGGGCAGAGAGAGGTTCTTGGCAAAGTAGAGCATCAGGATGATTCTCTCTTCTTCAGGCAAAGAAGCGATTAGCTCCACAACAGTTAACTTCTTCTCTTCCGCCACATGCTAAGGCTACAAGTAGGGCCCTTCGCTTACCGATAGGCGCTGATTGAAGCGCTAATTAAAGGTCCGTGCGAATTTCCTAAGCGAATAGTTAACGGAGATGAGGATAAATGGCTTTACCAATGCGAGCACCAATCTCGGCGCCTTGATTTCCTCATACCAATCAAATCGAGTCTGGTCCCCTAAATCCACCAGTCGAAATTCTCCGATTCCCTGAATAATTTTGCCGTAATGTTCAACCCGACAAAATTGCGGTGGCTCCCAAGAGACCACTTTCATTCTATCTAGGACTCCAAAGGGTCCAATGCCAGTAAATGCTTCGATGGTAGTGCCAACTCCTGAATCATCTGCTCCGACATCGGAGGCACTTACTCGAGTTAGCGCCATCCATTCACCTTGACGTTCCCACTCAACTAGTGAACGCCAAACTAGATTTAACGGGGCATTGATGCCGACTTGGGCGTAAAAATCTTTAAGCACTCTGCTCACTCTCTAAATGTGAGATTGAATCAGTTGGATTTGAACACCACTTAACTAGTTCATGCTGACCAGGCTTTAGTAAGTTCTTCTCAGTTAAATCAGCCAAAGCACTTCGTAATGAGTTGTATGTTCCATCTGGATCTAAAACTGAGATTGGTTTTCCGTGGAAACCTAGATATCTCCCCACCCAGATTTCAAAAAGCTCCTCAAGCGTGCCGAGCCCGCCCGGCAGAGCAATAAAGCCATCTGAAAGTTTTTCGATTAAGCCTTTACGCTCTCTCATATCTTTCACCACATGCATTTCATGTGCATCTTTATCGATGAACTCGATGTTGGTTAATCTCTCCGGGATTACTCCGATGGTGTAGCCGCCCTGCGAACGAACTCCTTTGGCGACCTCGCCCATAACTGATATAGCTCCCCCGCCCCAGACAAGTTGGTGGCCCGCTTTGGCGATTTCTTCACCGAGATTAAAGCCAATTTGCAGGGCGCTCTGCGAAACAGAGATGGATGATGCGCAATAGACGGCAATCTTCACCCGCGAACTCTAGAGCGTTGGTACCTTTTGCACATGTCAATTGCTTATGGTCATGGCCTAGTTTCCATCCATAAAACTGGAGCAATTCTCGATACTCATTTCAAAGCACTCGGAGTTGGAACCCTAAGCGAGTCGAAGCGCCCCGCCCTAGATCACCTCTCAACAGAAGATGAGATTAGAGGCGTTCGCCGCGAGCCAATTGCAATCGAAATTGACTTAACGGCTGCGCCAAAGGATGTTCCGGATGCGTATCTACGGCTGCACTTACTTTCGCATCGGATAATCAAGCCTCATGGAGCATCGCTAGAGGGCATCTTTGGATTGCTTAATAACGTGATCTGGACTTCTTTGGGACCTTGCCTACATGAAGATTTTGAGAATATAAGGGAGCAACTACAGCGAAAATATGGATCACTCACAATTTTTGCTATCGATAAGTTTCCTAGAATGGTTGATTATGTAATTCCTGAAGGTGTGCGTATCGCAGATGCTGATCGGGTTCGACTTGGAGCGCACCTGGCATCTGGTACAACCGTAATGCATGAAGGCTTCGTGAATTTTAATGCCGGAACTCTGGGAGCATCGATGGTTGAAGGCAGAATTTCTGCGGGGGTTGTTGTCGGTGATGGCAGCGATATTGGTGGTGGTGCTTCGATTATGGGAACTTTGAGTGGTGGCGGAAAAGAGGTTATTTCGATTGGCAAGAAGACGCTTCTTGGCGCTAATTCGGGAGTTGGAATATCTCTCGGCGATGAGTGCACTGTTGAAGCTGGACTTTATCTGACTGCGGGCTCAATCGTTCAACTTCCTGACGGCAAAGAGGTCAAAGCTCGAGAACTCTCTGGTGCTGATGGACTTATCTTTAGGCGTAACTCTAAGAGCGGAAAAATTGAAGCACTCGCACGTACCGGTAGCTGGAATGGCTTAAACAGCGTCCTTCATTCAAATTAAATTACGCATTACAAAAGATCCGAATAGAGATTGGATTTGGTTTACATTCTGGCGTGAAGACAGGATATGTGATTTCTTGAAGATTATTCTTCAGCCAAGTTGAAGGCAACTTAGTTCGAGAGCGAAAAACCTCACCGGTTAGAGTGCTCCGCTTTCCTTCAGATGAATAGCCAGAAATTGTCATAACGCTATTGGTTTGGCTGATTGCATCGATCGTAAAATCAACGACTTCGGGAAGATTGAAAGCTTGAGCCATAGTTGCTTGCGAAACAGCACGAGTCCACATGTAAAAACGCGGATTTATTTTTGGATCAAGGCTCCATGGATCTGGAACACCTAGCAAATAAGCGAATTCGGAACCCCAGACATCCTTGATGTTCTGAGTTCTTCCGCCACTAGATGAGAAATAGAAGGCATTTATTGGAAATCCACCTTGGGTAATTACCAGAGCTGTTTCGCTATCGACAAAAGTTCGATCAACGGCTGCTCTCCAGAGAACGCCGTAATCAATCCGGTTCACTTTCTCATCTTCTTTCGCAAATCCAACAAAATTCTGGTCAACTGTGGTGTTATAAATATTGCAATCACATTCGCTGCGGATTCGGCTAATTTTTCCTAAGGCATATGTTCGAGCTGCAATAACTTGCGCTTCCAGCGCAGCCGGTGGCCAAGAAGAAGGGACCTCTCCGATCCCATAAAGATATTCGTCATGCAGTCGCAGTGTCGTTGTCACAGCTAAGTAAGAGGTGAGTCGTGTTGTCACGCTCTTAAAAGTCATCTGGCCATATTTGTACCGCCCAGTTCGGTCACCGCTCTTAAAGGAAATAACCGAGTTAGATTCCCAGCGAATAGTCCATGCACTGTTGGGTGGTATCGGTGCGAATTTTGCAGTTGGTGAAGTGAGTAGCGGTACTACTTGGCCAGAGAAATTTGTGAATGTTGCTGTAACCGTTCCATCGTATTTACCAAAGGGTTCCGGATTATCTGTTGCAGCTATGTCTCCTTGATAAAGTGTGAAGCCACCGATTGATTTCTCTAAGTTGATTGCAGCAGAACTTGCTTGGTTTGCGATATTTACCCGAATTAGGTGATTATCTGGAAACGGCGTTACTTCAGTTCCTGGGTAGTAGTACTTCAAGATATCGATTGCGCTCGTACCCTCGAGCGCCTGACCACGAGCTCCGATCTGACTCATTCCAACCCCATGACCGTAGCCCGCTCCGGTGATTAAAAATTCTGCTGGAACGCTTGTGGTAGCGCGAGTTACTGGTTGGGTCAAAAAAACAACCATCAGAATGCTCATCAAAAGAGCGCGCCACTTCATACTTATTAGGGTACCCGAGAGTGTCAGTTAAGAATTGGAAATCAAGGTCCGTGGTGATGTGATGAAACCAATTCCCCAGGAAAAATGCATGATAATCAAAACCAAGGGAAGGCGGACTCTCTCTGCCCAACTCTTACCAATCAAAAGTGAAGCTACAAAAATAAGGCTTAGGTATGCGATTGGTGGAATAAAGAATATGGGCGAGAAGAAGAAACCAAAGACGATTGCTAGAAACTGAATCACAAGATTTAGGGGCGGCGCGAGATATCGAAAATTAGTAGTGCCTTTATGGTGTCGAGCAACAGCCGCTCTCCATCTTCCATATTCAAAGTACTGTTTTGATAACGCCTTAAAAGTTGATCTCGGTCTATATGTGACCGTTAGATTGGGATTAAACCAGATCACTCCGCCTTTTTCGCGTAAGCGAAAATTCAGCTCCCAATCTTGAGCCCTGGTGAAGCGGTTGTCGTAGCCTCCAACTTGTTCAACGGCAGAACGCCTAAATACCCCGAGATACACAGTATCAACGCTTCCTGAGCTACCGCCAGTGTGAAATCTCGATGCACCAACGCCAATCGCGGAGCGCATTGCTCGGGCGACCGCTTTTTGAAAATTAGTAACGCCTTCTGCTGCCATAACGCCACCAACATTTACCGCGCCAGTCTTTTCAAGGGTTCTTACAGCTTCTCGAATGTAATTGGGATCAATCGAAGAATGGCCATCTACTCTTACAATAATTTCATGATTGGTCGCAGCGATAGCTGAATTCAATCCATCTGGAGTTCGGCCGCTCGGATTTTCAATTACCTTTATGCGCTTATCACTTTTGGCAAGTACTTCGGCAATCTCTCTTGTGTCATCTTTTGATGGCCCAACTGCAATTGCTATCTCAATGTCACCTGAAAAATTCGAATTAAGTACCGCTCTAATGGACTCTTCCAAGTGGGAAGCTTCGTTTACAACGGTGAGGATTACTGAGACTGATGGCTCGTTAGAGGCGTGGGAAGTATCACCCAGGGAATTTTCAGCATGCATAACGGCTAAACGCTATCGCTTCATTACTCTTGCGGAGTGACTTCACCGCGCGCGATTCGATTCTTCACCATACTTTCGATATCGATTGTGGCGCTCTCTGGGATTACCTGGTTCGGATTGGGGCGGATAACGGCCGCAATACCTAAACAAGATGTTTTTGCCGGGCTCGAAGATCGCCCCAAGAAAGAGTCCTCAGCGGTCAATTATCTAATCGTTGGTTCAGATACTCGCGAAGGGTTAACTCAGGCGGAGTCAAAGCGATTACGGGTGGGAACTACCAAGGTCGCTGCTGGAAAGCGTTCCGACACAATGCTGTTGGTACACATTTCAAAAAAGCGCGATAAGGCAGCAATTATTTCGATACCTAGAGATTCTTACGCGCTTATTCCAGAACATAAATCACTTAGCTCTGACAAGATAATTCCAGCGGCATACTCAAAGATTAATTCTGCCTATAACTGGGGTGGTGCTCCCTTATTAATCGAGACTTTTGAATCGATGTCTGGTCTCCGAATTGATCACTATGTTGAAATTAATTTTGTGGGGTTCGTTCGAATGGTTGATGCATTGGGCGGAGTTGAGATTTGCACTAAGCGCGATATAAATGATCCCAAGAGTCATCTCTCGCTCCCTGCAGGAAGACATGTTCTAGACGGTGTTGATTCTTTGAAATATGTACGTTCTCGAACTTATGATGGTTTAGGAGACTTAGGTCGAATGAAGCGCCAGCAAGAATTCGCCGGGGCGATGTTGCGCAAAGCAACAAGTGCAGGAGTACTTCTCAATCCACTAACACTTCTTGAGTTCATCAATTCGGCACTCGCTAGCGTTACGACCGATAGCGGACTTTCTCAGGGTGACCTGTTAACTTTAGGAAAGCAGCTGCGGAATCTCTCGGCGTCAAATGTGCGAACCCTTACTATCCCGCTGAAGTATTACAACTACAACAAAAATGGCGTCTCTGCCGCTGTGCTATGGGATCCTGAGCTATCTACTGAATTGTTTACTCGAATCAAGAACGATGATGCGCTTATTGACAAAGTACGTCCCGAACCATCTGCTTCTCCAAGCCTGGTTGATAAGTTCGGAACCAAGACGGCATCCGATAATCCCTGTAATGAAAGTAAAGGATAGTAAGTTTTGGCTATGAAATTATCGGTGATTGGCACCGGCTATCTTGGCGCTACCCATGCAGCCGCCATGGCTTCGCTTGGTTTTGAGGTCGTTGGAGTCGATGTCGATGAAGCGAAGATTGCATTACTTCGCTCCGGGAAGGTTCCCTTTTTTGAGCCCGGCTTAGAAGAACTTCTATTGGCCGAAGTGAATAGTGGCAGGCTTAAGTTCACCACTGATTTCTCGCAGATTAGTGATTGTGAAGTGCATTTCATCTGTGTTGGTACTCCACAGCAGAAAGATTCCTTGGCCGCAGACCTCAAATATGTAGATGCAGCGCTTGACGCGGTTGCGCCGCACGCAAAGACTGATTCGCTGATTGTCGGAAAATCCACTGTGCCTGTCGGTACTGCCGAACGCCTCGCCAAGCGCCTAACGGAACTTGGCTCCAAGGCTGAATTAGCGTGGAATCCAGAATTTCTACGAGAGGGATTTGCGGTCGAGGATACGCTCCGCCCAAATCGACTCGTTGTGGGAGTGACTTCAGATCGAGCCGAAGAGATTTTAAAGCGTGCGTATAAGCCGCTTTTAGAAAATAACGTTCCTTGGATAAGAGCGGACTTGCCAACAGCTGAATTGGTGAAAGTGGCAGCTAATTCATTTCTTGCTACAAAGATTTCATTTATAAACGCCATGGCCGAAATTTGTGAAGCTTCTGGCGGCGATGTAACCGTCCTTGCAAAAGCAATTGGTTATGACCCACGAATTGGATCTCGATTCCTTCAAGCCGGAATCGGGTTTGGCGGTGGCTGTCTGCCTAAAGATATTCGGGCCTTCATGGCTCGATCAGAGGAGCTAGGTGCCCAACAATCCCTCGAATTCTTACGTGAAATTGATTCCATCAATCTGCGAGCAAGGCAGCGGATGATCGATTTGGTTCGGCTCGATCTTGGGGTTGACTTAAAAGGAAAGCGAATCGCAGTCTTGGGGGCCGCCTTTAAGCCCGATAGCGATGATGTCCGCGACTCTCCTGCTTTAGATATCGCTTGGCAGATTGCTTCTGCGGGCGCAACAGTAACCGTCTATGACCCTAAGGCAAATGCGAATGCCAAAGCACGGTTCCCGAACTTAAACTTTGCAGACTCTATTGAAGATTGTCTGCGGAGCGCAGATATCGTTCTGCACCTAACGGAATGGAAAGAGTTCCGTGCTCTAGATCCAAATGTTGTAAAGCGATACGTTTCAAATCCGATAATAATTGATGGTCGAAACCATTTAGATAAAGCTGCTTGGGAAGATGCCGGATGGCACTTCCGCGCCCTAGGTCGAGCTACTCGTTGATTACGCCCTCTAAATAGTCGACTGCGTGGGCAACTTTCTTAAATAGATCTTCACAATCCTGTAGCGCAACATAACCAGAATGACTTGTGGCCTTCACAATTCGGTAACCTGGCTCGTGAGCAAATAGATGCTTAAAGGGTTGTTTCATATCAAGATTATGCGGCGCAAGAAAATTCATGACCAACCAATTCTTAGACTTCAAATCTGGCTTGCCAAGAGGTAATTGATGAGCCGCACGAACCGCGTTTTCAAAGATTGAGGTACAGGCGAATTCAAGACTCCATAAAGACTCAATCGTAATTGATTCAGAAACTTCAATTAATTCGCCGGCTAATGAAAAAATATAAGTTGAAACTCCATCATGTGAATTGCTCTTAGCTGAAAGATTCACCTGTATTAGTAGGTTTTCAAGAAGTTCTTCATTTAGATTTGCTGGTTTGATAGCTAACCGGTCTCGGTAGTTTGAGACTTCAACTGCGGGATACATCGCTAGCTGGGTGTTGGCAGACTTAACTGTCACTATTGAGAGATAGTTCTCGTGAGCGGCTCGAATCGATTCGGTTTTGAAGTTGATCTCAATGCCAAGGTAGTTGGCCGAACGGATCAGGAACTCATCTAACCCAGCCGTTAGCGTAATTTGAGCCTCCATAATGTGAAGATACCCCAAGATAGAATTCCGCCTTCTATGCTGCCCAAGATCATTCTCGCCTCCGCGTCGCCTTCAAGGTTGCGCCTCCTGGAGAGCAGCGGATTAAGGCCAGAAGTAATGGTTAGCGGCGTTGATGAGGAGGATCAGGCATACGCCTCGCTCTCACCAAGCGAACTCGTTCTAGCGCTTGCAATCACAAAGGCTCACACCGTTAAGCAATCAATTGAATTCCCCGCGCTTGTTATTGGGTGCGACTCTACTTTCGAGTTTGAAGGTCAATCACTTGGTAAACCAATTACGCGCGAGCGAGCAATCGAGCGGGCAAAATTGTTACGTGGAGAATCTGGAGTGCTTTATACCGGTCACTGCATTATTGATACCGAGAAGGAAATTGAAGTAAGCGATATTGCTGCTACTCGAGTTTATTTTGGCGAGATGAGCGATGCTGAGATTGAAGCTTACGTAAACACAGGCGAGCCGCTAAATGTGGCTGGTGGATTTACCCTCGACGGCAAGAGCGCACCATTTATTACAAGGATTGAGGGAGAAACTTCTAATGTGATTGGTTTATCTCTTCCACTTTTGAAACGCGCTATCACATCACTTGGATATGACTGGTTTGACTTTGTTGAGAGATAGAGAGATTGAAAAAGTATGACTCTCTATGCCGCTTATGGATCGAATCTTGATCCGCGTCAAATGCTGCAACGTGCTCCACATTCGCCACATCTCGGCACTGGATGGATTCGAGGCTGGCGAGTGACTTTTGGTGGGGAAGAGATTGGCTGGGAAGGATCGGTTGCGACGCTGGCTGAAGACAGTGATGGTTCGGTTTTTGTCTCCATCTATGATTTAACGAAACAGGATGAATCAACGCTTGATGAGTGGGAAGGCGTTACTACCGACCTTTATCGGAAAATTAGGCTAAGAGTTGAAACATTATCTGGCGCACAACTCTGTTATGTATATGTTCTGAATTCTTTCGAAGGTGGAAAGCCCTCTATGCGTTACCTGGAGATAATGATTGCTGCTGCAATCGAGGCCGGCGCCCCAGATGATTACATTGCCCAACTTAGAGATCGGGCGATACGGTAGGCAGATGTCAGCCCCAATTGCCGAACCATTTTCCGCTGCCAAGCAGGCTGCTGCGGAGATCGCTGAGATTACGGGTAAAGCGAAGCATGAAATTTCTTTCACCCTTGGGTCTGGCTGGAGCGATGCCGCAACCATCTTTGGCGAACCAACCCATCGAATTGAAATGTCCAAGTTAACTGGCTTTGCAACTTCTACCGTCGCAGGTCACGGCGGGCACATCTGTTCCTACACAATTGCCGATAGGAATGTCCTTATCTTTTTTGGCCGTACCCATCTTTATGAAGGAAAAGGCATCGACGCGGTCGTGCATGGTGTTAGAACGGCAGTTAGCGCCGGTGCCAAAATTGTGGTTTTAACAAACGCATGCGGTGGCATAAATCTTGATTATTCAGTTGGCCAACCGGTCTTGATCCGTGATCACATCTCACTCACCGGAGTATCGCCAATAAAGGGAGCAAACTTCGTAGACCTTACTGATGTTTACAGCGCGAGGTTAAGAGCCCAACTCAAATCTCTAGACCCTTCGCTTGTCGAAGGCGTTTATGCGCACTGGCCAGGTCCCACTTATGAGACTCCAGCCGAAATTAGAATGATTGGAATTTTAGGAGCTGACCTAGTTGGAATGTCCACGGTTCCAGAAGCAATAGCAGCGCACGCTATGGGAGCTGAAGTAATAGGGATCTCCTTAGTCACCAACCCTGCCGCTGGACTATCGAACAACAAACTCAGTCATGAAGAAGTCATCGCGGCCGGAAAAGGTTCTGCGGAAAAAGTTGGCAAACTACTTGAGAATCTATTGAAGGTCTCTTGATGGGTAGCGAATTGATTCCCGATAGTTTGCGAAACGAAATTCTTGCTTGGATCGAAGATGATCCTGATCCTAGGACTAGAGAGCAACTACAGGGCTGGCTCGACTCTAACTTGATCGATGAGATTAAACCTTGCTTTCAAGGGTTTCTCGAGTTTGGCACCGCAGGATTACGCGGACCTCTCGGTCCCGGACCTTCTCGAATGAACCGAGCCGTCGTATCGAAAACTGCCTATGGAATTAGCCAATTTATGGTGAAAAACTCGCTTAAATCAATTGTTATCGGGCGTGATGCAAGGTACGGATCAGAGGATTTCACTCGCGATACCGCTGAAATCATGTGCGGCTCAGGTTTTGAAGTATTTGTCCTTCCCCGTCCACTCCCAACTCCGGTACTTGCATATGCTGTGAGAAAACTTGGTTGTGATGTAGGCGTAATGGTTACAGCGAGTCACAATCCGCCTCAAGATAATGGCTACAAGGTTTATCTCGGTGGCGTTGTCAAAGGGATTAGATATGAAGGTTCCCAGATAATTGCCCCAATCGATGGGGAGATTTCTGCAGAGATTGCAAAGACGCCGAGGCTAGATACGCTCAAGCGTCCTGACAACTGGACTGTCTTACCTGAAGAAATTGTCAATGATTATGTAATTTCAACTGCTAAATTAGCGACTAATCCCGAAAAGTTGAAGATTGTCTATACCGCTATGCATGGTGTTGGCAAAGAGACACTTTTGAAAGTCTTTGCCGCCTCAGGTTTTGATCAACCAATCTTGGTCTCAGAACAGGCCGAACCAGATCCGGACTTTCCAACTGTGGCCTTTCCAAATCCAGAAGAGCCTGGTGCTATTGACTTATCACTTAAGCTTGCTCGTGAGGTCGCAGCTGATTTAGTAATCGCAAATGATCCTGATGCAGACAGGTGCGCGGTAGCCATTAATGACTCAGGTTGGCGAATGCTTCGGGGTGATGAAGTAGGAGCACTGCTAGGCGAGTATCTAGCAAAACAAGCTATGAGTGGAAAGCAGGTTCTTGCTAATTCAATTGTCTCCTCTTCTATCCTCAAGAAGATTGCGGAGGCGCATCAACTTCCATTCATTGAAACATTGACAGGCTTTAAATACCTCGCGAAAGTGGAGAAACTGCGCTTTGCTTATGAAGAGGCACTGGGCTACGCAGTCGATGCTGATTCAGTTAATGATAAAGATGGAATTAGCGCTGCTTTAGTCATCGCTCAATTAGCCGCTGATCTAAAGCGACAGGGTCGGACCATCGGGGATTTCCTCAGTGAGATCTGGCAAAAATATGGATTCCATGGCACAAAACAGATCTCAGTACGTACCAAAAGTATTGCCGATATTGAAGTAATCATGGGTAGATTGCGAAATCAATTGCCAAGCCAAATCGGTGACTTTAAGGTAAGCGGATTTGATGACTTAGAAAAACCGAAAGATCATCTTCCCCCAACAAATGGCGTGCGGATCTGGCTTAATGGAAAGTATCGAGTCATCGTGCGACCAAGTGGTACCGAGCCAAAGATGAAGTGCTACATCGAAGTTGTAACAACAGATGAAAAAACAGCACTTCCGATTTTAGAGGCGCTAGAGAGCGAATTTAGATTGCTGATGGCGGTAGCGTAAGCACATGAGCAAATTGATTGATGGTTCAGAGAGTTCGCTCAGAGCATTCCTCGAAAATCTTCCGGGCGTTGACAAGGTCGGTGCAGAGTCGCGAGCCGCAATGCTCGGCACAAGGAGCATTAAAACTAAGAGCAAGGCGCGCGCCATTGATCTTGCAATCAGTATGGTTGACCTAACCACGCTTGAGGGCGCCGATACTCCTGGAAAAGTGAAATCACTCTGTGCAAAAGCCCTCCGCCCAGATCCAACCGATCCAACGGTTCCTCATGTGGGAGCTATCTGTGTCTACAACGATATGGTGAAGATTGCTCGTGATTATCTGGATTCAATTGGTGGCCAATCCATTCCGGTTGCTGCCGTCTCGACCGCTTTTCCATCCGGGCGAGCATCTATGGATGTAAAGCTTCGAGATACAAAAGATGCGATTGAAGCTGGTGCTGCGGAGATTGATATGGTGATTGACCGGGGCGCATTCCTATCTGGGAAATTTGGTTTAGTCTTTGACGAAATTGAATCAATCAAGAAACTCTGTGGTGACAAGGCCCATCTAAAGGTTATTTTGGAGACTGGAGAGCTCGCCACCTATGACAATGTTCGAAAAGCCTCGTATTTGGCGATGTTGGCCGGTGCGGATTTCATCAAAACTAGTACTGGAAAAGTCACACCTGCTGCGACCCCGCCAGTAGTTCTTGTCATGCTTGAAGCAGTAAGGGACTTTTATGCGATGACCGGTAAGAGGATCGGGGTAAAACCAGCTGGTGGAATCAGAACTACAAAAGATGCAATCAAACAACTAGTCCTAGTAAATGAGACGGCAGGACCAGAGTGGCTTAGCCCAGACCTGTTCCGAATTGGAGCAAGCGCACTGCTAAATGATCTTCTCTTACAACGTATGAAACTCCGCAATGGCAGATATTCGAGTGCTAATTATGTTACGGTGGATTAGTTATGTCTGCTGACATCTTTGAATACTCACCGGCGCCAGAGTCGCGCGCAGTTGTAAAACTTCAAGGTGACTATGGTCATTTCATTAATGGAAAGTGGGTCGCACCACTATCGAAGAAGAAGTTTGCTTCCATTGATCCTGCGACCGAAGAAATCCTTGCAAAAGTCTCGCATGGAAGCGCTGCTGATGTTGATAAGGCGGTCAAGGCAGCTCGCCAGGCCTACAACAAAGTATGGTCAAAGACGAAGCCACAGGAACGTTCAAAATATTTATTTAGAATTGCACGACTAATTCAAGAACGCTCACGTGAGTTTGCCGTTCTAGAAACTCTCGATAATGGAAAGCCGATTAGAGAGACTCGTGACGTTGATGTCCCATTGGCTGCAGCCCACTTTTTCTATCATGCTGGCTGGGCCGACAAACTTGAATATGCAGGATACGACGAAAATCCGAAGGCGTATGGCGTAGTTGCCCAGATAATTCCGTGGAACTTCCCGCTCTTGATGTTGGCCTGGAAGGTAGCGCCGGCGCTTGCTACGGGTAATACCGTCGTACTTAAGCCTGCCGAAACTACTCCGTTAACTGCGCTACTTTTTGCAGAAATCTGCCAACAAGCTGAACTCCCTGCTGGTGTAGTAAATATCGTTACTGGCGATGGAAAAACTGGCGCCGATCTAGTCAACCATGAAGACATCGACAAAGTTGCCTTCACCGGTTCCACTGAGGTCGGAAAGTTAATTGCAAATTCGATTGCAGGGCGCGGAATTCCTGCCACGCTAGAACTTGGCGGCAAGGGTGCCAACATCGTCTTTGATGATGCGCCGATTGATGAAGCGGTCGAGGGAATCATCAATGGAATCTTCTTTAATCAGGGCCATGTTTGCTGTGCTGGGTCAAGGCTCTTGCTTCAAGAGAGCATCTTTGATGACTTCATAAATAGACTTCAATCTCGAATGACCAAGATAAGAGTGGGCGATCCTTTAGATAAAAACACTGATCTAGGCGCCATAAACTCAGCTGCTCAACTTTCAAAGATCAAGGAACTCTCTGATTCTGGCACTAAAGAAGGCGCCAATATCTGGAGCTCTCCCTGCTCGCTACCGAACAAAGGTTTCTGGTATCCCCCAACAATATTTACTGGAGTAACTCAAGCTCATCGAATTGCGCGCGAAGAGATCTTTGGGCCAGTACTTTCAGTGTTGACTTTCCGAACCCCACAAGAGGCGTTAGAGAAAGCGAATAACACTCCATTTGGTTTATCAGCTGGAATTTGGACCGAGAAAGGTTCAAAAATTCTCTGGGCCGCACAAGAACTAAAGGCAGGCGTCATCTGGGCAAATACCTTTAACAAGTTTGATCCTGCTAGTCCATTTGGTGGTTATAAAGAATCTGGCTGGGGTCGCGAGGGTGGACGCCATGGTTTAGCTGCTTACATAAAGGGAGCTAAGTGATGCGCATCGATGTTATGAAAACTTACAAATTATTTATTGGTGGCGCATTCCCGCGAAGCGAATCAGGACGCTCTTATCAATTGAAGGATAAGAAGGGTGAATTTATAGCCAACCCTGCCCTTGCCTCTCGCAAAGATTTAAGAGATGCCGTTGTCGCTGCCAAAGCCGCATTTTCAGGCTGGTCTCATGCGACTGCATACAACAGGGGCCAAATCCTCTATCGGATGGCTGAAATGCTGGAAGGTCGCTCAGCACAGTTCATTGCCGAGATACAGGCGCTAGAGGGCGTTACCGAAGCGGCAGCCCGTAAACAAGTTCAAGATTCGATTGATTTATGGGTCTGGTACGCCGGCTGGACCGACAAGATTTCAACTACCGCTGGCGGAACGAATCCAATCGCTGGCCCTTACTACAACTTCACTATCCCAGAGCCACTCGGTGTAATTGGCGTGATCGCTGATGAAAAGGAATCGCTCCTCGGCCTGACCCGTGGTCTAGCTCCAGTGATCGCAAGTGGAAATACCGCGGTACTTATCGCAAGTGAGATCAGACCACTTCCAGCAATCACGCTCGCGGAAGTAATTGCTACTAGTGATCTACCTGCTGGCGTCGTAAACATACTCACTGGGAGTAAGAGTGAACTGATTCCATGGCTAGCTAGCCATATGGAAGTTGATGGAATTGATATTTCTGGCGCTGCAAAAAACTTAGATGCAGAGATTAAGAAAGCTGGAGTCGAAAACCTAAAGCGGATTCACCGATTTGATAAAGAAGAATCTTTGAAGCGAATTCTCTCATTTATGGAATATAAGACGGTCTGGCACCCAATCGGGATTTAATCAATCTTTGCTACAACAAGCGGTAAACGTTCTGCAGCCTGACCTCCAATAACGACTGATCCTTCTAGGGCTGCTTCAGCCCTTTCAAAGCGCGCCGCTTCATCAGTATGGAGCGTGAATAGCACTTCACCCTTCTTAATTTGATCACCAGGTTTGGCGTGAATCTCAATGCCAGCACCTGCTTGAACGCTCTCGCCTTGACGCTCTCTACCGGCGCCGAGTCGCCAAGCTGAGATACCAACTTGGAGCGCGTTCATACTTGAAACAACACCATCTCGCTCCGCTTTGATTAATTTAGTTTCGCGAGCTGTTGGTAGAGGCGCATCGGGATCGCCTCCTTGGGCTTTCACCATTCTCCGCCAATGATCCATAGCGCTTCCATCTTTAAGGGCCAGTTCTGGATCTTTTCCTTTCACGCCAGCTGCATCAAGCATCTCGCGAGCTAATAAAAGGGTTAATTCAACGACATCTGATGGACCACCACCGGCTAAGACTTCGACAGACTCTCGAACTTCAAGAGCGTTGCCTGCAGTTTTTCCTAACGGAACATCCATTGCAGTAACCAGAGCACGAGTTGTGACGCCGGCGCGTTTACCCAATTCAACCATCGCTGATGCTAACTCTTTTGCCTTTTCCGGATCTGACATGAAAGCGCCATTTCCAGTCTTTACATCGAGAATTAGCGCACTAGTGCCTTCAGCAATCTTCTTGCTCATGATTGAAGAGGCAATTAATGGAATTGCGGGGACAGTTCCAGTTACATCACGAAGTGCATAAAGTTTCTTATCGGCGGGCGCAAGGCCGCTGCCGGCAGCACAGATGACCGCTCCGCAATCTTGCAGAACTTTGAGCATCTCAGAATTTGATAGCGAGGCGCGCCAACCCGGAATTGATTCCATCTTGTCGAGTGTTCCGCCAGTATGTCCGAGACCTCGACCAGATAATTGCGGAACTGCTGCGCCACATGCTGCAACTAGAGGCGCTAACGGAAGAGTTATCTTGTCGCCAACGCCACCGGTTGAGTGCTTATCCACGGTTGGTTTATCTAGTGCGCTCCAATTCATTCGTTCGCCACTATTAATCATTGCATCGGTCCAACGAGAAATCTCACGTGAGTTCATTCCGTTTAGAAGTATTGCCATCAATAGTGAAGACATCTGTTCGTCAGCAACGACTCCCCGAACATAAGCGTCGATGATCCAATCAATCTGCGGATCACTTAACTCAAGTTGGTCCCGCTTGGCCGCGATAATCTCAACAGCTGCAAAAGCTTCAGCCATATTTAATTCAAATCTTTTGGTCCAAAACCCCAGGGCAGAATCACAGTCATATTCTTCGGCCCTTCAGGGGTAAGGAGTTCTAGTGCATCTCCACCATGTTCATAGAGAAGCTGGCGGCACCTGCCACAAGGCGAGAGCAGATTTCCATCTTTATCAACGCAAACTACAGCGATAAGTCGGCCCCCGCCGCTCATTATTAGTTCAGAGATAAGCGAGCATTCAGCGCATAGGGTCAATCCATAACTGGCATTCTCAACATTACAGCCGCTGATAATCCGACCATCATTTACTAGCGCAGCCACTCCCACCGGAAACTTCGAATATGGGGAGTACGACTTTTTCATCGCTTCAGTTGCTTTAACCTGAAGCGTATTCCAGTCAATCTGCATAGGTTGCCTTAGCTAATGACTTCCACGCGTATACGGAATTCCATCAGCGGCAGGAGCTCTCACTCTTCCGACAAATCCAGAGACAGCGATAATGGTTGCGATATATGGAACCATCAAAAGGAATTCACTTGGGATTGCAGTTCCAATGATCGACAACACAACTTGAAGATTGTCAGCAAAGCCGAAGAGTAGCGCTGCGGCAACAGCACCTTTAGGGCTCCATCTTCCAAAGATAAGAGCGGCAAGTGCAATGAAGCCTTTACCCGCAGTCATTTCTTTTCCAAACATTCCAACTGCGCCAACGGTGAAGTAGGCGCCACCTAGTCCGGCAACTGCACCAGCAATAATCACATTTCTGAAGCGAAGCGCATTTACTTTTATACCAACCGAATCTGCTGCGGTTGGATGCTCACCGACAGCTCGGGTGCGAAGACCCCAACGCGTCTTGAACAAGTAATAGTGAGTTAGCGCTACTGCTATGTACATCAAATAGACGATGATGGTCTGCTTGAAGAGAACTGGGCCAATAATCGGTAATTTAGAGAGTAGCGGAATTTCAATCGGCGAGAGAATTGGGCCACTATTCCAGGTGTCCTGATAAGGAATTAATAATTTCTTATAGAGAAATCCGGTAAGGCCAATTACAAGAACATTGATAACAAAGCCGAGGATGACTTGATCAATTTGATACTTGATTGCAAAGGTAGCCAAAATTAGCGAAATTAGCGCCCCTGCAAACGGCGCAACTATTAGCCCCCAGGTAGTGCTCTGGGTAAGGCTGGCAACGACGCCGGCGGCAAAGGCGGCTGCTAGGAGCTGACCTTCAATCGCAATGTTGATGATTCCGGAGCGCTCACAGATCACACCTGCCATCGCGCCAAAGATAAGTGGAACAGCTAGCAACAGAGCACCTTGGAAGACTCCAGTGAGAGGAATGAAGCTTCCTTTGGCCGCCCAAGATAGAAACGCCATTAGTAACGAGAAAGCACCGATGAACGAGAAAGAACCAACTTTCTTTCCTTTTCCAAAGAATAAATAGGCTGCGATGGTTGAAAGCGCTGCCAGCGAAATAAAGATTATCGAAGCAGTCTTTGAATTAATGACCCATTCATTTATCAATACCCATTCATCGCGAATAACAAAACCATAAGTGACATCAGCGGATTCTGAGTCAAGGAATATGAAGGGGATGCTCGAGAGTAAGGTAAAGATTCCTAGCGTGAATATTCCGCGTCGGGTTCGGCGCTGTGCTGGAGTTAAAGTCGAGATCGTCGCCATTATCCGTTCCAACCTTTTGCAGCCATTCCAGTGGATGCGTTGATATTTTTTAATCTAAAGATTGACTTAACCAATGCAGGTGCAGCAATGAAAAGAATGATGAGAGCTTGAATCACAAGTACTAGATCAAGTGGCGTATCAGTCTTGGCTTGCATCATCTGGCCTCCCACTCGAAGCGAGGCGAAGAGGAACGCTGAAAGGACTACACCAAGAGGTTTGGCACGCCCCAGTAACGCAACCGTAATCGCGTCAAAACCAAATGAACCTGCGATCCCGACGGTGAGTGCATATTCGCCGCCGAGCACATTCAACGCACCGCCTAATCCTGCGAGTGCGCCAGCGACAACCATCACTGAAGTGGTGACAAAAGCTACCGACATACCAGCGGTCCGTGCCGCCGCAGCATTGGCGCCGACTGCACGAAACCGAAAGCCAAGCGTGGTTTTATTTAGCAAGAAAGCAATCAACCATGCCACAAGTAACGCAATGAGAATTGCGATGCTAATTCGAAATTCGCTGCCAAGAATTTTTGGCAAGCGAGCGCTCGACAAGATGTCTGGGGCGATTGGATCATTTCTCCCCTCGCGCAAAAATGCTTCAGTCTTAAGTAGCCAGAGCAACAGATAGCTGGCTACATAATTAAGCATGATAGTGACGATGACTTCGTGAGCACCAGTCTTTGCCTTAAGTAGTCCAACTATTCCACCGTAGATTCCGGCAAGAAATACACCAAACAACATTGCAGCCGCAATGTGAAGAATCGGTGATAACTCAAAAGTGAATCCAACATAAGAAGCGCCAATCGCGCCAAAAATAAATTGGCCCTGTGCACCAATATTGAATAGGCCTGCTCGAAAAGCTAACGCTACTGATAGTCCAGCAAGGATAAGTGGCGCAGCAACAACTAATGTTTCCGAAATCGGATAAAAACCTTGACCGTTACCTTGTCGAGCCAAATTTGGATCATAGAAAGCCCCTTCAAAGAGCGCCACATAAGCATTCCAGGCCGTGGCTGCTCCAGCTTTTACCATCTCCCATGGTTCAGATCGGAGGGAGAGAACTTTTGTATCGGAGAAAGCAATCAACAAGCCACCGATAAACATAGCTAGTGCAAAGGCAAAGATTGGGAGAAGTGCTGATCCGCTAAATAACTTCTTCATGCGGTCTTACCTTTTACGCCCGCCATCAAGAGCCCTAATTCATTTCTACTAACACTAGGTTCAACAATATCAATGATGCTTCCGTGGTACATGACAGCAATCCGATCAGCCAAAGCCATAACTTCGTCTAGTTCATTACTAAATAGCAGAACTGCACGACCTGCATCTCGCTCAGCGAGGATTCGCTCATGGACAAACTCAATTGAGCCAACATCGAGGCCGCGGGTTGGTTGTGAGGCGACCAATAACTTAACTGGTCGGGTTAACTCGCGTGCTAAAACCACTTTCTGTTTATTTCCACCGGAAAGAGAAGAGGCAGGATCGGAAATGCTTTGAAGACGTACATCGAACTGTTTTGTGTAATTCTCAGCATTACTAGCGATTCTATTTAAATCTAGTATTCCAGATTTTGAAATAGGAGCGCTGTGGAAGGTATCTAAAATCAAGTTCTCAGCGATACTAAATGAACTAATCAACCCATCTAATTCTCGAGATTCAGGGACGAAAGCGATACCGGACTCAAGCGATTCGTTTACAGTCTTACCAACTATCTCACCTCCATCAATCGTGATGGAACCGTAGATGTGTGGCTCTAAGTTCAAGATTGCACGCGCCAGCTCACTCTGGCCATTGCCTTGTACACCAGCTACTGCAAGAATTTCACCTGCGCGGACTTCAAAATTAATATCACTAACAAGCGGGCGCCCTCGGTTGTCAGTCACCTTAAGGTCATTAACTTTCAAAATTACATGTCCAGGAGTAAATGGCTTCTTAGTTACGTCCAACTCAACTGGCCTGCCAACCATCAAAGATGCCAACTCCTCTTGAGTTGCCGTTGGTTTTGCCTGACCCACGACTTTACCTCGTCGAATGATTGTTATCTCGTCGGCAACTTCCTGGACTTCGCGGAGCTTATGAGTGATAAAGATTATGGACTTGCCTTGCTTTTTCAATTCACGCATAACATTCAATAGCTCGTCGGTTTCTTGCGGAGTTAATACAGCTGAGGGCTCATCGAGAATAATTATTTTTGCGTTGAAAAAGAGCGCTTTGATTATTTCAACTCGTTGCTGGACGCCTACTGGCAAATCTTCGACAAGAGCATCTGGATCTATCTCAAAATTGAAGCGCTTGGCTATTTCCATGATTTGAGTGCGGGCCTCTCTCAAATCCAAGGAGCCAACACCGCGGATCTTTTCGTGACCCAAAACAATATTCTCGGCAACGCTAAAGACTGGGATTAGCATGAAATGCTGGTGAACCATACCTATTCCGGCCGCAAGGGCATCGCTTGGTTCGTAAATCTTTATCGGGTTTCCATCGATCAAGACTTCACCAGAGTCAGGTTGGAGCAGCCCGAAGAGAATATTCATCAGAGTGGACTTACCCGCCCCATTTTCACCAAGAATCGCATGAATCTGTCCAGCTTCAACTTTAAGGTCGATCGAGTCATTAGCTACAAGGGAGCCAAAAGTCTTGGTTATTCCACGCAATTCAACTGACATGAACTCTCTGCGGCTCCTAATCGTCTCTTTAGATAATGTGAAAATCTATCGGAAAATCCTATAAATGAAAACGAGCCAGGCAAATTTTCGCCTGGCTCGCTTTTTACTACTTGACTTTATAGGTCGATTGAACCGTTGATAATTCTGGCTCCAATCAACTTCAACTCACGCTTTACTTTCGAAGAGATCTTCGAATTAAAGTCGTAGAAAGGTGCAAGTCCAGTTCCCTTATTCTTGAGAGTTCCGAGATAAGAGGTATTGCTGAAGTTGCCCTTTCGCTGATCTTTGATGACCTGAGCGACAGAAGTTCCAACACCCTTTAGAACGGATGTGAGAATAACTGACTTATATTGTGGGACAGCAATTACGCCATCTGAGTCAACCCAGATAACAACTGAAGCCTTGCTGGTCATCGCATTTTGTGCTGTTGCTCCGCCAAGACCTCCGGCTACAGGGAAGATTACATCTGCCTTCTGTAGTTCGAATTGCTTGGAGATTTGCAGCGCCTTTGCTTGATCTGAGAAGTTACCGACAAAAGTTCCGTCTTTCTTCTCTGGATCCCAGCCAAGAACCTTTACATTCTTCTTGTTGCGCTCGTTGTAGTAGGCGACTCCCTTTGCATATCCATCCATGAAGTCAGATACAGCTGGGAAATTCATGCCGCCATAAGTAGCGACTACGCCGGTCTTTGAATACGAAGCCGCTAGATAGCCAGCTTGGAATGAGGATTGATTTGTGGCGAAGAGTAGACCTTTGTGGTTGCTATCTCCTGATCCACCGCCATCTACGATGGCAAAGTTTGTATTTGGATACTTTTCAGCGGCCTCTTCAAGAGCGCCAGCGATTAGGAAGCCAACACCAATAACAATGTCGCAGCCTTCATCTACCAGCTTCTTGATATTTGGCGCGTAGTCAGCATCTGTCTGTGCAACCAAATACTTAACAGTGGTTGACTTATTTGCAACGGACTGCGCGCCAGCCCATGCAGATGCATTAAATGACTTGTCATCGACACCACCGGTATCAAGTGCAAGACATGCCTTTGTGTTTGCTGCAGAAGCCGGTGCTACAACTCCGAAAACGGAGAGTGAAGCGGCAACAGCTACGGCAACGAGACGAGTTGTTTTCTTCAAGTTGTTTCCTCCCGAGGGGTTTGTACGTACGTTTGGGGAAGCGTGAGCGCACCCTATCGGGAAGAGGTTGCCAGTACTTAACCGGGATGTTTCAGCCTTTTCTCATGTCGCGCATTTGGTGCCTTGGAGCACAGAATTGCTACACGGACTCTAAACCCGGGCTTTAACCTTTTAGCCTCTCCAAGGCTCGCTCCACGGCGGGTTGGCCTTCCCTGAGTCGAAAAGAAAGGCCGCCATTTTTTATGCCATAGGTTCGACCGAAAATTCCTGCTTCTTCATCAACAATATCTATTAAAGCTCGATTCTGAAGTGCCAGTCGAACTAATTGGGCAATCGGTTTCCTTAATTTCTTCTCAATAACCGCTATTACTCTCGGATTTGATTCTAGTTTTGCGAAATATTGATCTGGATTTCGAGCTATATATAGTGTTCGAGGTTTTCTCTGCATGGCGAGTTCAAATACTCTTGCATCTCTATCCCAAAGCGAATAAATAATGTCTGCTCTTTGGAGTGAGGAATTTAGAGCAACAACATCACCACTAAACGGAATCTGAAGTACCTCAACGCCTTTCGCCGCAGATACAAATGCCTCACCTACATCCTCGGGGGCAGAAACAAGTGCAACCACTTTTGTTTTGCTTCGAATTGAAGCGATGGTTCCAGCAATCTGGGCGGCTTGGATTTCGTCAAAATAGATATTTGAGATATTTAACTGGGCGAGCGTCTTGTCGTTGATTGGTGCGAATTGGGTCTCGGGATATTCCATCGAAACTCTTCTCACCGTTTCACGGTAACCACTTCCTACCGTGATGATCAAGGTGTAGCCGCTTTTGGCCAGGAAGCGAAGTTTGGAGAGACGATCAACGGCTGTCCCGCTGGTCGGAACCTCGCGAACAAAGGGTGGCACTAAGTTAAATCGCTTTTTGGCGAGCGCTAACGCCTCACTAACCGCATCATTAAACCCATCATCGCCCTTGAACCCGATGTCATAAGCAACTGCAATTCGTGGTATCGGTTCTTCTGCCCAAGTCGAATTAACCGGTAGAGCTAGAATGATTGTTAGTAAAGCGATGCGTAAGCGCATTCTTCAACCTCAAAGCTGGGCGCCCGGAACGAGACCAAGCGCATCATAAGTAGCCTTTAAGGTCTTACTAGCTACGGCACGTGCCTTTGTGGCACCTTCACCCAAGATTTCAAGAAGTGTGGCTTCGTCTTTCAAGAGTTCCTCAGCTCGACTTTTCACTGGAGCAAAATAACTAGTCACTACCTCTGCAACGGCGCCTTTGAAGTCGCCGTAACCTCTGCCCGCAAACTCATTTTCTAGTTCAGTAATTGATCTTCCTGAAAGAGATGAGTGAATCGTCAATAAATTGGAAATTCCAGGCTTTTCTTTCTCATCAAACTTAATCTCTTTACCGGTGTCAGTCACAGCGCTCTTGATCTTTTTTACGTTGATATCAGAGCTATCCAAAATATCTATAACACCCGCATTTGAGGTTGCTGACTTGCTCATCTTGGCGGTGGGGTCCTGAAGGTCATTTATCTTTGCAGAAGACTTGATTATGTGGGCTTCCGGCAAAGTAAAGGTGGCTCCATATTTTGAATTGAAACGTTGCGCTAAATCTCTAGTTAATTCAATGTGCTGGCGCTGGTCCTCGCCTACTGGGACTTTATCTGCCTGATAAAGAAGGATATCGGCCGCTTGAAGCATCGGGTAAGTAAATAGGCCAACTACGGTTCGATCGGTTCCCGATTTCTGAGACTTATCTTTAAATTGGGTCATCCGACTAGCCTCACCAAAGCCGGTAATGCATTCGAAAATCCAGCCAAGTTGATTATGTTCAGAGAGATGGGACTGAATGAACAAGGTGCACTTGTTGGGGTCAAGGCCAAGTGCAATTAACTGGGCGGCAGCTGCAAGGGTGCGCCGCCTTAATGCAGCTGGTTCGGTCTCAATCGTCAAAGCATGAAGATCAACTATGCAATAGAAAGCATCGTTTCCTTCTTGAAGTTCAACCCATTGCTTGACCGCCCCTAAATAATTTCCAAGATGGAGCGACTCTGCAGTCGGCTGAATTCCAGATAGGACTCGTTTCATCTGGCTATTCTCTCAGGACTCTGCTGAATCTAGCTTCTGGTGATGGACTTTGTAGTGGTGAGAAGAAGCGTTCCGACGCGTTTGCCCTCCATCGAGTTGACTTTGATTTGCGCGCCGGGCAGATCCAAGGAATCTCCGATATCCGGAATTCGACCGAGTTCGTGCATAACGTAACCGCTTAGCGTCTCGTATGGACCCTCAGGAATTTCTACACCAGTCTGCTCGGCAAGATCTTCAAGGGCGATAAGTCCATCTACCTCATAGACACCACTCTTTGGAGTATTCGAGACTTCCTCTGATAAGTCATCATATTCATCGTGAATATCGCCAATCAGCGTTTCAACCAAGTCCTCTAAAGTCACAATTCCATCAGTGCCACCATATTCATCTAGAACAATGGCGATCTGTTGGCGCTTGGCGCGCATTTCCGAGAGCGCCGGCAAGACACCTTTTGTACCTGGTAAAAAGATAATTGGACGTACGATGTCCATAACAGTCTTACTGTTCTCTGGGCGCTCTAGTAGATCACGGGCATGGATAAAACCAATTACCTCATCGCTATTTCCACGTACGACCGGGAAACGAGAGTGGGCCTGCTCGACTGCAACCCTAATCGCTTGATTAAGCGATAGACCAGCATCGAGAAAATCTACTTCGGTACGCGGCACCATAACTTCATGGACCTGACGCTCACTCGCATTGAATACTTCTTCAACGATGTCACGCTCTTCTTCAGTAAGCGCCTTATGTCCGGTTACAAGATCTACCAACTCTTCTTCGGTTATCTCTTCCCGAGATGCTTTCGGGTCAATTCCAAATGCGCGCAGAATCAAGTCAGAGGAATGGGCAAGTAACCAGATTAATGGCCGAAAGATGAATGCCACTATTGAAACAGGGGTAGCCACCGCCAGTGCGATCTGCTCTGTCTTATAAATCGCTACCCGCTTCGGTACCAGCTCGCCAAGAACTAATGAGAAATAAGCAATCACCAAGGTAAGTAACACTAAGGAGATTCCGGCTGCGAGGTTTGTACTTAGCCCCCAGCCCTCCAGAACCGGAATCAGATAATCACCCAATTGGTCAGCGCCGAAAGCTGCTGAGAGAAATCCGGAGAGGGTCACGCCTACCTGGACAGCAGCTAAGAAATTCTTGGGATGGCTTGCTAAGTGGGCAACCTTCTTCCCCCGTCGCCCCTTCTCAGCCATAGCCTTTATCTGGCCTTCGCGGAGAGAGATCAGGGCAATTTCGGCGGCAACAAATATTGATCCGAGGAGGATGAAGAGGAGTACAACAATTAGGTCGCTTGAAAAAGCAGCGACCGAGAACGCACCATCGGGGTCCATAGGCTGGCTAAGGGTAGCCGAGTCGGCTGAGAGTTGGATAAACCCCCTTCCCTCACGCTCAACTCTCGCATAGCCTTCGCCCGACCCCTCGACGAAGTGGGGCCTTACTTCATCCAACGGACCGTCGGGCACGTACCTGCCCGGAGAAGGAAGAGAAAATGGCATCAGTCGTATTTAAGGATGCATCACGCATCTATCCCGGAACAACATCTCCTGCTGTAGATAAATTGAATCTCACCGTAAATGATGGTGAGTTCCTTGTCCTTGTCGGACCATCTGGTTGCGGCAAGTCAACATCGCTTCGCATGCTTGCAGGCTTGGAAGAGATTGATACCGGCGCAATCTTTATTGGCGATCGCGACGTAACAAATATTGCACCAAAAGATCGTGATATCGCGATGGTCTTCCAGTCATACGCTCTTTATCCTCATATGACTGTTGCAGAAAATATGGGCTTTGCACTCAAAATTGCTGGAGTTGCAAAAGAGGAACGCGATCGCCGCGTCCTTGAGGCTGCCAAACTTCTTGATCTAGAGCCTTATCTAGAACGCAAACCAAAAGCTTTATCGGGTGGACAGCGCCAGCGTGTTGCGATGGGACGTGCGATTGTTCGCGAACCACAAGTCTTCTTGATGGATGAGCCGCTATCGAATCTCGATGCAAAACTACGCGTTGCTACCAGAACCCAGATCGCCGCGCTACAACGTCGACTTGGAATTACTACAGTCTATGTAACCCATGATCAAGTCGAAGCTATGACTATGGGTGATCGCGTTGCGGTACTCAAGGATGGCTTGTTACAGCAAGTAGATACTCCGCGTAATCTTTACGACCGTCCCGCAAATGCTTTCGTTGCAGGATTTATCGGTTCACCTGCGATGAATCTTCTGATTGCACCGGTTTCTGGCGGAAAAGCAAAACTTGGCCATCTTGATGTGGATGTTCCCGCAAGCGCTGGCAGCTCGGTAATTGTCGGAATTAGACCTGAAGGTTTTGTTCCTGCGTCTAAGGGCTTTGAAGTCCAAGTAGAAGTAGTTGAAGAACTCGGTGCCGATGCATTTGTCTACGGAAAGCCGCTTGATAGCGCTGTTAAATTCAACAATGCTAGCGATGAGGGCGCCCAGGTAATCATCCGCTGGGATCCAAAGAGCCCGCCAAAGGCAGGCCAGACTGTCACCGTCTCTGCGAAATCAGATGCAGTCCATCTATTTAGCGCCACAGATGGCGAGCGAATTTAGTTAATTGAAATAAAAAAGCCCCCGATTTACGGGGGCTTTTTTATTTGTCCAATTACTTCATAGCTATCTTTAGATTTTCATCGATTGCAGCCAGAAACTCTTGGGTGTTTAGCCAGGGAGCATCGTTGCTTATTAGCAGCGCAAGATCCTTGGTCATCTTTCCGCTTTCGACAGTCTCAATACAGACTCGCTCTAAGGTAGAAGCGAATTTCGCTACATCTGGAGTGCTATCGAGTTTGGCGCGGTGTTGTAGCCCTTGAGTCCAGGCGAAAATAGATGCGATTGGATTTGTAGAGGTAGCTTTACCAGCTTGATGATCGCGATAGTGGCGAGTAACCGTTCCGTGAGCAGCTTCTGCTTCTACGGTCTTGCCATCTGGAGTCATCAATACCGAAGTCATAAGACCAAGTGATCCATAACCTTGTGCGACGGTATCGCTCTGAACATCGCCATCGTAATTCTTGCAAGCCCAGATATAGCCGCCTTCCCAACGGAGAGATGTAGCAACCATGTCATCAATTAGTCGATGGTCATATTCGAGTCCAAGTTTGTCGAACTCGGCTTTGAATTCACTTTCAAAGATTTCTGCGAAAATATCTTTGAAGCGGCCATCGTAAGCTTTCAAGATCGTATTTTTGGTTGAGAGATAAACCGGATACTTACGTGTTAACCCATAGTTAAATGATGCCCGGGCAAAATCACGGATTGATTGATCCAAGTTATACATCGTCATCGCAACGCCAGAACTTGGGAAGTCAAAGACATTGAACTCCATCGGCGCAGAACCATCAGCAGGAGTAAATGTGACCGTCAGTTTTCCGGCGCCCGGTACTTTGAAGTCAGTAGCTCGATATTGGTCGCCAAATGCGTGACGGCCAATAACAATCGGCTTGCTCCAATGAGGAATCAACCTCGGTACATTCTTTATGATGATGGGTTCACGGAAGATGACTCCGCCTAGAATGTTTCGAATTGTTCCATTCGGAGACTTCCACATCTGCTTTAAATTGAATTCCTTAACCCGCGCTTCGTCTGGGGTGATAGTGGCGCACTTGACTCCGACGCCATGCTTTTTTATCGCGTTAGCGCAATCAATTGTGACTTGATCATTGGTGGCATCACGATGCTCAATTCCGAGATCGTAATATTCAAGGTTTACATCTAAATAAGGAAGGATCAGCTGCTTCTTGATGAAGTCCCAGATTATGCGGGTCATTTCATCGCCATCTAGTTCAACGACGGTTCCTTGGACTTTGATCTTTGACATAGCTTCCTTCCTATAGATCCTTCACATCGGCCTGCTTAGCGCGGACCGCTTCAGCAGCCTTCTTCAACTCTTCAAGCTCGCTTGTCGATAAAGATCCTTCGACAACTTTAGTAACACCAGTACTACCAATCTCAGCTTCGACCCCTAAGTAAACGCCAGAGATTCCATATTCTCCGGTGACCCATGCACAAACCGGCATTACCTCTCGAGAGTCGGTTATAACGGCGCGTGCCATTCGCGCAGCTGCAGCAGATGGCGCATAGTAAGCAGATCCGGTCTTAAGTAGCGCAACAATCTCAGCTCCACCATTGCGAGTCCTAGTAACCATTTCATCAATTTCCGGTGCTGATAAAAGTTCACTGAGTGGTTTTCCATTCACAGTACAGCGACTTGGGACTGGAACCATAGTCTCGCCATGTGATCCAAGGGTCAGCGTTTTTACTGAAGCCACCGGAACATTTAGTTTTTCAGCGACAAAATGAGTAAAGCGAGCAGTATCGAGCATTCCGGCTTGACCCATCACGCGATTATGTGGGAATTTTGAAGCGATCTGAGCGAGTGCAGTCATTTCATCCAATGGGTTTGACACAACGATAATGACAGCATTTGGAGAGTGCTTTGCAATATTTTCTGTTACGCCTCTGACGATGCCAGCATTAACGCCAATCAAATCCATTCGACTCATGCCCGGTTTACGTGGCAGGCCCGCAGTAATAACTACGACATCAGAATTTGCAGTCGCTTCATAACCAGCGCCCTCAGCAGTAGTCGTCTGACCAACAAGTTTGGTCTCAAATCCCTCGATTGATCTTGATTGATTTATATCAAGTGCGATTCCTTCGGGCTTTCCTTCAACAATATCTGTGATTACGACAGTTTCGAATATGTCGTACTCGGCCAATCTAAGTGCGGTTGTAGATCCATAGAATCCCGCACCAACTACAGTTACTTTACCTGATCTGCTCATAGCGGCAGAACTTACCTGCTACCTACGCGGGAGCGCCAATGCGACAGTTATGAGCGAGACCACTAACAAGAGCGATATTAGTTTCTCTAGCGGTCGGCTACTTCTGAAACCAGGGATTGAATAGGAAGCCAGAGCGAGCGCAAGAGTTATTGCTCCGATTCGAACGGAATAGAAGGTTGAAATCAAAAGGGCAACCAAGGCAAGGAGATAGGAAAGTCGCTTCAATTACCGCTCCGGCTCGAGAGCTCTAGAACATTACGTAACAACATCGCCCTTGTCATTGGCCCAATTCCTCCTGGAACTGGTGAATAGGCGGAAACCTTTTCGTAAACATCTGGGTGAACATCACCAGTCAATTTTCCGTTAACTCGAGTAAGGCCCACATCAATTACAACAGCCCCTTCTTTCACCATATTTGCTCTTACAAAGTGTGCTTTCCCTAGAGCCGAAACGATTATGTCTGCTCGCTCAGTGTGGCCAGAAATATCCCTTGTGCCTGTATGAGTTAATGTGACGGTTGCATTCGCTTTTTTACTAGATAGCAATAATCCAAGAGGTCTTCCCACGGTGGTACCTCTTCCCAGAACTACTACATCCTTTCCATCCCATGAAATTCCATTTTGGGAAACTAATTCAAAAATTGCTTGCGGAGTGCATGGAAGTGGAGCCCTCTGTTGCAGAACTAATTTCCCAAGATTCAAAGGGTGGAGTCCATCTGCATCTTTATCTGGGTCTATTTCTTGAAGAACTCGATTTACATCCACGTTATTTGGTAGCGGAAGTTGGACGATAAAGCCAGTGCAATTGGGATCCTCATTTAATTGTTGCGCTGCGGAAAGTATTCTCGACTCGGTAGCACCTTCAGGTAAATCAATGCGAATAGAATTGATACCAACTTCAGCACAATCTCGGTGTTTCCCGTAAACATAAGAGTGCGAACCAGGATCGTCTCCGACAAGTATTGTGCCCAGTCCAACTTTTAGGTTATCTCGTTTGATTTGTGAGGCGATTTCGCTCTTGATAGTGGCAGATAGTTCTCGCCCATCAAGAATTTTCGTTGAACCTATTGTCGCCATTGGGAAAGTCTAATTGGGGCTCCTAGTTATGAGAGAAGTGGCGTCGCGCGGCAAAATAGAGGGAGATTCCTGCTTTATTGGCAGCTTCAATCACTTCGTTATCTCTAATCGAGCCACTCGGTGCAACTAGCGCCTTTATCCCGGAAGCCGCAAGCGCTTCTAGTCCATCAGGAAATGGGAAGAAACCATCACTTGCCGCTACCGCACCGTGTAAATGAACGCCAGCCCTTCGGATGGCATCGCGTGCTGCATCTAGGCGATTTACTTGGCCCGCCCCAATTCCGATTGTGGCCTTACTTTTTGCTATGACAATTGCATTGCTCCGACATCGCGCAACTGTGATCCAAGCGAAACGGAGATCTGCAAAATCAGCTTTTTCAAGCGTATCTCCTGCAACAAGTTTGAATTCTTCCGAATTCAATTCCCTATCTGGACTCTGCAATAGGAAGCCACCATCTATCTCTCGCATTTGAAACTCAGGTGTTGTCCGAGCAATTAATTCTAAAACTCGCAAATTAGGTTTCTTTGCGAGAGTCTTTAGCGCCGCCTCTGTAAATCCCGGAGCAATTACCGCTTCGTAGAAGTTACCAACAATTTCAGCAGCTACCTTCTCTTCAACATCTTGGTTTGAGGCAATTACGCCGCCAAAGGCAGAAACTGGATCTGAGGCGAAGGCTCTTGTGAAAGCCAATGTTGATTCTTCATCAATCGCAACGCCGCAGGGCATTCCATGCTTGACTATTACATATGCTTTTTCTTCATGATCCGAGACAATTTGTGAGGCGGTGTCAAGATCTAGATAATTATTAAATGACGGTTGCTTTCCTTGAATCAGCCTGGCCGTCGCGACTCCGGCGCTACCAACCAAGACGCCTACTTGGTGTGGATTCTCTCCGTATCTGAGCGCTTCGCCAAACTCTCTGAGGATTGCGAGGTCATACCTTGCTGTTACTTCAATCGCTTGCCTAGCCCATAGCTTTCTATCTGCTTCTCTTACTCCAGATTTCAAAAGGCATAAGAAGTCTTTATATTGATTTGGGTTAGTAAGAATTGAAACGCTCTGATGATTCTTAGCAGCTGCCCTTATTAGGGCTGGCCCGCCGATATCAAACTTCTCGAGTGAGTAAAGATTTACCACCACAACATCAATATCCAGAATGCCAGCACCCTCGGCTTCAGATACCTGTTTCGGATCACTTCGATCAAAGAGAATTGCGCCATGAATAAGAGGATGAAGCGTTTTGACTCTTCCAGCAAAGAGCTCGGGCGAGCCGGTTACTTCCTCAATTCTTTTAACTGAAATCCCATTTTTCTCGAGGAAAAGTGCCGTGCCATCCGAAGCGAGTATCGAGTAGTTATTTGCAAGTAGTTCTCTTGCAAGTTCAACGAGTCCATCTTTATTTGATACCGAGAGAAGTGCATAACGCTTAGAGTTCATGCGTCTTGCTTCTTCACTTTAGCGAACAATTTCGGAGTAAACGTGAATAGTGCGGCGCCGAGCGCAAATTGTGCAGTAACTACAAGTGGCATAGCCCACCAAACTGGGCCTACCGATGGCAGGCTTGAAGAGAGCAGTTGACCACTACTTAAACGTGCCAAAACCAATAGCAGAGCCAAAGAGATCAAAGTTGCTGAAAGGAAAAAGCGTTTTGTCTCACTAAAGTCGCTATATGTCGAGAGGGCGTAGCGAGCCATTAGCGAACCAATCGCAATAATTGCAATGGAAAGAACTAGCGCGTATAAGTTTGCTTTCACGGGCAAAGCCCCCAGTATTGGTATCGCAGGTATTTCATCGATTCGATGAATAAATGGTGATAGCAAACTTCCGGTACCGATAGAAATCCCGGATCCTGATATGTAACTTAGGGCAGATATTGCAACGTTTGGAAGGTATAAGAGTTGGCCCATTAGTAGAACTAATCCACCAAAAACTCCAGGTTCGATTACCCGGGTTAGATTTAGTACAACATCAAAGCGATAGATCAAGGAAGCTGCAACAACGAGAGAACTAAATCCAATTAGCGCGACTGAAGAAATCCAGACGACTCTTAGCGCTCGCTGCCAAGGAAACTGCAATTTGTGCTTTGGTAGAGCTCCGCTTACCAAAAATGCAGAAATTGCAGATATCGCAAAGAGGATTGGAAGCGCTATGTAAAACGGCGCCTCCACGGTGCCTCCGAGCGCAATTAATGAGATGAGATAGCCAAGAATCGCATAACTAGATGCAAAGGAGATGATGTAAAGACGTCGCTCTCTATGACTTGGATCGCCCAGAGTCTCAATCATTCTCATATAGCCACTTCGCGTAGCAAAAAATGGGATGAGTACTCCACCGACCGGGAGAAAAGTTAGTGATCCCGAGAGCGTTGCGTCAGAGAGTGCTAGTTGTAATGGAACTTGATGGGCTGCAAGAAAGAACCAGAGCGCTGCTCGCAGCGGATCGGCAGTATTTCCTGATGAACTTCCCGCCGTCGCCCAAGCGACTAGCGAGATAAAAGATATTGGTAGAAGAACGAGCGTAAGGCTACGAATCCCTTGTTGGAGTCCAACGCGCAGGATTCGCGTCACGATTATCTCTTTAGGATTCCGCGGAGAAGTCGAGCAGTCTCACTTGGAGTCTTGCCAACCTTTACGCCAGCTGCCTCAAGTGCAACTTTCTTCGCTTCAGCGGTTCCAGATGAACCTGAGACGATTGCGCCAGCATGGCCCATCGTCTTACCTTCAGGAGCAGTAAAGCCTGCGACATATCCCACGACAGGTTTGGTCACATTTTCCTTTATGAATGCAGCAGCTCGCTCCTCAGCGTCGCCCCCAATTTCACCAATCATCACGATTGCTTCAGTAGCAGGATCGTCTTGGAATGCTCGGAGACAATCGATATGGGTAGTACCGATAATCGGATCGCCACCAATACCAACAGCAGTTGTAAAACCAATATCCCGTAACTCATACATCATCTGATAAGTCAGCGTGCCCGACTTTGAAACTAAACCAATTTTTCCCGGACCTGTAATGTCCGAAGGAGTGATACCGAGATTGCTTTTTCCTGGCGAGATAAGTCCCGGACAATTCGGACCGATGATGCGAGTCTTACCTTTTCCTTGTGCGTAGGCAAAAAATGCAGCGGTATCGTGAACTGGAATTCCTTCGGTGATAACTACGATAAGCGGTAATTCTGCATCGATTGCATCGACAACGGCCGCCTTGGCAAATTTCGGCGGAACAAATACGACGGAGGCGTTGGCTCCGGTAGCAGCCACAGCTTCCTTGACAGTGTTGAAGACGGGAAGCTTCTTACCTTCAATCTCAACTTCTTGCCCACCTTTTCCGGGGGTAACGCCACCAACAATCTTTGTTCCACTCGCAATCATTCGCCGAGTGTGTTTGGTTCCTTCCGAGCCGGTCATTCCTTGAACGATTACCTTGGTATTTTCATCGATGAATATAGTCATTACTGGGCCGCCAATTCTGCTGCGCGAGCGGCAGCGCCATCCATGGTGTCGAGCTGTTGGACTAGTGGATGATTCGCTTCGTTAAGAATTCTTCTTCCTTCATTGACGCTATTTCCATCGAGGCGAACAACTAGCGGCTTCGTAGCCTTTTCGCCCAAAATTGCAAGGGCTTGGACAATTCCATTAGCAACAGCATCACAAGCAGTAATTCCGCCAAAGACATTTACAAATACAGAGCGGACAGCGGGGTCTCCTAAAATAATTGAGAGTCCGTCTGCCATGACTTGGGCAGATGCACCGCCTCCAATATCGAGGAAGTTAGCGGGCTTAACTCCATGTTTCTCGCCCGCATAGGCGACTACATCAAGCGTGCTCATCACTAACCCCGCACCATTTCCAATTACACCGACTTCGCCTTCAAGTTTTACGTAATTCAAGTCCTTCTCTTTTGCAAGTGCTTCAAGCGGATTAGTGGCCGCGTGATCAATTAATGACTCAAAATCAGGGTGACGGAAAGATGCGTTATCGTCCAGTGTAACTTTTCCATCTAAAGCGATGATGCGCCCATCTCTAGTTTTCACCAGCGGGTTAACTTCTACCAGGGTCGCATCAGATTCTTGGAATGTTTTCCATAGCGTTACTAGAACATCAGCAACAGCTTCAATTACATCTTCGGGGAAAGCGCCCTGCTTCACTATTTCAAGCGCTTTTGACTTATCTAGTCCTTTGTTTGCATCTACATGGAAGCGCGCTAATTTCTCAGGAGTTTTGTGAGCGACTTCTTCAATATCCATTCCACCGGCAACCGATGCCATAACAAGAAAGGAGCGAGCAGCTCTATCAAGGAGAATTGCTAAGTAATACTCGCTCTCAATCGGAGCAGCTTGGGCAATCATTACCTTTCTAACTACATGACCTTTGATATCCATACCTAAAATCGCTTTTGCTTTTTCGTAAGCATCATCGGGATCTTCGGCTAACTTGACTCCACCGGCTTTGCCGCGACCACCAATCTTTACTTGGGCCTTTACAACTACTTTTCCACCAAGTTTTTCTGCTGCCGCGCGAGCTTCTTCGGGAGTTGAGGCAACTGCGCCACCTAAGACGGGAACGCCTTTTGCTTCAAAGAGATCTCGGGCCTGATATTCAAATAGGTCCATGGGTCATAACTTATCTACTGGGGCATAGCGGAGCAACAAACGCTTCTCACCATAGCTTCCAAAGTTGATAGTGGCTTCTGCTTTCTCTCCTTCGCCTGAGACAGATATCACGGTACCTAATCCAAAAGTGTCGTGTGAAACGCGATCACCAATAGCAAGTTGTAGCGAGGTACTCTGTTTTCCGGTTGCTCTAGGCGGTGGCGGAGTTGCAAATTTCTTCCTTGTTATCGGCGGCGATATAAATCCACTTGCAGACTTATTCCAGTCGATGAGATTTTCAGGAATTTCATCGAGAAATCTTGATGGCGGATTGTAGTTTGGCGCGCCCCATGCCGATCGGTATTCAGCGCGTGAAAGGTAGAGTCGCTCTCTTGCTCTTGTGAGTCCGACATAAGCAAGTCTGCGCTCCTCTTCAAGTTCTTTTTTCTCACCCAAAGTACGCGAATGTGGAAAGACGCCTTCTTCCATTCCAGTTAAGAAGACTGTGGGAAACTCGAGACCTTTAGCGGTATGCAACGTCATAAGTGTTACTACGCCGCCATGATCTTCGCCTTCAGGAATCTCATCAGCATCAGCAACCAAAGATACTTCTTCCAAGAAGCCAGCTAAGGATGGGTTCTCGCCGTCGCCGATAATTCGCTCTTCATACTCTTCAATTACTGCTACGAGTTCCTCTAGATTTTCAACTCGTACTTCATCTTGTGGGTCATGGCTCTCACGCAACTCATGTAAAAGTCCTGATTGTTCGAGAATAGCGGCAGCTATGGTCGATGGCGGACGATTTGCTTCAACCAAAACTTGAAGCGCGGTCAACATTGAAACGAAGGCTTGGATTGAAGAATTTGCGCGGGGAGATAGTTCTGAGCTGGTGCTTCTCGATAGGGCTTGCCAGAATGAAATGGACTCTCGCTTTGCGATTTCGTCAATACTGTCCAAAGCGCGATCTCCGATTCCTCGCTTTGGAGTATTGATTATTCTCCTTAGTGAGACTTCGTCATCTGGATTAACAAGTACCCGGAGATACGCAAGCAAATCTTTGACTTCTTTCCGCTCATAAAAGCGGACTCCCCCGACGACCTTGTAGGGAACACCGGCTCGCATAAAGATTTCTTCAAATACTCGAGATTGTGCGTTGGTTCGATAAAAAATAGCAGTATCGCCAAAACGCGACTTGCCGGAATCACTCAATTTGTACAGTTCATCACGAACAAATTCAGCCTCATGATGTTCATTCTCGGCAACGAAGCCAGTTAATTTTGTGCCGCTTCCAGCATCAGACCAGAGGTTTTTCTCTTTTCTCGATTCATTCTTTGAGATTACTGAATTAGCAGCACTGAGGATGTTCTGGGTTGAGCGGTAATTTTGTTCTAAGAGAATGGTTGTGGCATCCGGATAATCCTCTTCGAACTGCATGATGTTTCGAATCGTGGCGCCTCTGAACCCGTAAATGGATTGGTCAGCATCACCTACAACACAGAGTTCTGCAGCCGGGATTCCTTCTCTATCGGTTCCGACCAGTTCACGAATCAATATATATTGGGCGTGGTTCGTATCTTGATACTCATCAACCAAAATGTGTTTGAAGCGATGACGGTATCGGGCACGTGCATCTGGAAACTTCTGCAAAACTTCCACGGTTTTCATTATTAGATCATCAAAATCCATTGCGTTTGCGCTTGTAAGTCTCTGTTGGTAAATCGCATAAACTTCAGCAACAATCTCTTCAAAGTGATTCGTGGTTGAATTGCGATAATCGGCTGGTCCAAGTAACTCGTTCTTTGCGTTTGAGATTAAGGCTGCGACCGCTCTTGGGTTATATCGTTTTTGGTCGAGGTTCAGATCGCGCATCACAAGCGTGACGAGGCGGACGCTATCTGCTTGATCGTAGATGGAATAAGAAGTGGAGAAACCAAGTCGACTTGCCTCTTGACGGAGAATTCGCACGCAGGCTGAGTGGAAAGTGGAAACCCAGATTGCTTTAGCTCGTTTACCAACTAAGGCTGCTACACGCTCTTTCATCTCACCCGCAGCTTTATTTGTGAATGTAATCGCAAGAATCTCAAAAGGTTCAACGCCTCGCTCGGCCATCAGATAGGCGATGCGTCTCGTGAGAACTCTGGTTTTCCCTGAACCGGCACCAGCAACAACTAGAAGTGGGCTGCCGTGATGAATGACAGCAGATTGCTGTTCTGGATTTAACCCTTCTAACAATCTGCCCGACACGCAAACAAGTCTAGAATACGCCGGTGACTCCAATCGCTGATGAAGAGATAAAGCGGATACTTGTAGTAATGGCGCACCCAGATGATTGTGACTTTGGGGCAGGCGGGACAATTGCTCAATGGACAGCTAAAGGAATTCATGTCTCTTACTGCATAATCACAAATGGGGATCAGGGTGGCGAGGAATCTGATGTTCCGTTAGAAGAGATGGCCGCAGTGCGCCAAAGAGAACAACGGGATGCAGGTATTGCTCTAGGTGTTAAAGATATTCATTTCCTAAATTATCGCGATGGCTCTCTCATGCCTTCTATAGAACTACGAAAAGAAATTGTCAGAGAGATTCGAAGAGCACAGCCTGATCGGATGGTAATCCAATCACCAGAGCGGAATTATGAGCGGATATTTGCAAGCCACCCCGATCATTTAGCAGCAGGCGAAACCGCTCTACAAGCTGTTTATCCAGATTCCCGAAACCCATATGCATTCATAGACTTGAAGGCTGAAGGCTTCGAACCTTGTCGAGTTAAGGAAGTATGGATAACTGGCTCGCCTTCACCAAACCACTTTGTTGATATAACTGAAACATTCTCAAAAAAGATGGCTGCGTTGCATGCTCACCGCAGCCAAACTGCGCACAACCCAGAACTAGAGAACATGGTACGAAGCTGGGGCGAGAAGAATGCTGAGGCTAATGGGCTCAATTCAGGGCTAATCGTAGAAGTATTTAGAGTTATTAATACAGATTAACGGACGATTACTCGCTGAATCACCAAGTTCTTCAGCGGTGTTCCATCTACGCCGCCACCTTTGACTCCCGCGTTGGCAATGTACTCGAGAATTTCGATTCCAGAAGTAATCTCGCCCCAAATTGTGTAGTTAGGTCCTAGAGTCGTGTCGTCATAGACCAAGAAGAATTGGCTTCCGTTAGTTCCGGGTGAACCTGAGTTAGCCATCGCCACCGTTCCGCGGGGGTAGTTATCCATCTCGGCTTCGGGAAGATTTTCATCTTTGTACCGAAATCCTGGATCGCCCATTCCGGTCGCGGTTGGATCGCCGCATTGCACTACATAGATCCCATCAGTTGTCAGTCGGTGACAGGCAGTTCGTTTGTAATAGCCAGCGTTCATCAAAGTAGCAAGAACGGTGAGAGTGACAGGAGCATCCTTGTAGAAAGTGCGAATAGTTATATTTCCACAATTTGTTTGAAGCGTTATTTGACGCGGGCCGCGCTTCAATAGAGCAGTTGGCGGATTTATTCGCTTTGGAGATTTGGCAGACCACTTAATCTGGCGACACTTAACGGTTTCTTTCTCTTCCGCCTGGGCGATTGGGGCAGAGAGTGAAATAGGGAAAACAAGCGCAGTGACGAGAGATAATGAAAGTGAAACACTTAGATGTCTTAACTTCATCTAATTCACTCCCATTCGATGGTTCCGGGCGGCTTTGATGTGACATCAAGTACCACACGATTTACTTCTCTAACTTCGTTCGTAATCCGATTAGAGATTAGAGCGAGAACTTCATCTGGAATTCTTGCCCAATCTGCGGTCATTGCATCTTCGCTGGTTACTGGACGGAGCACGATTGGATGGCCGTAAGTTCTACCATCTCCTTGTACACCTACACTTCTAACATCAGCGAGCAGAACAACCGGACATTGCCAAATAATCCGATCAAGTCCAGCAAATTGTAATTCTTGCCTGACTATAAAGTCTGCTTCGCGCAGAACTCTAAGTCTTTCTTGAGTAACTTCCCCGACTATTCGAATCGCCAGGCCTGGGCCCGGAAAGGGTTGGCGCCAAACAATCTCTCCAGGAAGCCCAAGTTGAAGACCAACTTCCCGAACCTCATCTTTGAATAACGAGCGGAGTGGTTCTATTAATGAAAAGTTAAGGTCATCTGGAAGGCCGCCTACGTTGTGATGTGACTTAATGTTCGCAGTTCCTGTACCGCCACCTGATTCGACTACATCCGGATAGAGAGTTCCCTGGACCAGAAATTTAACTTCTCCACCGCTAGTTAAGTCCTGTGCCGCACTCTCAAAAACTCTTATGAATTCTCTACCAATTATCTTTCGCTTCTCTTCAGGATCGGTAACTCCCCTTAGAGCCGATATAAATCGATCTTTAGCATCAACAACTACCAGATTTACGCCGGTAGCAGCTACAAAATCTTTTTCAACTTGTTCTGCTTCACCTTTTCTAAGAAGTCCATGATCAACGAAGACACAGGTGAGTTGGGATCCAACGGCACGTTGGACCAATGCAGCGGCAACCGCAGAATCGACACCACCCGACAAACCGCAAATTACTCTCTCTGATCCAACCTCGGACTTAATATTTACAATCTCGTTTTCAATTATGTTTTCGGGCGTCCATGTTGGTTTGCATTTAATGACATCAATTAACCATCTTCTTAAGATTTCCTGTCCATTATCAGTATGCATGACTTCTGGATGAAATTGGACTCCTGCAAACTCGCCCTTTTCACTCTCGAAGGCGGCAACCGGGGTGTACTCGGTTCTTCCAATTGTCGCAAAACCCTTTGGGGCCGCAATCACACTATCGCCATGACTCATCCAGACATCGAAATTACTTTCAAGTCCAGCGAAAAGTTTTGATGTTGCGTCCGCGTTAAAGTGGGTCCGTCCAAACTCTGATATGTCATTCTTCTTCACCTCGCCACCAAGTGCCTGAGCCATAGCTTGAAATCCATAACAGATTCCGAATATCGGAATACCTAAATCAAATACTTTTGGATCTATTCGCGGCGCCTCTGGAACATAAACTGAAGCAGGTCCCCCAGAGAGCACTATGGCGCGCGGATTTCTTGCTTGAATGTCTTCTGCGGTCAGAGTTGAAGGAACAATTTCGCTGTAAACACCGGCCTGTCGAACACGACGAGCAATAAGTTGGGCGTACTGAGCACCAAAATCGATAACTAAGACATGATTACTTCGCTGCAAGATTAACCTTTATTCAAGACTATCTCGACGCGCTGAAATTCTTTTAGTTCGGAGTAGCCACATGTGGCCATAGCTCTTCTCAAGGCTCCAAAGAGATTCATAGTTCCGTCTGCTGAGTGTGAGGGCCCCACAAGAATTTCTTCAAGCGAACCAGTAGTTCCTACGTGTACCCGCGTTCCGCGCGGTAATTCTGCATGGTGCGCTTCGCTGCCCCAATGCCATCCACGGCCAGGTGCTTCATCCGCACGTGCCAGAGGTGAACCCAGCATCACCGAATCTGCGCCACACGCAATCGCCTTTGCAATATCGCCACTCTTTCCTACAGAACCATCTGCAATAACATGGACATATCGTCCGCCAGATTCATCTAAGTATTGTCGGCGCGCTGCTGCTACATCTGCAACGGCTGTTGCCATCGGTACTGATATTCCTAGGACTTGTCTAGTGGTATGAGCCGCACCGCCTCCAAAACCAACCAAAACTCCAGCTGCGCCCGCACGCATTAGATGTAGTGCGCTTTGAGTAGTTGCACATCCTCCAACAACTACAGGTACATCTAATTCATAGATGAATTTCTTTAGATTTAATGGCTCTGATTTAGTTGAGACATGTTCGGCACTAACTGTAGTTCCACGAATAACAAATAGATCGACTCCTGCATCGACAACGGTCTTATAGAACTCTGCAGTTCGCTGTGGCGAGAGTGCGCCAGCGACGGTGACTCCGGCTGCGCGGATCTCAGCGAGACGCTCCTTAATGAGTTCGGGGCGGATCGGCGCCTTATACAGCTCCTGCATTCGAGCTGTTGCTTGATCGACTGGTATCGATGAAATTTCACCTAATTGAATTTTCGGATTTTCGTATCGGGTCCAAAGTCCCTCAAGATTCAGCACACCTAATCCACCTAATTGACCGATAGCGATGGCGGTTTCGGGAGAGACAACCGAATCCATGGGCGCTGCCATTAGGGGCAGTTCGAAGCGATAAGCATCAATTTGCCAGGCAAGCGATACATCTTGAGGTTCACGCGTGCGACGAGATGGGACGATTGAGACATCATCAAAGGAGTAAGCGGTTCGAGCGCGTTTTCCTTCTGAAATCTCGATATCAACCATGTTTAACTCCTAAAGTAGTTTGGCGCATCGGCTACATCCAAAACATCATGTGGGTGGCTCTCTTGGAGCCCCGCACTGGTTATCTGTATTAGGCGCCCTCGTTTTTGAAGCGCTTCAATATTCTCTGCTCCGGCATACCCCATTCCGGATCTAAGTCCGCCCACTAATTGATGTACAACAGTTGAAACTGGGCCACGGTAAGCAACTTTGCCTTCAATACCTTCTGGTACCAGTTTGTCCTCAGCAAGTACATCGTCTTGCATGTAGCGATCTTTAGAGAATGACTTAGTTTCACCACGAGATTGCATCGCTCCTATAGATCCCATTCCACGATAACTTTTAAATTTCCTCCCGTTGCTTTCTAATAGCTCTCCGGGAGATTCATCACAACCAGCGAGCAAAGATCCCAACATCACGGTGTCTGCACCAGAAACAATTGCCTTTGCAATATCACCCGAGTGCTGCAATCCGCCATCGGCAATAAGTGGAACATCGGCTTTCTTACACGCTTTTGCAACCTCCATGATTGCCGTCACTTGTGGGACGCCTACGCCAGCAATAACTCGAGTAGTACATATTGAGCCGGGACCGACGCCAACTTTTACTGCATCTGCACCAGCATTAATTAAAGCTTGCGCACCGGAACGCGTTGCGACATTTCCGCCGATAACCTCTTGGCTGGAATATCTCTCTTTGATACGAGAGATTGCATCTAGGACTGCACGATGATGTCCATGAGCGGTATCAACAACAATAACGTCGACGCCGACATCAATTAGCGCCAGAGCGCGAGCGAAACCATCATCGCCAACGCCAACAGCCGCGCCAACTTGTAACCCGGCGCCTTTCACCAACTTCGCATGAGTGACCTGTTCTTCAATTGGCAGATTTCGATGAATGATTCCGATTCCACCGAGCTTTGCCATAGCGATTGCCATCGCCGACTCCGTGACGGTATCCATCGCTGCTGAAATCAGCGGAATCTCTAGCTTTATGCCCCGGGTGAGCTGGGTGTAAGTCTCTACCTCAGAAGGGACTACATCTGAAGCATCAGGAAGAAGTAAAACATCATCATAAGTGAGGCCAAGCATGGCGACTTTTTCATTGACGCTCTCAGCCATGCCGAAACCCTAATGGTTCAAGTATTTAAGCGCCAACAGCCCGAAGGATCTCTTCGCACGCTTCAACTAGATCGTCGACATGAACCGCGCTCTTTGGAGTTGGGGTTTCCCAACCAGGTCCGCCAATAACGATCCGTGGCGCTGGTCGAATATTTGGAATCTGATCTAGGGCTGTTAAATCTCCATTCTTGTTGAGTTGTGCCCATAGGAAAATCGCAGGTGGAGCAGAACGCTTTACAACTGCATTAACTGCTTCAATTGGGGTTCGCGCACCGAGAAATTGGGTTTGAATTCTTCGCTCAGACAAAGCAGCCGCCAGCGCATAAAGCGGCAACGAGTGCATCTCTTCGCCAATGCAAGCCAATAGAACTGGGCGAGGATTAATTGGATCAACCACATTTGAGTTCCATTCTTGGAGCAGGCGCTTAACAATTTCGCTTACTAAATGCTCGGTCTCAATGCCAGTTCCAGCATCGGCCCACTCATCACCTAACAAAATCAAAAGTGGAACAATTACTTCATTCCAGGTATTTGCGATTCCCCGCATCCGCATCTCAGAGCGAAGGAGCTCCTCAACAAAATTTCGATCATAAGCACGTGCCGCGCGAAGAACTGTTTCTACTAACTCTTCCCTTACTGTTACCTCTCGTGCCAAGGTAGTTGAAATAATTTCCGCAGCGCTTTCACCATCAAATACCAGCGCTCGTTGCGCAGCTTCCGCGGGAGAAACCCCCGAAATCACTAATTTGCGCATCAGAGTTAATCGCGCAATATCTCCTGCGGTGTAACGGCGGTGCTCACCGCTACTATGATCGGTAGGACCTAAGCCATATCTACGATCCCAAGTTCTTAAGGTTGCTGGGGCAATTCCCAGCCTTCTCGCAACTGCCGCAACAGTGAGCGCATCGCTAGGGGTATCAGCGCCGCTGAAAGCCTCCGCGCCCCTGGGGGCTGTGTGACGGGTCATAGGCGAATGGTGGGGGTAGGGCGACTCGCCCGCATCTTGAAATCCAGGTACTTGAACAACCTATGGCGCGATTGTATATTCCTCCTATGTCCGAAACGACTCGCTTACCAAAGCCGGTAGAAGCAAATTGGGAATGGCAGTATGAGGGTGCTTGCCGATCCCTACCAACTGAGATGTTCTTCCATCCAGATGGCGAGCGCGGCCCCCGCCGCAAAGCTCGTGAAGTTGCTGCCAAAGCGGTCTGCGCGTCCTGCCCAGTCATCGCACAGTGCCGAACACATGCTCTAGCAGTGCAAGAGCCATACGGTATTTGGGGAGGACTCACTGAAGAAGAGCGTTTTGAGATCATCAGCAAAGCCCAACGGCAATCTCGGGTCTTTACTGCGTAATTCTCCTCCTTTCCAACCGACTAAACAGCGCCTCTGAGCTAATCACTCTGGGGCGTTAGTCTTTGATCCGTGGAATTAGGAGATTGACTCTGGTTTTACCCTAAGACTAATTACCGTGGTTACGGCGAGCGCCGAAATAATTACTCCGAGTGAGACGGTGATTGGAACTTCAGGAATCTTAAAGCCAGCGATCTCATGAATTCCGATTCCGTGTAGCGCCTCGATCACTAATTTAACGCCGATAAAACCCAACACAATCGATAGCCCCTTAGAGAGATAGACAAGACGTTTTAATAGCATTCCCACTAAGAAATAGAGTTGTCTTAGACCCATCAAGGCAAATGCATTTGCCATGAAGACGATGTAGGGGTCTCTTGTTAAACCAAAAATTGCAGGTATCGAGTCAAGCGCAAATAGAAGATCTGTGGTTCCAACTGCAACAAGCGCGATAGTAAATGTGGAATAGCCACGTTTGCGTAGCGCGCTAATGATTCGATTCTCTTGCCATTCATCCTCTTCTGGATCCTCGGTAATTAGTTTGTAGGCAGTCCAGAGTAGGATTGCACCGAACAAGAAGAAGATTGCGACAAAACGCTCGATTACAGCGGCTCCTAAAATAATGAAGACTCCCCGCATTAGTAACGCCATCATGATTCCAAAGAGCAGCACAAGTTGTTCTTGCTCTCGCTTAACCTTTAGACGGGAGAGAATTATGAGGAAGACAAAGAGATTATCGATCGATAGCGAATATTCAGTGATCCAGCCGGCAAAGAACTCGCCACTAGCTTGGGGGCTATCCCAATTTCTCATGGCGATGCCGAAAATTATTGCTGAACTAACGTAGATGGCGGTCCAGGTCGCAGCCTCCCGCATCGAAGTTATCGAATTTCTGCGATACCAAGCCCAAGCCAGGTCTAAGAGCAGGATGAGACCAACGATCCCAAGGGTTATGAACCAGACAGTTGAAGAGACATTCGCAGTTTCGGACATTCTGAGAGTCTAATAAGAAAGGGCTTCGATTACTCGAAGCCCTCTCAAAGTGCGAAGCTATTTATTAGTGTGAATGGCCACCTGGTCCATGGCTATGTCCATGTCCAGCCGGGGCATCCTTTGGTTCTTCTGGCTTCTCGAAAACCAAAGCTTCAGTGGTCAAGAACATTGCTGCAATTGAAGCAGCATTTGCGAGCGCTGATCTAGTCACTTTGACTGGATCTATTACGCCGGCCTTTACTAAATCACCATACTCATCGGTGGCGGCGTTGAAGCCCTCGTTGCTCTTCAAGTTGCGGACTTTGGATACGACTACATATCCCTCTTCACCGGCATTCTCAGCAATCCAACGAAGTGGTTCTTGGCAAGCTTTTGCAACTAGTCGAACACCGACAGCTGCATCGCCTTCGTATCCAAGATCATTATCAAGAACTGTTGCGGCGTGAACTAATGCTGCGCCACCACCAGCAACGATTCCTTCTTCGACTGCAGCACGAGTCGCAGAGATTGCATCTTCAAGACGGTGCTTCTTCTCTTTTAATTCAACTTCGGTGTGGGCGCCGACTTTGATAACGCAGACTCCGCCAGAGAGTTTTGCTAATCTCTCTTGTAGCTTCTCGCGATCCCAGTCTGAATCGACGGTATCGATTTCACGACGTATTTCAGCGATACGGCCATCAACATCTTTTTTAGCACCAGCGCCATCGACGATTGTTGTGTGATCTTTAGTCACTACAACGCGACGCGCCTTGCCCAACATGTCGAGACCAATCTGGTCGAGCTTCAAACCAACTTCAGTGGAGATAACTTGACCACCAGTAAGAGTTGCGATGTCTTGCAAAATCGCTTTACGGCGCTCGCCAAATGCAGGAGCCTTAACGGCTACCGAGGTGAATACGCCACGAATCCGGTTTACAACGAGGGTAGATAGAGCTTCGCCTTCAACATCTTCCGCAATGATTACAAGAGGCTTACTGGTTTTCGCGACCTGCTCGAGAACTGGAAGTAGATCGGAGAGAGCTGAGATTTTTCCGCCTGAAATCAAGATATATGCATCCTCAAGGACGGATTCCATCCGGTCTTGATCGGTGACGAAATACGGGGAGATGTAACCCTTATCAAACTGCATACCCTCTGTAAATTCGAGCTCTAAGCCAGTAGTTGAAGACTCTTCAACAGTGATTACGCCATCTTTTCCAACCTTGTCCATCGCCTCGGCAATTAGCTCACCGATTCCGCGATCTTGAGCAGAGATAGTCGCAACATCTGCGATCTGCTCTTTACCTGCGACCTTGGTGGAATTAGAACGGAGCTTATCGACGACCGAAGTTACGGCAGCTTCGATTCCAGCTTTGATCCCCATCGGCTGTGCGCCGGCTGCGAGGTTACGAAGTCCCTCTTTAACCATCGCTTGTGCAAGGACGGTTGCAGTAGTTGTTCCATCACCAGCGACATCATTGGTCTTTTCAGCAACTTGCTTTACAAGTTGTGCGCCCATATTTTCAGCAGGATCAGTTAGTTCGATTTCTTTAGCAATAGTCACACCATCATTAGTTATTACAGGTGCGCCAAAAGATTTTCCAATTACGACATTGCGGCCCTTTGGACCGAGAGTCACTTTTACAGTGTCAGCGAGGATATTGACTCCACGCTCCATGCCGCGACGAGCGTTCTCGTCGAAATGCAGTGCTTTAGCCATAGTTAGTTATCGTCTCTTTTACTTCTCGATGACAGCCAAGATGTCACGAGCGGAGAGAACTAGATATTCCTCGCCACCATGCTTGATCTCAGTTCCGCCGTACTTGCTATAAAGAACAACATCTCCAACCTTGATATCCATTGGAACGCGGACACCATCATCAAAGCGACCTGGGCCGACTGCAACCACGGTTCCTTCTTGTGGCTTCTCTTTAGCGGTATCTGGGATTACGAGACCAGATGCAGTCTTCTCTTCTGCTTCGCTTGTCTTTACGACGATCCGATCTTCTAGCGGCTTAATGGCAATGGCCATCTTCGTAGCTCCTTCTTATCTAGTGAAATTCGGGTGACTTATCACTCTCACCCGGAGAGTGCTAACGCCAAGCCTAGGCTGAGTTATTCCAGCCCTCAAATCCGCCCGTATTGGATTCCGTTTCGGGCCGAGTGGGGAGCCATGAGCGAACGTTGTCCGAGCGCGAGCGAGGACGGTTCGCGGTGGCGACCCCGAGGTCTCGCGAAAACGACTTAGGACCAGAGCGGCTGGGTTGGTGGGGTATCCGAGGCAGCTGCGATTCCCAGGCCGGACGGGGCCCGTCCGGATGAGATCGCCAAGGAACCCAAGGCAGCCACCATGGCGCCGTTATCGGTACATAACGCCGGTGGCGGGGTGCGCACTTCGATTCCCGCAGAAGCGCAACGCTCTGCAGCGAGCTCTCGCAGACGTGAGTTCGCAGCAACGCCACCTGCAATTATTAGAGAATCAATTCCGGTATCAACACAAGCTTTAATAGATTTCATAAGAAGTACATCTACGACAGCTTCTTGGAATGAAGCCGCCACATCGGCGCGATTGTGACCCGGAGTTGCGACGAGATATCGCGAGACTGCCGTTTTCAAACCTGAAAATGAAAAGTCAAATGGTTGCTCAGCCATATCTTTAGGTTGCGATAAGCCACGTGGAAATTTAATAGCATCGCGATTACCCATTCGTGCTTCGCTATCGATAATTGGTCCACCTGGAAATCCTAGATTCAATAGTCTTGCAATTTTGTCGAAAGCCTCACCGGCAGCATCATCAACAGTTCGACCTAAACTTTCGATTCCTAAAGTGAGATCCTCAACTTTCAATATAGATGAATGTCCTCCGCTTACCAATAGCGCGATGCTCGGTCGAAATTCATCTTCATGAGTCAATAAATCAACGGCAACGTGGGAAGCTAGATGATTTACACCGTAAAGTGGTTTATCAAGCGCTAGCGAAAGCGCATTTGCAGCAGATACCCCAACTAATAACGCCCCAACAAGTCCGGGGCCTGCGGTTACTGATATTCCATCGAGATCGTTTAATTTGAGACCGCTCTCTTTAAGGGCTCGCTCAATACTTGGCTGCATCGCTTCTAAATGAGCACGTGATGCAACCTCCGGAACAACGCCACCGAAACGGGCATGTTCATCAACACTTGAGGCAATCACATTTGCCAGTAATTTTCGCCCTCGAACAATGCCAACTGCTGTCTCATCACACGAAGTCTCAATTCCAAGTACAAGTGGCTCAAGCATTAGAAAACTCCTTGCGCATAATCAGCGCATGAATTCCGGGGGCATAGTAGTTATCACGTCGAGAGATCACTGAATAACCGCGCTTTTCATAGAGCGGGAAAGCTTCGCTATTTCCCTCTCGGATTTCGAGCATTACAGCAGAAACCTTCTTTGCCACCGCCCAATCCTCCAGCGCATCCAGTAAGTGCGTTGCTATCCCCCGGTTTCGATAGGTTGGAATGACTGCGATGTTATGGATGTCAGCAACTTCACCAGCCAGCGCGATTCCGGCATATCCAACAATCACACCTTGCTCATGCGCGACTAAATAGCGACGAGTCTTGGGAACGCCGGAGAGTTCTTCGCGGAATTGAGCAGCGCTCCAAGGAGATTCGGGAAAGACCTCTTTTTCAATACCAATTAGCGCTGGAACATCAAAGGTAGACATCTCGCGATATTCGATCATGAGCGCTCACTTGTTGGAACTGCATCTGGCCTACGTAAATAGAAAGGCTCACGGATATTCATGGCTAGTGACTTTGCGAGAAGTAAATGTGGTGAGGGATAGAGCGGCTCAGTAAATCCAAAACCAAACTTCTTCTCATTCTCGGAATTTAGTTCCTCGGCCTTGCCAACAAATGGACCCTCAATGCGCTCACCTTCACGATACTTCGCCCAATAGATTTCTTTTCGCCGAGCATCAGTTGCAACAAAATATTCATCCGAATCGACATCTATCGCATCTAAAGAACAGACTCCAATCCAAGGGATATTGCGCGCGGTAGCAAATGTTTGAGCGAAAACTATTCCAACTCTCAAACCAGTAAACGGCCCAGGGCCCATACCAACAACAACTTGGTCAATCCTCTTCTCGACCGTCAAAGCTTCCATCACTAATTTCGGTAGCGCTTCAGCATGCTCGGTGGCGCCATCATGGTGGCCCTCAAAATGTAATTCCGCGCCTGCAAATAGAGCACAGCTAGTGCGCGTTGTTGAGGTATCAATAACTAGCGAATTCAAAGTGTAAATCCCTCCCATCGCTTACCATGAGGAATTGCGCTCACTTCTCGTTCATCTTCGCCTGCGCCAAAATCGATCACGATTTCTAAGAAGTCCTCGCCAAAGCGCGCTCCAACTTCTCCGCCCCACTCAATAACTGTTACCGCGCTCTCTCGCCCAGTATCTAGATCTAAATCATCAAATTCAAAAGTGGACTTTGCGCTGCCCAATAATCGAAAAGCATCTACATGAATTAGCGGAACATTTCCTTTGTGAACTCGAGAAATCACAAAAGTTGGCGAAGTTATCCCAGTAATGCCGAGAGCGGCGCCGATTCCTTGCGTTAGCGCAGTCTTTCCAGCTCCCAATGGCCCCGAGAGAACAATGAGATCTCCAGCTTTTGTTTTTGCAGCAATACTTCGACCGAGTTCGCGCATCTCATCAACGGATTTCACTGGTCGTATTCCGTTTTGGCGCATTCGGTAAGGCTATCTAAAAATTCCTTTGAAAAATGAAGCGGGGCTCGGTTTCCCGAGCCCCGCCCTTGATCAGTTACGAATCAATCCGTGAATTATTCCTGGTAGAACTTCATCAAAGGAACGCTGAAGTCACGGTCAAAGGTGAGACCGCCAGCTTTACGGATTGCAGTACGGAATGCTCCATCGGTAACTAACTGTCCATTAGTAGCAGCCTTCGCCAAGATGTCGGCGATCGCCAGGTACTGCTTGGTTGTTGTTACACAGTGGCCAGTTCCGTTTACACCAGTCTGCGAGATCGGAGAACCGGTCGCGCTGAACTTGGTGTAAGAATCTGGAGTTCTCTGCCAGAGTGAGACGTTATTTGAACGCCAGGTATTAGCAAGCTTCGAGTTCTTATTTGAAGCTGTAGCTAGGTAGTTCTCAGCAGCGCGCTCGGCTAGCCATTGTGCATGTCCAGCTGGAGTTACGTTATCTGCAGTTGCACCAACTGTGAGAGTTGGGACATTGAAAACACCTTCATGCGCAACAAGTGCGCGCATCTTTTCAACCGCAGCAGGATCTGCCTTTGCTCGTGGTGAAGCGGCAAGGAATCCAAGGAGTCCCTGCGCAGCATCAAGGCCACTTAGCGCTGAGCTGTACTCGAAGAGTCCATCTCCGAGTTGGGCTGCATAGTTTGTAGCGGTGTTATCAAAGACTGGACCGCCGACTTGTTGTTCGATGTCGTAGGTAGCCATGATTGCAAGAATTGCAGCGCCGGCAACATTCTCAAGAGCTCCAAGAGCTGGTGAAATCGCAGCAGCAAACTGAATTGCAGTCTGTGAACCCGGAGCACCTGGACCAGTTGCACCATCAAAGCTTGCGCTCTGAGTTGGGACTCCCGCCATTGCGGCAATTAGAACAAGTGCAGAGCGTGATGGAATCGCCTTGATTGCATCAGGTGCCTTTGATGTTGCTGGCCAAGCTGGAGTAATTGGGTTAGCAGCAAATGCAGCTTGTAGTGAACCAATAACTGTTAGTACTCGCCCGATATCGGTGTAAACCTCAAGAACTGACTTGTAGTTTCCACCTTGAATTGTTGGATCGAAGAAAGACTTTAATCCCCAGAGAGCATCTCCGGCCATCTTCAGTGAAGCCTCAACTGAACCAGCGGCTGGGCAGAGATTTCCTGCTGCGCTAATTAGCTCAGAGTTGTTCTCGGAGAGAGCCTGGGTGATAAATGCACCGAGTGATTCGCCCCATGCAACAACATGATCAACTTCTGGGAACTGCTTCTTGATGATTCCAATTAGTTCAACATTTGTCTTTACTCCTGAATCAGCATTCCAACCTTGACGGGCAAAACCAGAACCAGCAATTCCATAGCCCTTAGTGAGCATCTGGGTTGCAACTTCAGTTATCTGGGCAGCGTTTCTTCCCGGAGCTGGTGCTGGCGTTTTAACAACTGTATAGCCACCAACTAGCGGGATTGATGCTGGGATATCGATTGGGTAGCGGTAACCATGCGAGAAGAGGAAGAGGGTTCCGCTAAATCGGGCTGGAACTTGGATGACATATCCAGCTCCATCAGATGTTGCACCAACGCACTCGGTAAGAATGACCTTGTTGGTACAAACAGGATTCGCGCTTGCAGTTGTTGGAACAGCTACTAACGCAGTAGTGGTGATTGCGAGAGCCGAAGCTACCGCGAATACACGCTTCTTGAGTGACATTAGGTTTCTCATGAGTTAGTAGGTATTCCCTTCGCTGGCATAGCGGCGCGCTTTGCAGCCGACTTTGTTACTGGGCCATTAGCAGAGTCAGTTGTGTAGATCGTGCGACCCGCATCAATTGGCGTAAGAGCGCCAGCCAAGTTGTACTTACCGAACCAATATCCAGTAAATCCAGCACGTGAAGTTCTACTGACGGAAAGATTTCCGAAAGCAGCGCTTACGAAGCTTGAGCCTTTACGCTCCATAGCGGTAATCAACTTTCGTCGAGTTGGGTTGCTTCCTGCGGCGCGAAGCGCCTGGACAGTTAGCATCGCAGCATTCATTCCAACAAGTACGTTGGTATCAAAGTCAACACCTGGGCTGTACTTTTCATTTACTTCGCGGAACAACTTCACAAATTCATCAGTCGTATCGAGGGCATCTGGCATAAAGGAAACGCCAATTGCGCCATTTAGAAGCGCCTGAGCTTGTGGGTTATTGAGCGCAATCTTCAGTGTTGTTGAATCTGCGCCAACTGAGCCAAGAATCCACTGTGGCTTATATCCGGCAGCAGCAGCAACACCCAATGCAGCAGCTGTGGCGGATGAAACGCTAAATAGAACAACTACTTCGCACTTGGCACCTGCGAAGCGGGTGATCCAAGTCTGGGCGGTCGCGGCGCTCTGGGTACCAGAGACATATTTAACGGTTTCATCAAATGTGAGACCGGCGGTCGCGAATCCCTTCGATGCATCGGCTCCGAACTCATCGTTCTGAACGAGCAAGCAAGTCTTCTTACCTGCGAAATTCTCTTTGATGTATGAAGCGAGAATCTTTGCTTCAGCAACATAGGTTGGGAAATGCATAAATGAAGTTTTGAACTTCTTCACATCGGCAAATCCGCTATATCCGGTGTTAAGGAATAGTGATGGGATGTTTCGTTTAGCGATTCGAACTCGACTTGTGACCGCTAGGTGATTCGCAGTTCCGAGCTGTCCGACAAGTGCAAATACCTTGTCTCTCAAAATTAGCTCGTTTGTCTTATTGATTGCTTCCTGTGGGATGTAGCGATCATCTTTAATGATGAGGTTAATTTTGCGGCCATAAACACCGCCATTGTCATTGATATATTCAAAGTAAGCCTTCATCGCTGGAGCAACCTTGTTATATCCTGGGGCTGCGATACCAGTCATCGGAACTGTGGTTCCGAGCTTGATCTCCGTTGATGATACGCCGACTTCTGCGTTAGCCGGGACCGCACTTGCAATGAGTGCAAATGAAGTAACCGCTACTGCAGCAAGAATGCTCTTCTTGCGTCGTAAGCTGATCATTGCTTTCCTTCCATCGAGGGTTTATTTAATTGCCATACTTCAGTGTTTCGAGTGTTGCTCCTTCCTTTTTCTCATCGCCTCGGCTGGGCCGTTCGGCGAGAAAAGGACCGTCAGGATCAACAACACGCTAACAATGAAACCTGGCAGGTTCGAGGTGATCTTCTCGGAATCACCAAATTGATGTGCAATCGCATCGGCAACTTCGGGGATTACCACGAGTATTACGGCGCCTAGCATGCTACCCAAGAGGCTGGTTACGCCAGCCAGAATCGCCCCTGTAATTATTGTGAATGAGAGGCTGAGCGGGAAGGCGCTGGGGGCGACGATACTAATCATCCCCAATAGGGCCCCCGCTAGGCCGGCTACACCTGCACTTATGGTGAAGGCTAGGACCTTGGACTGGGCGACATTGACGCCACATAAGGAGGCTGCAGTTGCGTTAGCTCTCAGAGATTTCCAAGTACGACCAAATCTACTATTCAGCAAATTTCTCAACAAGAACATCGCAATAAGAACAACGAATGCCGCAATCCAGAAGAACCATTTATAAAGAGTGAACTCTTCACCAAATCGCTCTGGAGGAAATCCTGCGTCAAATAACAAACCGGTCTCGCCGCCAAGAAAACTAAACTGATTAGCGAGCGTTGGTAAACCGACTGCAAGTGCAAGTGTTGTTCCAGCAAGGTATGGACCAGACATTCGCCCGGCAGCGAAGCCCAAAATAAAACCAAATGCTGCAGAGACGATTATTGCCATCAGTAACGTGAACCAAAATGGTGATTGCCAATAAGTTTGAGATAAGGCTGCTGCATATGCACCTACTGCAAGAAATGCTCCGTGGCCAAGTGATACTTGTCCCGAATAACCGGTAAGCAGAATGATTGATGCAATCGCAAGTGTAGTAATTGCAATCGTTGCGCCTTGATAAACACGGAGTTCATCGACTCGATCAGCAACTAAAAGTAGAAGCCAGCCAAATATGAAATATGCAACAAAGGCCTTCTTGGTGGAGAGCTTATGCACTGCGCACCTTCTTTGATCCTAAAATTCCATTTGGCTTAAAAAGAAGTGCGATGATCAAGACAATGAAAACTGATGGGAATATCAGTGTTGTGCCGACATAGTTAAGAATGAATGAGACTCCGAGGCCAAGCACCATTCCACCTAGGACTGCACCGGGCAGACTCTCAAGCCCTCCAACTACAGCCGCTACGAATCCAAAGACCAATAACACATCGAGCGAGCTCGGCGACAAGACTTCAGTAGGAGTAATGAGTACGCCAGCTATTGCGCCGGCAACTCCGGCAAATGTCCAACCAATGGTTCTGATAGGTCCGACTCTTATACCCGCAAGCCGTGCAATTTCTGGTTGAAAAGCTGCTGCACGAAGCGATAAGCCTAGATCAGTACGTTGGAATATAAAGGTAAAAATCAGCATGACAACTGTGGTGCAGAGAATTACTAGAACGTTAAAGCGAGAGAATGGAATCGGTTCTCCAAAAATTATGAAGTTATCGGTTGAAACCGGTGGGTAGAAACTTCTGAAGTCATTTCCCCAAATCATTCCCACAATACTCTTAATCACGCCAAGCAATCCCAAGGTTGCAATCACTGGAGCAAGCGCGGCTACCGGGCCTTCATCGACATGTCTAAATAAAGTGCGCATCAAGAAATACTCGACTCCGGCGCCAAGGAGCGCTCCTGCAACAACAGCAAAGAGGACTGCGAGCCAGAAGACTCCGGTCCTAGTCACAATCTCATAGGCAATATAAGTAGTGACTATGGCCTGGCCGGCTTGAGCAAAGTTAACAACGCGCGTGGAGCGCCATACCAGGACAAGTGCAAGCGCCATCAAGCTGTAGATCGAACCTAAAGTTAATCCGATAAGGAGTGTTCCGATTAGTTGTCTCATTAGTACCCCAAATAAGCTGACTTGAGCGCAGGATCAGCTAGAAGATCCTTTGCATTTCCGGATGCGACCAATTCTCCGAGATTTAAGATAACCCCAGTATCTGCAATCTCAAGTGCGCTTGTGGCATTCTGTTCTACAAGTACGACGGTCATATTCATACTCTGCTGTAGATTCTTAATCGCCGAGAAAATCTGTTCAATTATCAGTGGTGCAAGTCCAAGTGATGGTTCATCAAGTAACAAGAGTTTGGGACGAGAAACCAAAGCTCGGCCAATAGCAAGCATCTGACGTTCGCCCCCAGAGAGTGTGTTTGCGCTCTGAGTCATACGTTCACCAAGCCTTGGGAAAAGTTCAACGGCTTCTTGGATGGCTCTTTC
>JBJOGL010000002.1:0-120471 GCA_046048255.1 Actinomycetota bacterium | reverse complement strand
ATACCGTACTCAGCACGACGGTGCATTTCATGCGTTCTGATTTGAATTTCAACTGCCTTGCCATTGGGGCCAATCACGGTCGTGTGTAGAGATTGGTAGAGATTGAACTTAGGCATGGCGATGTAGTCCTTAAATCTGCCTGGTACTGGATTCCATCTCGCATGGATGGCGCCAAGAACGGCGTAGCAATCACGTACATCATTTACCAAAACTCTTATGCCCACCAGATCATAAATGTCATTGAATTCGCGCCCTCTGACCACCATCTTTTGATAAACGCTGTAAAGATGCTTTTGGCGGCCTGTAACTTTTGCCGTGATCTCTTCGGTCGCTAAATCCTTTTCGACCGCGGCAATTACTTCATTAGTTAGTTTTTCTCGCGATGGTGAACGCTCTGCAACAAGACGCTCGATTGCCTCAAACTTCTTAGGCTCAAGGAACTTAAAGGACAAATCTTCCAATTCCCACTTCACCGCGTTCATACCAAGTCGATGAGCTAAGGGAGCATATATATCTAGAGTTTCCCGAGCTTTTCGCGAAGCGCTTTCTGCCGATACGTATTGCCAAGTTCGTGCATTATGAAGTCTGTCAGCTAACTTGATAACAAGAACTCTGATGTCCTTTGCCATTGCGACGACCATCTTCCGCACTGTCTCAGCTTCTGCTGTTGGCCCATAAGTGAGTCGATCTAGTTTTGTTACGCCATCAACCAAATTACCAATCTCTTCACCAAATTCTTCGCGTAAAAGCTCTGCCGAATACTCTGTATCTTCCAGCGTATCGTGTAAGAGAGCGGCCGCGATTGTGTTTGAATCAAGTCCCAGTTCAGCAAGAATCTCAGCTACAGCAACGGGATGGGTGATATACGGTGCCCCGCTCTTGCGGAGTTGACCCTCGTGAGCCTTCTCCGCACGCAGAAAGGCTTTCTCAATAACTACGAGATCCGCCTCTGGATTTGCATGGCGAACTCGCTCTGCAACGGGTGCTAGTAGCGCGCTCATGCGCAGATTATCCGCTAAGAGCGCTTCTTGCGCTTATCTCTGCGGTTTTGAATTCTCTGACTTGGGGTTGCAGATCCGCCTCCGCGGGCCAGAACTCTCTGGTTGAGCGCTTTAATCGCGGGCTCGCGTTCGCGGAGCTGCACAAGCACCGGCGCTGCGATAAATATCGATGAATAGGTTCCGGCAATCAACCCAATGAAGAGCGCCAACGAAAGATCCTTGAGGGTTCCCGCACCAAGAATTCCCGCACCGACAAAGAGAATCGCCGCAACTGGAAGTAGAGCAATTAAGGATGTATTCAGCGAACGAACGATGGTTTGATTGACTGCGAGGTTTGTCGCTTGTCCATACGTGTACCGTCCCGTAGCTGTGATTGCTCGAGTATTTTCACGAACTTTATCGAATACCACAACCGTGTCATAAAGCGAGTAACCGAGAATCGTTAGAAAACCAATTACGGTAGAGGGCGAAACTTCAAAACCGACGAGTGCATAGATCCCGACGGTAATGAAAACGTCATGAATCAGAGCGACGATTGCGGCTATTGCCATCTTCGGCTCAAATGCCAGCGCAAGATAAATCATTATGATCACTAAGAAGGCGATCAATCCCTGTAGCGCTTTCCGAGAGATTTCCTCACCCCAGGAAGGACCAACATTCTGGGTATCAATAGATTCGACCGTAACACCAAATTCTTCCGCTAAAGCATCCTGAATTGAATTGGACTGTGATTGTTCGATAACTCCCGTTTGAATACGGATTTTATCTTCACCGATGGTCTGAGCTCTAAGTTCACCCGCATAACCAGAACGCGTGACCGCTGCTTTTGCTTGATCAATTGTTCCAGTGGGTGCTGTTACGGTAAAGGATGAACCACCTTTAAATTCAATCGAAAGTTCCACTCCTTTGAAGCCGAGCGCAAACATTGATAAGAGGACAAATACCAACGAAAGCAAATACCATTTTTTACGATTTGCGATGATCTCGAGTGAAGTCTCGCCGCGATAAAGCCGTCCTCCTAATCCAGTGAATCTCATGACTTGACCTCCGTGTTCTCATTTTCCTTCAGAGTGCCAACGCTCCGTGAGGAGACTCCTGAATACTTAGAACCACTCTGGAAATATCCAGACTTAGCGATCAGCGAGACAAGAGGTTTGGTGAAATAGAAAATCACAATCAAATCAATAATCGTTGTTAGGCCCAGGGTAAAAGCAAATCCTCTTACGCTTCCGACCGAAACGATATAAAGAACAATTGCAGATATTCCACCAACTAAGTCAGCTACAACGATTGTTCTGCGCGCCCGCTGCCAGCCAGTTTCAACCGCAACCCTCAAAGGTTTACCTTCGCGGAGCTCATCTTTAATTCGCTCAAAATAAACAATAAACGAATCTGCGGTTACGCCGATCGCAACGATGGTTCCAGCAATGCCGGCCAAGGTTAATGTATACCCAACTGCCTCGGTAAGTAACGCGAGACTTAGAAGAACATGAGCCGCAGCGAGGGCGAGAGAACCTACAACTACTACCGAAAGAGCTCGATAGTAAAGAATCGAGTATATGACGACTAGAAGAAGGCCGAGACCTCCGGCCAATAGTCCTGCTTCAAGTTGATCGCTTCCAAGTGTTGGGGATACCTGTTGAACCTCCCCTCGATCAAAAGCGAGTGGAAGTGAGCCATATTTGAGTACATTCGCTAAATCCTGCGCTTCTACCTGTGAAAACGATCCAGTTATCTGCGCCTGCCCACCCAAGATAGCTTCATTAATTCTCGGCGCGGATACAACGACTCCATCAAGCACGATAGCCACCTGATTTTGTGGGGCTGGAAGATTTACAACGTCTTGAGTTAACTGACCAAATTTCTTTGTGCCATCGCCGTTAAAATCTAGCGAAACGAACCAACCACTAGCGCTTTGAGGATCGATGGCTGCCGTAGCACCACGAACATCACGACCGACAACAACGGCCGGAGCGAGAAGATATCTTGAAAAACCATTTCTATCGCAAGTGACAAGTACCGTATCTGGCTTATCGACGACAGCATTTGAATCAAAATTTGTGCAATCCAAATTAAGGAAACGAGACTCTTCAGCGGAGCTTAAATTAAGGCCAGTTAAAAGATCAGAATCATTTGTAGTCGGGACCGAGCCAGCCTCTATTAGGACTTGTCTAAAGCGCAGCTCCGCGGTCTGTCCGACGAGGTCAACAATGCGCCGACCAGTTTCACCCGGAACAGCAATGACAATTTGGCGATTAGTTCCAGTTCCTTCAGCGGTTACCTCGCTTTCAGCAACGCCAAGAGAATCAACCCGTTGTCGGATAATCGAAACGGCTTGATTAATCGCCTCAGGAGTTACCTGGCCCGAATCACCATCTTGAATCCGTGGTTGCAAGGTGACGCTAGTACCGCCCCGAAGATCAAGACCTAAATTGATCGAAGTAGCGCCAAGAGATAGAGCCACTCCCGCGAGAATTGCGGTTAGCAGAAGCGTTATAGAGAGGGTTCTGCCGGGGCGCGCCTTCTTTGCATCACCGGATGTGCGTTGGGAAGTTCCATATGACATGAGGCGGGAGTCTACTTTTCTAAATCTAGACTGTCGAAAAGCCCGGCTGCTTGAGGTGGCGGAGTTCTGCCAAGGTGTTTCCAAGCCAAGGCCGTTGCAGATCGCCCTCTCGGTGAGCGAACCATGAACCCGGATCTGACAAGAAACGGCTCGGCCATTGATTCAACTGTTTCGCGTTCTTCACCGACCGCCATAGCAAGAGTGTTAAGTCCAACAGGCCCTCCGGCAAACTGATCAATTAGCGCCCGTAAAATTGCAATATCGAGTCGATCCAGTCCTTTCTGATCTACCTCATAAATTTCCAACGCACTTAGTGTCATGTTTCCGGTCACGGAACCATCACCATTAACTTGTGCGTAATCACGCACTCGTCGCAGCAATCGATTAGCGATCCTTGGAGTTCCTCTAGATCTCTTACCCAACTCAATAACTGCCTCGTCATCTATCGCGACGCCTAACAATGATGCGCTTCGCTTCACAATCAACTCGATTTCACTTGGCTCGTAATAATCGAGGTGAGCTGTAAAACCGAACCGATCCCTTAACGGCGCCGGAAGCAAACCAGCCCTGGTGGTTGCGCCAACCAATGTAAAGTGTGGAAGATTTAACGGAATGGCGGTAGCACCAGGCCCCTTACCGACTACTACATCTACTCGAAAGTCTTCCATCGCCATATAGAGCATCTCTTCGGCGGGTCGCGCTAATCGATGAATCTCATCCAGAAAGAGAATCTCTCCCTCTACTAGCGATGAAAGAATTGATGCCAGATCCCCAGCATGAGTTATTGCAGGGCCGCTGGTAACTCGAATCGGCGCCTTCATCTCTTCAGCAACAATCATCGCTAACGTCGTTTTTCCTAATCCGGGCGGCCCCGATAGCAAAATATGATCTGCTGGAGCGCCCCGTTCGCTCGCTGCTTTCAATAAGAGATTTACTTGTTCACGTACTCGATGTTGGCCAATAAACTCTTTGAGATCATGTGGCCGCAACGCTTGTTCCGCCGAGAACTCCTCTGGAGTTAAATTTTCACCAAGAAAATCAGAACTCGTCACTTTGCGCTCCTTGCGCTTGCAAGAGTTCGCTTGAGCAATTCAGATAGCTCTACCGAAGCAGGATCTACATCTAAATTCCTAATAGTTTGCTCAATTCTTCGATCTGCATCCTTTGCTGAGTAGCCGAGAGAAATGAGAGCTTCAGTCAAGGAATCGCGCCATTTTCCACTCGAAGCATTTTTCGATTTACCTGTGTTGTAACGTTCACGTAGTTCCAAGATTAGACGTGAGGCAACCTTCTTTCCGATTCCCGGTACTTGCTCTAGGGCTAACTGGTCCCCGGAGCCGATAATGTTTTGCAAGTCTTCTGCAGCAAAGGCGTTCAAAAGTGAGTGGGCAACTTTTGGCCCAATACCGGTGACGTTCTGGAGTTCGTTGAATAAGTCTCGCGCAGTTGCATCCTGGTAGCCAAATAGTTTCCAAGAATCTTCGCGAACCACCAAGGAGGTATACAGCGCGATCTCATCCCCGACAGCTATCTTGCGAGCCATATCTGGAGCCACATTTATTTCATAACCAATTCCTGACGAATTTACAACGATTGAGGTCAGGCGAACTTCAAGCACTCTTCCGGCGATTTGAGCAATCACTTTAGTCTCCGAGTTCTATTTGAACTATTTGCTTTCAGTTTCCGTATCCGGCTCTGTTCAATACGGACTGCATTTTTGAGATTATCTGTAGTCGGACCTCGCCAATGATGGCAGATAGCCAGCGCTAACGCATCGGTGGTATCGACTGGTTTCGGAGCCTCCTTTAGCCCAAGAATTTTCATCACCATTTTGGCAACTTGAGTTTTATCGGCTCGACCGGAGCCTGTGACAGCTGCTTTAACTTCGGTGGGAGTATGCAATGCAATCGGCAGGCCGCTTTTTGCGGCAAGCAAAAGTGCAACCCCTGCGGCTTGCCCGGTTGCCATTGCGGTGCGGACATTCAGTTGAGAGAAAACACGTTCGACCGCAATCGCATCTGGTTCGACCTTCGTAATCCAATCCGTCAAAGCATGATCTAGTTGAAGCAAACGTTCTTCTAATGGGGCATTGCTATCCGTTCTGATGGCACCGAAATCAACCAATCTCAACTTTCGACCTGAATGAGATTCAACGACGCCAATTCCACATCGAGTTAACCCAGGATCGATGCCCAAAACTCGCATGCAGCAAGCCTAATAATCACCTCGTATCAGACTACGAGAGGCTCGCCATCACCTCTTCAGAAAGATCAAAATTACCGTAGACATTCTGCACGTCATCAAGGTCCTCAATGGCATCAATCAATTCGAAGACAGATTTGGCGGTTTCGCCATCAACGCTCACCGAAGCAGTGGGCAAAAAAGAAATTTCGGCTGATTCATACTCAATACCCGCGCCTTTAAGTGAATCTCTTGCGGCCGCTAACTGAGTCGGGGCAGTGACGATCTCAAAGTTCTCACCCAAATCATTCACTTCTTCGGCGCCGGCCTCTAGAACCACTTCAAGTAATTCATCTTCGGTCAATTTCTTTTTTTCTTGTAACTTCTTGACCAAGATGACGCCCTTTCTATTAAACATATAAGCAACCGAGCCTGGATCAGCGATCGTTCCACCATTTCTAGTAACAGCAACGCGCACATCAGACGCGATTCGATTCCGGTTGTCAGATAGGCATTCAATCAAGAAGGCAACGCCTCCCGGCCCATAACCTTCATAGATAATTGTTTCGTATTGAGCACCGCCACCTTCACTCCCCGCTGCGCGTTTCAAGGCTCTCTCTATATTGTCGCTCGGCACCGAGTTTTTCTTAGCTTTCGCGATCGCATCGAAGAGCGTTGGATTTCCGGCAGGATCTGCTCCCCCATTCCGCGCGGCTACTTCAATTGCCTTTATATGTTTGGCAAATGCCTTTGAACGCTTCGAATCAATCAGCGCCTTTTTTCTTTTAATTGTTGCCCATTTGGAATGGCCGGACATTAGGCGCCTACTTTCTGAGCACTTCTGCAAATTTCTTCGACAAAGTAACGATGAATTCGATTATCACTTGTAAGTTCAGGATGAAATGAAGTCGCCAATAGATTCCCGCTTCGAACTGCGACCGGTCGTCCATCAACTTGAGCAAGGACTTCTACGCTGGCTCCGAACTCTTCTATCCATGGCGCCCTTATGAATATTGCACGGAACTTGGGACCGGTCAAACCTTTAAAATCAATATCGCTCTCAAAAGAATCGACCTGTCGTCCAAAAGCGTTACGCCGCGAGGTTATATCTAAACCACCAAAGGTCTCTTGTCCTTCAATTGCATCTAAAACCCGATCAGAGAGCAGAATCAAACCGGCGCACGATCCATAGACTGGCATACCGGATTGGATTCTGTTCTGTATCGCTTCAAATAGACCAAAGGCCCGCGCCAATTTACTGATGGTTGTCGACTCGCCACCAGGTATGACTAGCGCTTCGATTTCCTTGACTTCTTTAGAGGTTCGAACCTCTACTGCAGCGACGCCACATTCCTGAAGAGACTTTATATGCTCCCGAACATCACCTTGGAGCGCCAAGACTCCAATTAGCATCTCGGTTACCAGCCTCGCTCTGCTAATCGATGGGGAACGGGAATATCTGCGACATTAATTCCGACCATTGCTTCACCTAGACCACGGGATTGGTCGGCAACAATTTTTGGATCGGTATAGAAGGTAACGGCCTTAACTATTGCAGCCGCACGCTTAGCGGGATCTCCGCTCTTGAAGATACCGGATCCAACGAAGACTCCGTCAGCGCCTAACTGCATCATCATTGCGGCATCAGCCGGAGTAGCAATTCCGCCGGCGGTGAACAGGACAACTGGCAACTTTCCAGATTGGGCAACTTCTTTTACTAACTCGTAAGGCGCTTGCAATTCCTTTGCGGCAACATATAACTCGTCTTCACGCATCGCCGAGAGCTTACGAATCTCTCCGGAAATTGAACGCATGTGCGTGGTGGCATTTGAAACATCGCCTGTTCCCGCTTCGCCTTTAGATCGAATCATTGCTGCACCCTCATTAATTCTTCGTAGCGCTTCACCAAGGTTCGTAGCTCCACATACAAAAGGAACGGTGAAGTTCCACTTATCAATATGGTGCGTGTAGTCAGCAGGGGTAAGAACTTCTGACTCATCTATGTAGTCAACGCCAATCGCTTGAAGGATTTGTGCTTCGACAAAATGACCAATTCGAGCCTTTGCCATTACCGGAATTGATACCGATGCCTGAATCTCGGCGATCATGTCGGGATCTGACATACGTGCGACTCCGCCTTGGGCGCGAATATCGGCCGGGACGCGCTCGAGCGCCATCACCGCAACAGCTCCAGCATCCTCAGCAATCTTCGCTTGCTCTGCATTTACGACGTCCATAATTACGCCGCCTTTAAGCATTTCGGCCATACCACGCTTAACGCGCGATGTTCCGGTCAAATGAGTCTCAGCCATGCCGGGATTCTACTTAGTTTCGCCGATCAGGCGAGTTTGAGCCTAATTCTCCGAAGCCTCATCAACTACTGGATACGTTATTGACGGCTTTTTATCGGTTAGAAATATCCAAACTTGGCCGGTCGCGAAATTCGCAGCTTCCCCGTCGGGAAGAACCCATGTTGTGGGAGATTCTGCGCTCTCCCGCACCCAGGTAACTTCAGTAATTGAACCGTCACGAAGTAGGTAGGCCGTGCCGCTCCCCACAACCTTCGACTTTGGAGTAATCCCACCGAATTTATCTCCATACTCGGAAGGAAATATCTCAACGATCTGCACAATGATCATGTTTGATCCGAGTTGCTCTCCAGATTTTGCAAAGTTAGGAGCTCCATTGAAATTCAGAATAAATCTTCTTTCCTCGACATTCCATATAGCTTCGTAGGATGCGTTCGGCCAAGTAATTTTTGCGCTCAATATTGGCTCAGCAAATTCGCTGATATCGCCATGGTTCCACCCAATAGTTGAAACTGAATCAACTTCGTTAGCCTTTTCTAAAAGAAGTGGCACACGAACCATCATGGCGTAGGGCGCAATTCGACTCGGATCGTTGAAGTAGATGCTTGGAGGATTTCGCTCCGCGCTTAGATTTACAAGATTTGCATTTGCTAATACGGGGCGCAATTTGCTCTGTGCGCCGCTATACATGAATCCAACTTTTCCGAATTGCGCCAAAATATCAACATCTGATATTCGCGCCGAACGAACTGGGCCAACTTGCTCTGGATAATTAGAACTGTAAATTCCCATCAAACGAGTCAATCCAGCCTCAACTTGAGCCACGAATACGACATCGGCGCTTTCAACACCTTCTTGGGGATGAGCAGCTCTCGTGTCATCAAACTTTATGGCGATTACTTTCCCATTCTTGCCAACCTCACCAGTGAGGACGTTTCGCTCTGGCTCTGGTCGTGCGGTAGTTTCGACAAGTCGATTACTCGAGATCGAGCAACTTGAAACTAGAAGTAGTGATACAACAGTAATCCCGGTTTTTCGGAGAAGTTTAGAGAACATCATCTTCAAAAGGATACGTGACTGGCAGAGGTGCGCTACCCGCTAGGCGAAAGGTTCTAATAATTAATTTGGATCGGCGTTTTCTAGTGGCACTCACAGCTTCCTGATGAATTGCAATAGCAGTCTTCAATCGGTCAGTAATGGCGCTTAATTCCTCAAATGATTCTGGGTATATCTCTGGAATATCGCTCTCTTGCGCTAGGAGTTTTAGAGCTTCTGATAGTCCGCTCTCGGCTCCGCTCCGTTCTGAAATTTCGGCATCCCGAGCTTGGTGAGAGGCTAGTGTGATGATTAGTTTGGTGGCCGGATCAATTTCTTTGAAATTTGCGATCTCCTGAGCAAGGGCAGCCCTGCGTTGCAAAATGGAATCAAGATTGGCCCATGAAGTCTCAACTCGATGATGTAGTCGATCTAAGCGATTGGCTGAGAAAGTTAGATACCAGATGAAAACCAAGGAAATGAGAAGTGCTGCGATAAATTCACTCATTAAATCTCCTGGTCATCCCGGCTTAAAAATCTCAACCAACTTCTAGTTTCAGATCCAACAGTTACTTTCTCTGTCTCTCCTTTTGCATGCAAATAAACATTCATGATTTCTGGTCCCACTACTTTCCAATCAAACCTGGCCGCGCCCTCGATAGCTCGATTTTTCAAACCTTCTAAGTCAGATCGGTCTTGAGCGAGTCGAATTATTACCCGTGCCAAATCTGCTGAATTCTCATTTTCGAAGGTATGGCCAAATGCACCATCGCCTAGAACATTTCTGAAAGCTGGCAGATCACTAGCTACTATCGCAGCGCCGCCGGCCATCGCCTCAGCAAGAATGATTCCGAATGATTCTCCGCCGGTGTTAGGAGCCACATAGATATCAATTGATTTCAAGAAGTTCGCTTTCTCTTCTTCAGTAAGTCGGCCGAGGAATTCAATTCGATTTCGTAGATTTGGACTTACCGACTGCATAACCTCCAAACCTTCCCCGGGACCGGCAATCAAGAGTCTTAGATTCGGAATTGCTCGAACTAGATTCGGTAGCGCCGCAAGGAGTATTTCGAGGCCCTTGCGAGGCTCCGAAAATCGACCTAAGAATCCCAGCGTAAAGTCCCTCTTCCAAGCTGGATTATTTTGAGCAGACGAGAAGTAGGAAGTGTCGATCCCATTTGGGATTACAACCGCATCGGTGTCAAGATGAATGGTCAAGGTCTCACGTGCTACTTCACTAACTGCAATCCGGGCGCGAAGTTTCTCAATTACCGGTTCGAGAAGTGGGGCGATAGCAAAAGCAACTTTCTGTCTTGGGGCAGCAACGTGAAAAGTGCCCACCATAGGCCCGTCTGCAATCGAACAGGCAAGAAGTGAGAGCGAAGGAATTGCGGGTTCATGAAGATGCAAGACATCAAAATCATTTCTAGCAATCCATTGCCTAACCCGAGTTGCCGCTAGCGGACCGAAGAGAACACGTGCGACTGCACCGTTATAGGGAATAGCTACGGGCCGACCAGCAGCGACTACAAAGCTCTCTTCGATAGATTCCACTTCTACTGCAGGGGCAAGCACTGAAACTTCGTGACCCCCTTCTATAAAGTGATGCGCTAAATCATTTATATGCGCTTGTACTCCACCGGGAATATCCCATGCATAGGGAGAAACCATTCCAATTTTCAATTAATTGCTCGCTTCTTCAAGGAATATTCGTTGTTGCATATGCCAGGAAGATGGATCTTGCTGAATATCCAACTCAAATCGATTCGCAATCTCCTGAGTTAAGCGCCGTACTTCGCTCGCTTCTGGCTCTTCGCGACGAACTAGAAAAGGACCGTTAAATGCAATTCGGATACCGTTATCGGCATATGAAACATAAGCCGTTATGAGATGAGCCTTCGAACGGTAAGCCAAGAGTGCAGGTCCTGCAGGCATTCGAGCGCGGGCGCCAAAAAACTCGACGTTTACCCCAGACTTTGAAAGATCGCGATCGGCGACTAAAGCAACTAACTCACCCTCATTTAGACGCTTAATTAATTCTTCTGTGACGTTGGCCTGTAGATCCAGGACCTTCATTCCCATTGCCTCCCGATGCGCCAAAAACTTTCGGAATAGACGCTCTGGTTTTAGGTGCTCGGCAACGGTATGAACTGTTATCCCCTGAGAGCAGTAATAGAGGCCAGCATGATCCCAGTTTCCAGCATGTGGTAGCGCAATAATGACGCCCACACCACTCTTTACTGAATCAACGAGCAATTCATTATTTACAGTGGTGACGGTTGACGTGACTCGAGTTGTGCTCCAATCTGATATTCGGAACGTGTCGCACCAATAACGCATCGCATTCGCTAACCCACTTCTTACTAACTCTTCAGTTTCGTCACTGTTCTTATTGGGAAAAGCTCTTTGGTAGTTTTCTCTTAATCTTTGAACCCTTCTTCCGTTCTTTTTGTAGGCACGTCGGCTTAGCCAATTGAAAATTGTATAGGCCCATCTTTCAGGCAATAGACGAACAACTCGCCAGAGCGCGCTGTACAAAGCGAAAGTTAAAAACTCAGAGGCTATTTTCATGCTTTTTGAACAATCCTTAACCGCTGGAACACTGTTACCAAACTAAGGAAGGTCAAAAGAGTGAGCGAGATCGGCAGCGCAATATCTAGCCCAAGACCGTATAAACCGGTACCGACTAGCAGGATGATGAGGCGTTCGGCGCGTTCGGCAATTCCAACGGTACAAGAAATTCCCAAACTCTCGGCCTTTGCTCTTATGTATGGGATGAGGCCACTCAGAAAGAGCACCGATACTGCGAGAAAGTGAAGATCAGAGCCTTCCTCGAAAAGGTAGATCCAAATTCCAATCACGATTGCGGCATCACTTACCCGATCTAACGTAGAGTCCAGCAACGCTCCCCACTTTGTTCCATGGGTTTCCGATAGCCGCGCCATGGTTCCATCAAAAAGATCACTTAGTACAAAAAGTGAGACAACCAGCGTTCCAATAAAGAAATTACCCATTCCAAAGAAATAAATGGCCGAGAGGGCAACCCCAAAGGCTCCAATTATTGTGATTGCGTTGGCACTTATGCCCAACCGCAGGAGTAACCGGCATATCGGCGTGATAAACGATGTCACTTGTACTTTGAATCTCTGCTGAATCATTGGATACATCGTAGGCTCTCCACATGTATACCGGCCAGATTCATATGGCCATGGCTCACCATTATGAGGTCAAGCCGGTTACGCACCTATCGGAATTGAGAGCCAACCTTCAGTTAATGCCGATTTCTAGCGACTTGAGAGATTTTGAATACTCAGACAAGTTAGATTTTTTTGCCCTACTAGTTGACGCGCGAAGCGGTATCTCGCCGCAGATGATTGAGATTTGGCAACACTATCAAGAGCGGCAATTCCCCCGGGTTCTGCTCGTTCAGGGAATTGAATTTTCCGAGTCTGACTTTGATGACATCGTTTTGATTGGAAATAGGGTCCTTGAGCAATTTGCTACGCCATACCTGGTTCTCCATGACGAAGTAGGATCTCCTACTGCCTTAATTTCGCTCGAAGACAATATCGTCCATGATTATTCCGGTGCTTCCGTGACGAAATATCCAGCAGATAGCGAAATGATCGAACTTATCTCAGAGTTCCAGGATGAATATACCCAGGTGTACAGAGAACTCGGTGCCGAGGGCTTCTTTCAGGGAATATTTGCCATTGCGCTGCCAATCGGATCAACGAAAACTTTTGGGATAGCAGAACTAAACAGGATTATTCAATCTCTAACCAAGCGCTAGCTAGTTCGGAGCGAGTTTCACTTAAAAGCTTGGGCAGTACTTTTGTCTGGCCAATCAGAGGCATGAAATTTGCATCACCAGACCATCTGGGTATCACATGTTGATGGATATGTTCAGCTACTCCGGCGCCCGAGACAGCGCCTTGATTCATTCCGAGATTGAAACCACCTGGCTTTGAGACTCTTCTAATGACACGCATGGCATCTGATGTTAAGCGAAACATCTCTTCTCGCTCTTCAACGGTTAAGTCCGTTAAATCTGCGATGTGTCTATAAGTACAAACTAGTAAATGGCCAGGGTTGTATGGATATAGATTGAGAACTACGTAGGCCGTTTGTCCTCGATAAACAATTAACGAGGATTCATCTTCACCCTTGGGAATCTCGCAGAACGGACACGAAACATCGTTCTCCTTTAACGGACGGTTTTCGCCCGACAAATAGGCCATCCGATGTGGAGCCCATAAGCGCTGCCAACGATCGGGGATTCCTACCCCATCGAGAGCATCCTTGGTCATTAGATTTAATCTCTAAACTTGAGTTCTATCCAGAATAACTTTTTGAATCATTTCGATAGCGTCTTTAATCGCGATTGAATTTTTCTGCTCACCATTTCTATATCTGAAAGAGACGGCCCCTGCTTTCTGGTCCTCTTCACCGGCGATCAACATAAATGGAATCTTCTCAGCTTGGGCGTTTCGAATCTTCTTCTGCATTCGATCATCGGAGTCATCGATTTCAGCACGGATACCCAGTTTTCGCATCTGAGTAATCACCTCAGCTAGATAAGGCGCAAAAGCTTCAGCAACTGGAATGCCTCTAACTTGCACTGGGGCAAGCCAGGGCGGAAATGCACCTGCGTAGTGCTCAGTTAGGACGCCGAAGAAACGTTCAATAGAACCAAAGAGCGCACGATGAATCATTACGGGGCGTTGCCTAGAACCATCCGAAGCTTGATACTCGAGTTCAAAACGCTGAGGCAATTGAAAATCCACTTGGATGGTAGACATTTGCCAGGTTCTCCCGATGGCATCTTTAGCTTGAACGCTTATCTTGGGACCGTAAAAGGCGGCTCCTCCTTCGTCCAAGACCAATTTTAAGTTCTGCTTCTCAGCTGCGCTTCTCAAGGTCTCGGTTGCGCGGTTCCAGTCCTCGTCTGCTCCAATAAATTTCTCTTTATTCTTCGTTGATAATTCAAGATAGAAATCTTGTAGGCCATAGTCACGGAGTAAATTGAGAACAAATGTAAGCAGACTATCGAGCTCATCAGCCATTTGATCGGGTGTGCAATAAATGTGGGCGTCGTCTTGAGTGAAACCTCTAGCCCGAGTAATTCCATGTATAACGCCAGATTTTTCGTAGCGATACACCGTGCCAAATTCAAAAAGCCGAAGCGGAAGCTCTCTATAGGAGCGTCCTCTGGAGGAGAAGATCAAATTATGAAAGGGGCAATTCATCGGCTTCATGTAGTACTTCTGGCCAGCACGCTTGATGGTGCCGTCAGCATGAAGTTCCTCATCCATCACCATTGGTGGATACATTCCTTCGGAATACCAATCCAAATGGCCAGATTTTTCGAAAAGAGCCGACTTCGTTAAGTGAGGTGAATAAACGAATTCGTATCCCTCTTCAACATGGCGCTTTCTCGAGTACTCCTCCATCGCCATTCGGACAATCCCACCTTTCGGGTGGAACACAGCTAAACCAGAGCCAATCTCATCTGGAAATGAGAAGAGATCCAGTTCTGCCCCGAGGCGGCGATGGTCGCGCTTCTCAGCTTCAGCAAGGAAATTCAGATATTCGTCGAGCGCTTCTGGCGAAGGCCAGGCCGTTCCATATATGCGCTGCAGCATTGGATTCTTTTCAGATCCGCGCCAATAAGCGCCGGCAGAACGCATCAATTTAAATGCTGGAATGAATTTTGTTGAAGGCAGATGCGGGCCACGACACAAATCGCTCCAAACGGCTTTGCCATCCCTTCCCAGATTGTCGTAAATCGTCAATTCTCCAGCTCCAACTTCGACCGAAGCGCCTTCTGCTACATCGCCACTCTTTAACTTGATCAATTCGCACTTGTAATTTTCATTAGCGAGTTCGCTCAACGCTTCACTCTCAGTAACTACCCTGCGCTTGAATCGTTGACCATCTTTGATGATTTTGCGCATTGCGCTCTCGAGCTTCTCTAAATCTTCTGGCGTGAATGGGCGCTCTGGATCGAAGTCATAGTAAAAACCGTCGGTTATTGGCGGTCCAATTCCTAAACGGGTCTGCGGAAATATGGATTGGACGCTCTGTGCCAACACATGCGCCGTGGAGTGCCGCAGAACATTAAGTCCTTCTTCGCTATCAATAGTTATCGTCTCGACAACATCGCCATCTCGCAAATCACTCCAGAGATCTTTGATTTCCCCATTGATGCGACAGAGAACAATCGCCTTTGGACCTGGTTTTATTTGTGCCGGATATAACTCTTCGCAAATCTGTGTAACTTTTAGGTCACCCGGTAGAGATTTGGGGGCGCCATTTAGCGTTATCGAGATTGAGCCAGCTCCGGAAGCACTAGTCACAGCGTGAGGCTACCAAAGCGTAGATTCTTCTAAGCGTAAAGAATTACCAAAAGGGCGATTGAGAATAAGGCGCCGCCCGCACCCAAGAGGTATTTGACCCAGAGCGGAATGCGAAACTTTTCCGAAGTGGTTTGAGCTATCGACTTTGTCTTACGGATCGCATTTGCGGCCCAAGCGAACTCTGTTGCCAAAATTCCGAGACCCGCCAAAAGTACAAGTAAACCGGGGCCAGGGGCGAAAAGAAATATTGTGCCGACAATCGTTACCAGTCCCCCGATAACGCCAATGAAAATACGCCAGACGAGGGAACCGTACGGATTTGATTTGATCTGTTGGCGAAAATTCACAGGGCAAGGTTACCCAAAATCCAACTATGAAAACTCTCTTGAAGTTCTCGAAGCGCGTCAGAGTTTGGAGTGCTTTTCCCGTCAATCTCCTTAATGCCCTGAATTTCCCGAAGGCTAGAGATAGCCGCAATGGCCCGGGCGTTTTCCAACTCACTCCTTGTTAACGGGACCTCCCTTACTCCAAAGTTCGATACGAGTTCTCCCCTAGTTATTCCGGGTAGGGCTCCGCTCTCAAGTCGTGGCGTAACCCACTGTTCATCGACAAGTGCAATCAAATTTGCAGTGGAGAGCTCTGAAATCTCATCGCCCGATCCAACGAAAACCGCGTCATCAAATCCTTTGCTCACCGCATAACGTTTAGCCCTTAAACGCATTGAATAAGAGGAGCTCTTGAATAGGAAGCCGTCAGAGCGTTCCCGAAGGGTCAGACATCGAATGCTTCCCGTAGGAGGTGAATACTCTTTATATGAAACAACCAAGCTTCCATCGACATAAGCCGATACTCGCAACGCTCCATTTTTGAAGTTTTCTGACTTAAGCGCCTTTTCAATGGCGCTACAAACCGCCCCTCGCTCATAGCCCTCAGGCAATAAATCGGAGTGGGATAGTTGGCGAAGCCCTAGTTCTAGTCGATCTAAATGTTTGGTTAAAGCAAAGAGTTTGCCCTCGTAACTTCTAAGGGTTTCAAATGCCCCATCGCCTAGCAGTATTGCATCGCTAAGACCTGAACCTTCATGCAATTCACCATTAAGAATAATCATCGTCGCGTTAGAACTATCAGGCGGCGAGCCTTTAGTTCAGTCTCCTCCCATTCAGAGACAGGATCACTATCCCAGGTTATCCCTGCGCCAGTTCCAAAATGGATCTGGTTATTTTCTCTCCAAAAGAGTCGAATTCCAACGCTGAGTTCCATCCGTTGACCATCAGACCAACCAAAGACGCCACAGTACGGACCGCGTCGCCCTTCATTCTCTCGAATGATTCTTAGCGCGCTTGATTTCGGCGCTCCACTAATAGAACCAGGCGGCATTATTTGGCGAAGCGCTTCTGAGAGTTTGATTTCTGTCAGCAGAGCGCCCTTGATATCTGAAACGAGATGAAACAAACCTGGATGCGCCTCCGTTGCAAGGAGCCTCGGAGTAGAAATGCTGCCGGTCTTGCAGATTCGGCCTAGGTCATTTCTTATTAAATCAACAATCATTAGATTTTCGGCTCGGTCTTTAGGCAGAAAATCAGCAGTTGCGGATGTCCCTTTGATCGGACTCGAAAGAATAGTTTCATCATGCTTCGAAATAAATCTCTCTGGAGATGCTGACGCGATTTCCAGCCCCGAAATTGATAAGTAACCTGCAAAAGGCGCTGGATTTTCATTCAAAATGTGACTAAACAGTTTCGAGAGGTCGCCATCTTCAACCACCGGAGCAGAAAGTATTCGACAGGCATTAACTTGATAGACCTCTCCGGTAGCAATTAAATTTCGAATCTCATCCACATAATTTTGGTACTCGCTCTTCGTTTTTGAACTACGCCACTCGCCGATTCGCAGCGATGAGTTACTACTAACAAATTCTTTCTCACGGACTTCTTGGAAGCGGGCCAAGGTCCACTCACCTTCGAAGGTGCCTACGATGGACCAAAATCCCGGTTCGTTAATTGCTTCCAAGTCGGTTCTGACTTCTTGAAGGTTCTCGGCCTGGCGCCCATTCATCCAGAAACGCTCCAAAGACCACCGCCTATTTTTCATTCATTTGGGAAGCCCTCTAAATCTAGGATAGATTTCCCCTCCTTGATCAGGGGTGCCAGCAGGTGGCGGGATCAAGTTTGCGGACGTAGCGCAGTTGGTAGCGCGGAACCTTGCCAAGGTTCAGGTCGCGGGTTCGACCCCCGTCGTCCGCTCGATGCGAGCAGGCAGCAGGTGGAATCGGAAAGTTAGAGATTTGGTGGAGTGGCCGAGAGGCGAGGCTCGGGACTGCAAATCCCGCTACACGGGTTCAAATCCCGTCTCCACCTCGATAAGTTTGAACTTAGGCCAGATAACTAAATACGGACGATTAGCGCAGCGGTAGCGCACTTCCTTGACATGGAAGGGGTCACTGGTTCGATCCCAGTATCGTCCACTCGAGCAGTACGATTCGAAAATGCTTGAGGCGATTCTCTTAGCGATACTTCAAGGCCTCACAGAATTTTTGCCAATTTCATCTAGCGCACATCTTCGAATCGCCGGGATCATCTCACCGGGCGCTGAAGATCCAGGAGCGACCTTCACCGCAATCATCCAATTAGGTACCGAGTTTGCCGTCTTGGTCTATTTCCGCCGGGACATTGCTCGAATTGTTAAGAATTGGGTCGCCTCGATTCAGAGAAAAACACACGAGATACAACAAGCGCGACTGGGTTGGCTAATAATTTTCGGTTCAATTCCAATCATGACTCTTGGTTTCCTTCTACAAGACTTAATAAGAGAAGATTTTCGATCGCTTTGGATAATCGCAACGGTACTCATAGTTTTCGGATTGATACTGGGAGTTGCTGATCGATACTCCCGGAGCGCGCGCAACTTAGAAGACATGAGAATTAGAGATGGTCTCTTGGTTGGCTTTGCCCAAGCGCTTGCGCTAATTCCCGGGGTCTCCAGGTCGGGCGCCACCATTGCAATGTGTCGGATCCTGGGCTTCTCGCGCGTTGAATCTCTTCGCTACTCATTTTTGCTTGCAATTCCTGCGGTATTGGCAAGTGGATTCTATGAACTTAGCCAATCAGTTTCTCAACCAGAGTTATCCAAGTTCTCTGCGCTTGAGACCACAGTTGCAACCTTGGTCGCATTTGTAGTTGGGTATTTAGTGATTCGCTGGTTCCTAAGGTTCGTGAGTAGAGCAAGCTTTGCGCCCTTTGTGATTTATCGAGTATTGCTCGGTTCTGGTCTGCTAGTTCTTTTAGGAGCCGGCGTTATTTCCGCCTAGGATTTTGATTTAATGAATTGAATTGAATTCTCAAAAATTGTTTCGGCATCGTAATCTAGAGTCGCAACATGATAAGAATTTGCTAGTTCAATTCGCACTTTTTCGCTGGCTCCGATTTCATTCATGATTATCTCGGTATTGGATACCGGAAGGACATGATCCTCAACGCTATGAAAAAGTAAGGTAGGACAGGTCACAGAATTTAGAGTTGCACGTGTTGCTTTAAGAAAGCGGTGCAGTTGGGCAACTCCTTTCATTGGAAGCGCGTCATATCCCCACTCAGTTACGCCCGGCTTCTTAATGTCATCTCCAACGGAAGGCCGCTTCGGAGTTATGTACTTGATCAAATCAATAAATCGAATTGAAGGGTCCGGGATGTGAATCATGGGATTAACAAGAACAATCCCGGCAAGCTGATGCGAATGTTTGGCCGCAATATGAAGGGTATTGGCTCCGCCCATGGAAAGCCCAAAAATAAAGACCCGCGTGTACCGATTTAGTAAATCCGATAAGTCTCGCTCAGCTCGTTCGGACCAACTCTGCCATTTAACTTTGTTTAGGTCCTGCCACCTGGTTCCGTGGCCAGGAATCCTAGGTACGCGAACTGCAATACCTCTCGATTCAAGAAAGTGCGCCCAAGGTCTCATCGAGGCCGGAGATCCTGTGAACCCATGAAGGAGAAGAACGCCAACATCCCCCGCGCTATCGGACGAATAATCGACCAGCCAACCTTCTGGAGCGCCCAGAGTTGTCATGCCGTTAGGTTATATCAATTCGGTCATCGCAATTGTCAGCAGGGCAATCTAAATTCGGCTCGTGAGCGGCCCGGAAGAGTCACAGGTAAATTGGCAACCAACTTTCGATGATTTGGGAAGAAATCTGATTGATACGACCTTTGTAGTTGTAGATCTCGAAACTACGGGGGGTTCACCTAAAGATTGCGCAATCACCGAAATCGGTGCGGTGAAAGTTCGCGGTGGCGAAGTCATTGGCGAGTTTCAGACCTTGGTCAATCCGGGCGGACCAATCCCGCCCTTTATTACAGTTCTAACTGGCATCACCGATGCGATGGTTATCTCCGCTCCCCCGATTGGCGAGGCCATTTTCTCGCTCTTTGAGTTCATGGGTTCAGCTGAAGAGAGTGTTCTAGTTGCCCATAATGCTCCATTTGATATCGGTTTTCTTCGCGCATCTGCCGAACGTTTTGCAATTCCATGGCCTAAATATCAGGTTATCGATACTGCGCGTATCACTCGATATGTTGTAACGAAAGATGAAGTTCGTGATTTCAAGTTAGCGACCTTAGCAAGTTTCTTTGGTGCTAAAACTACGCCCGAACACCGAGCCTTAGCGGATGCAAGAGCAACTGTAGATGTCCTTCACGGAGTAATTGAAAGACTGGGATCTTTTGGAGTCACGACTCTGGAGGACGTAAGAGGATTCACCAATCGAGTAACGGATGCCCAACGAAGAAAACGTCATTTCGCCGAAGGTCTTCCCGCCACACCCGGGGTTTATGTTTTTCGCGATTCAACTGGCGAAGCTCTCTATATCGGCACTACCCGAAATCTTCGAACTAGAGTAAGAAGTTACTTCACCGCTGCAGAAACAAGAAAAAGAATTCACGACATGATCGCTTTAGCCGATCGGGTCGACATCATCGAAACTCCGACCATACTTGAAGCTGAAGTGCGCGAGTTGAGAATGATTGCTGCGAACCGTCCACGTTTTAATCGACGCTCTAGATTCCAAGAGAAAGCGATTTGGATACGACTAACTGATGAGGCCTATCCCAGGCTCACTCAAGTAAAAGGGGCAACCGGCTTAACCGATTCAGTTGCTTGGAGCGGACCCTTTAACGGACGAGATGAGGCTGAGCGCGCTATCCAGGCGCTGCACGAAGCGTTTCCTATTCGCCAATGCAAACCAAGAATTACCTTGCAAAGTATGAAGAGCGCCAGCGCCTGTGCGCTCTTAGATCTCGGAAAGTGTGGCGCCCCCTGTATTGGACTTCAATCATTCGATTCATATCGCTCGATCTCTGAAGAACTTCATTTCGCGATGCTCAACGACTCACGTTTGGTGCTCAAAACTCTGCGTGACCGTATGTCCGAATTAGCTCTTCAAGAGAGATTTGAAGAGGCCGCTGAGGCTAGGAATCGTCTGGGAGCATTCATCAAAGGATCGGCCCGAGGCGAACGAATCCGAAGTTTTACGAGGATTGAAGAGTTAGTTCTTTCTAATCGATTAGGGGTTGGTGGCGATCACGAAGTGGTAGAACTTGTTTTGATTCGGTTTGGCCGGCTAGCAGCAACCTTGGTCAGCAAAATGAAGTTTGAAGACGCACTGTCAATCTCCCAGGCGATCACTGCGTTGCGCAATGTCGCAGAGGTCGTACCAGACAACGGGGGCATCTTGCCCGCATCAAGCCATGAAGAAGTAGAAGCTTTATTACGTTACGCAGAACGTGAATCAACCCGCATTCTTGATATTCAAGGTGAGTGGTCTCGTTCTATCTTCGGCGCCGGTCATGCGCGAGCATCCCTAGAACGCTTGAAAGTTATTTCTGAACAATCTCGCTATAAAGAAGATTTCGCTAACTCGTTTGAAAGTTCTCGCCACCGCTGAATCAGTTCTAGAGCCCGACCACTATCAACTCCCGCCTTAGCAAGAACGTAGCCATTCGCCAACTGTGTCTCTAACGGTAGGTTGAAGTCTGCCTTAAAAGCCGCAATTGCAACGGCGCTATTCAAAAGGATGGCTTCCCGGGCAGGTCCACTTTTTCCTCTAAATACGCTCTCCGTCACTGCCGCGTTGAATTTCGCATCGCCGCCGCGGATAGTCTCAAGACTCTCTAATTCAATACCGATTGACCGGGGATCGAAGTCATGAAGTTCGTACCTCTTATCGCGAATCTGATAGATGGCCGTCGAGCCGGCGATCGAGATTTCATCAAGGCCTTCTTCGCCACGGAAAACAAATCCCTCGCATCCCCTCTCGGCGAGCACCTTTGCTACCAACTCAAACATCTCTAATCGAGCCACGCCAATTGCAACTGCTTTTGGTCGCGCTGGATTTGCAAGTGGCCCAAGAATGTTGAAGACAGTTGGCAATCCAAGAGATTTACGGGCGGGCGCTGCGAAGCGCATAGCTGGGTGAAATTTCGGTGCAAAAGCAAAACCAATACCGATCTTTCTCACACACTCAGATAACTGATCTGCGTTTAGGTTGATGTTAATTCCAAGTTCTTCCAATAGGTCGGCGGCGCCTGATGCTGACGATGCAGCGCGATTGCCGTGCTTTAGTACCCGCGCACCAGCCGCTGTAGTCAGAATCGCTGCACTCGTTGAGATATTTATTGTGTTGAATCCATCCCCACCAGTTCCGACAATGTCGACTGTCCGATCCGGAATTTCAACGAGCGTCGCATGCTCATATAGAGTGTCAACAAGTGCCATCACTTCTTCCGCCCGCTCGCCTTTTTGCTTTAGACCAATTAAGAACTCTTTAATTGATTCTTCATCTGCCGCTCCAGAGAGAATCTCCTTCATGGCGACGCGAACTTCTTCGCTGGAAAGATTCTGAAGCTCGGCTAGCTTTTGATTTACCTCTTTGATTCCCATATCTAGGACCCTCAGGCGTCAATATTGATGGACAATATTGATAGACAATCAGTTTTTGGCTGTTGCCGGAGCAACTAGAGCTAGGACGCTCTTTGAAAGTGTGAAGGGGTCGATGGGATGTGTAACAACGCCATCGGCTCGTGACCAACCTGCGAGCCAGGCATCTTGCTCGCGCGCAACAATCAAAAGCGTAGGTGGACAGTCAAAGATCTCATCTTTGAGCTGTCGGGCCAGCCCCATCCCACCTTCAGGTGTGGCCTCCCCATCTAATATGAATAAATCAACCTTGTTCTTGGATCCAATCTTCTTCTCATCTACATAAAGCCTCAAAGCAGCGGCCGTAGCAAACTCAATAACCTCATTTTCGGGTAGAGCCTGCGAAAGTCGCCGGCCGAGCGCTTTTCGGACGCTCTCCCTCACGGTTGCGTCATCGGAGTAAAGAATGACTTTGAAGGACTCCATAACTCGCAAGTCTAGAGGGAAAAGCTAAATTCCGGTCTTCTGCAATTACTGGCCAATTATTGAGTGATGCGCTTCACCGCCACGTGGGGTCAAAAGGTAGGGGCGCTTGGCTCTCTTTTCAGGAATAATCCCCCGCATGAGTAGCGCCTTGGCGACCCCCACTCCACGCCTTAACCGCCCAAATATCGTTGCAGTGGGCACAATCGTCTGGCTTTCGAGCGAACTTATGTTTTTTGCGGCGCTCTTCGCTATGTATTTCACCACTCGAGCTGTTCAAGGCCCCGAAGTTTGGGCTGAATCAGTTGAGTATTTGAATATCCCATTCTCTGCTTTCAACACCACAATTTTGGTGCTCTCCTCTGTAACTTGTCAGTTCGGAGTCTTTGCTGCTGAACGTTTCCAGAATGCGCGAACTGGAACTCTCTTGCAGATCTCAAAATGGGGAATGCGCGAGTGGTTTGCCCTCACCTTTGTCATGGGAGCATTTTTTATTGGTGGCCAAGTTTTCGAATATGCCGAACTTGTCCATGAGGGTTTGACTTTATCTTCGAGCCCATATGGTTCGGTCTTTTATCTCGCAACTGGTTTCCATGGCCTTCATGTGACTGGTGGATTGCTTGCCTTCTTGGTTGTCTTGATTCGCGTTTCGAAAGCCCGACGCTTTGGCCATTCTCAAGCTACGACCGCAATTGTTGTCTCTTATTATTGGCATTTCGTTGACATTGTTTGGATTGCGCTCTTCTCTGCAATCTATCTGGTGCAGTAAATGGGCAAATCTGTGAATAGATTCATTGGTTTCGTCTCCAGGTACCGGAGGCACCGGTTCGCAGCACCGCTAATGCTGCTTTCCGGATTATTGCTCGCAGGCGTCGGGTTTACCGTAGCCCAAGCTGCAACGGAGGAGGTTCAAGTTGTTCTCTCTTCCGATAAGGCGTCGCTTATCGCAGAAGGTAAAGAGATATTTGCGCGTGGATGTTCCTCCTGCCATGGACTTAATGCAGAGGGCGCAGGAGCAGCGCCGTCACTAATCGGCGTTGGTGCCGCTTCAGTTGATTTCCAAGTTGCAACAGGGCGTATGCCAATGGCTGATATGAGTCAACAAGCCATGCGTAAGGATCCGGTTTACGACGAACGCGAAACTGCAGCTCTAGCAGCTTACGTCGCCTCGCTCGCACCGGGGCCAGCTGCTGTAACGAATGAAGAGTTGGCTTGGGAGCGCGATGGAAATACCGCAGATGGCGGCGAACTATTTAGAACTAATTGCGCCATGTGCCATAACCTCGCGGGCCAAGGCGGTGCGCTTACCCAAGGTAAGTACGCACCCACTGTTATGGGCGTTGAACCTAAACACATTTATGAGGCAATGGTTACTGGCCCACAAGCCATGCCAGTCTTCGCAAATTCAGTGTTAACCCATGAAGAGAAGCTATCAATCATCAAGTGGATCAAGTTCGTTGAAACTGAACCTTCACTTGGTGGCGCGGCGTTAGGTCGCGTTGGGCCGGTAACCGAGGGCGCAGTTGGATTCATCCTTGGCTTGGGAATCCTTATTGGTATTGCTGTCTGGCTAACAACTAAGGCGCGCTAATGAGTGAGAACAATATGGAACCCAATATGGAATCCAATATGGAATCCAATAAGGAGTTAGCACCGCTCGCAGATCCCGGACTACCCGAGCACGTTCATCGCAAAGCCGACGTTGACCCGCTTGCCGCCAAAAAAGCAGAACGACAAGTCTCAATTCTCTTCTCACTTTCTGCAGTAGGAACAATTCTCTTTGTTTACGCCTATGTTTGGATTCCAGATGACACTTTGATCTTCCTTCCAATTTTTGGAACCACAAATGCTCACCAACTTTTCTTAGGCCTTGGGCTTGCAATGGCCCTTTTCTTTATCGGAATGGGTGCAGTCCATTGGGCAAAAACTCTCATGCCTGATCATGAAGTTGTTGATTATCGGAAAGAACAGCGCTCAAAGGATGAAGATCGTGAAGCTTTCGTAGCAACGGTAAAAGATGGTGCCGCACAGGCTGGCTTAGGTCGACGTCCATTGATAAAACGAACGCTCGGACTTGCTCTCGGTTTAGTTGGCATTTCACCCGTTCTGCTCCTGCGTGACTTAGGCCCGCTACCTGAGAATGATTTAAATGAGACAAATTGGAAGGCGGGAACTCGATTAGTCACAGATCCAGGCGACCGCCCAATTCGACCTTCGGACCTCGAGGTCGGAGGCGTAGCCCAGGTACAACCTGAATTCCCAGCAGGGAAAGTTCGCCATCTCGATGACATCGCACAAGACTCGGTTCTCCTCATCAGAATTCGCCCAGAAGAATTTAATTTGGATGCCGAGCGTCTCTCTTGGACTTATGAAGGAATTATTGCTTTCTCAAAGATTTGCTCTCATATGGGTTGCGCTGTCGCACTATATGAACAGACCACTAAGCACCTGCTCTGCCCCTGTCACCAATCGACTTTCGATGTGACTCGGGCCGCCAAAGTTATCTTTGGACCAGCGGCCAGACCGCTGCCACAATTAGCCATTACTGTAGACAACGAAGGTTATTTGGTTGCTAAAGCGCCATTTAATGAAGCAGTCGGACCGAGTTTCTGGGGGCGTGATTCTCAATGAGCGCACGTGAACGCTTAGCTGGCGGAACAGCAAGTTTTATTGATGAACGCACTGGCGCCGCGAAGTGGATGAAGAAGACTCTGACCAAAGTCTTCCCGGATCACTGGTCTTTTATGCTCGGCGAAATTGTGATGTATTCATTCATTATCCTGTTGCTCTCTGGAACATTCCTGACCTTTTGGTTTGACCCTTCCATGAGAGAGGTTGAGTACGAAGGCTCATATGAACCTCTAAATGGCGTAAAGATGTCGGCGGCTTATGCATCAGCGCTTCACATATCTTTCGACGTCCGCGGTGGTCTACTTATGCGCCAGATCCATCATTGGGCCGCCTTGATATTTATGGCTGCGATGGTTGTGCACATGATGCGCGTTTTCTTTACCGGAGCCTTCCGCAAGCCACGTGAATTAAATTGGATTATTGGCGTAGCTCTATTGACTCTGGGAATTGTCGAAGGTTTCTTGGGCTACTCGCTCCCAGATGATCTGCTCTCAGGAACAGGTATCAGAATTGCTGAAGCGATAATTCAAGCGATCCCTGTTGTCGGTTCTTATCTCTCATACTTTATCTTTGGCGGCGCCTTCCCTGGTGAGATGTTTATTCAACGTATCTACGGGGTTCACATTCTCTTGATTCCAGGAATCATGCTCGCCCTCATTACTGCTCACTTAATGTTGGTCTGGTATCAGAAGCACACCCAATATCCAGGACCTGGTCGCACCGAGAAAAATGTAGTTGGTTACCCATTGATGCCGGTTTACATGGCAAAAGCCGGCGGATTCTTCTTTATTGTCTTTGGCGTAACTGCATTTCTTGGCGCAGTAGCTCAGATCAATCCGATTTGGATCTACGGCCCATACAACCCTGGGCAAATCGGAGCTGGTTCACAACCAGATTGGTACATGGGTTGGCTTGATGGACTCGTTAGAGCTGCTCCCCCGATCGAAACTCACGCATTTGGAATCACAATCTCTTGGAATATCTTGATCCCAGGTCTGATAATTCCTGGAATCATCTTCACTCTGATGGCTTTATATCCATTCATTGAACAGTGGATGACGGGCGATAAGAGGGAACATCATGTCCTCGACCGTCCGCGCAATAATCCAAATAGAACTGCGATTGGCGCGATGTCATTGACCTTCACAATGGTGGCCTTAATCAATGGCGGAAACGATCTCCTCGCTACTCACTTTGATATGTCGATTAACCAAATCATGTGGTTCTCAAGAATTGGCTTGATTGCTCTACCGCCGCTTGCATTTGTGATTACAAAACGAATTTGTCTATCCCTACAGCGCGCCGATCGAGAAAAAGTTCTTCACGGACGTGAAACGGGTCGCTTGGTGATGTTGCCTCACGGTGAATTTATTGAGGTGCACGAACCGCTCTCGCCTGAAAAGGCTTACGCCCTTACTGCCCACGAACAACTCCCACCTCTCGAAATTAGCGGTGCCGATTCAAATGGAGTGGCTAACCCGCAAGGGATAAAGGGCAAGTTACGCGCTCGAATGTCGAAAGCCAGCCAAGAGCAGATTGAAAAGCCAACCGCAAAAGAGATGCTAGAGCTTGAGGATGGGCACCACTAAGCGTTTGCTTCGGCGTATCCCTTTAATCTAACCAAGGTCTTGGCGACCGCTTTCTCGGTAAATGGATACGCGTTACGCGCCTTAAGCCACCACTGAAGTGGCGAGGGGCGGCCGTCAAAACTCTCTGTTACTTCAGTCGAGTTAGGTCCTAACTTCTTCAATTCATATCGCCAAATCCAACGGCCCAGGTGGCGCCATCCAATCAATTCATTCTCGCGAAACTCAACCACGGTGTTTGTGATTTTGTAATTAATTCCAATCTTCATGCTCATACCGAACTTTGCACCGAGGGAAAGGCGATCTGGCCCCCAGTTAACTCCCTTGACGCTATTTGAACCATCAATCTCGGGATGCAGGGATGGGCTACAGAGAATTTCAAAGATTCGCTCCGCTGGTGCATCGATGATTATGCGAGCTGATTTAAGTTCTGGGATACCTGTATCTAAAATCTCGGAACGGATGTTGCCCATAAAGCGAATCTTTTAATGATGCGGCGAATTAGAGGGGCGTTCATACTGGAGTACGAATCCCAGCACAGATATTAAGAGTGCACCCACTGCAATAAGAGTTAACCACCATCCAATAATTAGACCTAAACCGGCACCCGTAGCAGCAACTGCAACCGGCAGCGGCCACCAAGATCCCGGGCTAAAGAAACCCAATTCACCGGCTCCATCTGCGATTTCACCTTGGAGATTATCTTCCGGCAAAACTCCACCTGTCCTTCTATTTATAAACCAGAAGTAATAACCGATGATCAGAGCCAAGCCAGCGCTAAGCGCTAGAGCTGTAATTCCGACAGGTTCATTTGCCATCTGCCAATAGACGACTGTGACTACTCCGTAAAAAGCAGCGAGAAATAGGAATAGTCGATAGCCAAACTTCATCTAGTTAGTGCTCCCTTTTTTATGGGACTCGATTTCCGAGTGCTCAGGATGGTGCAAGTCAAAAGCGGGACGCTCGGAGCGAATACGTGGCATCGATAAGAAGTTGTGGCGTGGCGGCGGGCAAGAGGTAGCCCATTCGAGCGAGGCGCCGTAACCCCATGGATCGTTGGTATTCACTTTAGGGGCGCTTCTCGTGATCCAAATATTGATCGCAAAAGGAATCATCGAAAGCGCTAGTAATGCAGCGCCAACGGTAGAGACCATATTCATAAAAGTGAATCCATCGGTTGCCAAGTAATCTGCGTATCGCCGAGGGAATCCCTTAATACCAAGCCAATGCTGGATTAGGAATGTCGTATGGAATCCGATGAAAAGAGTCCAGAAATGAATCTTGCCCAGAGTTTCGTTGAGCATCCTTCCAGTGAATTTTGGCCACCAGAAGTAGAAACCAGCAAACATGGCAAAGACAACTGTTCCGAAGAGAACGTAGTGGAAATGAGCTACGACGAAATAGGAAGCCGAAACTGCAAAATCAAGTGGTGGGCTCGCCAAAATTACTCCGGTTAATCCACCAAGAAGGAAGGTAACTAAGAAGCCCATAACCCAGAGCATCGGGGTCTCAAAGGTTAAAGAACCTTTCCACATCGTTCCGATCCAATTAAAGAACTTAACGCCAGTCGGCACCGCGATTAGAAAAGTCATAAAGGAGAAGAAGGCGAGATTCACTTGGCCGCTGGCATACATATGGTGCGCCCAGACTGCGACCGATAAAGCTGCGATTGCAATTGTTGCAGCAATTAAGCCTTTATATCCGAAGATTGGTTTACGACTAAATACAGGAAGGATTTCAGTGACAATTCCAAAAAATGGCAGTGCCAAAATGTAAACCTCTGGATGGCCAAAGAACCAGAAAATATGTTGCCAGAGAATTGCGCCACCATTTGCGGGATCAAAAACATTTGAACCAAAAAGACGGTCTGATTCAAGTACAAGTAAAGCGGCGGCCAATGGTGGGAAGGCAATTAAAATCAGAATTGCTGTTAGCAGCGTGTTCCAGCTAAAAATTGACATGCGGAACATGGTCATGCCGGGAGCCCGCATGGTGAATATCGTGGTCACGAAATTAACGCCACCTAAAATAGTTCCAAGACCACTAATAGCTAAACCAACAATCCAAAGATCGGCGCCAATGCCAGGTGAGTAGATCTGATTTGAAAGCGGCGCGTAAGCAGTCCAACCAAAAGATGCCGCACCCCCCGGGGTAAGGAATCCAGCAGTCGCCATAATGCTGCCGAAGAAATAGAGCCAATAAGAGAGCATGTTCATTCTCGGGAAGGCAACATCGGCTGCCCCGATTTGGAGCGGCATGATCACATTTGCAAAGCCCACGAAAAGCGGAGTCGCAAACATCAAAAGCATGATGGTTCCGTGCATCGTAAATACTTGGTTGTACTGCTCTGAGCTCATGAATTGGAGACCCGGTTGAGCTAATTCAGCTCTGATGGCTAGCGCGAGGATGCCGCCGATTAGAAACCAGAAGAATGATGTTGCCAGGTACAAATAACCAATAACTTTGTGATCAGTCGTGGTCAATAGCTTTACGGCAAGTTGGCCTTTAGTTAGCGGTTTGCTGGGTTTAGGAGCAATAGGTTCTGCCGGACGCGTCGCATAGGTGGTCATGATTCTGCACCTGCCTTAAGAGATTGAATATAAGTGTCGTACTCAGCCGGAGTTACTACTTTGACGTTGAAAAGCATCTGTGCATGCTGGCGGCCGCAGAGAATATTGCAACGTCCTGGGAACTCGCCTAATTCATTTGCGGTGAACTCAATCTGGTTATCGACGCCAGGGATGTTTTGGATCTGAATCATGAACGCCGGAATCCAGAAACCATGAACCACATCGGTTGCCGTTATCTTGAATCGAACTGGCTCACCTTGCGGCAAATAGAGAGTCGGGGGCTGTGCTGGCGTTCCGGTCACAGTCGTTCCCGGTCCCGCTTCTTTATAGGTGAATTGCCAAGACCATTGGATGGCATTGACTGTTACATCATGGACATTTGTCGCTGATGCTGGGGATAGTGTGGCGATTTCATTTTGAGCGCGCGCGGTATATCCGAACAAAACTGCGATGATTACAAATGGGATTACTGTGTAGGCAATTTCTGCCGGGATGTTGTACTGAAACTGTCGCGGGAAATTCTCGTCTTTCTTCCTATGAAAGAGAGCTGGCCAGAGAATTAAAATCAGAGTGATCGCGCCAACTACGGCGGCTGCTAACCAAGCGCCCTGCCATAATCCAAATGAAGTTTGGTTAACGCTCGAAACATTCTCTGTGAAGCCAATTCCAGTTAGCTCCTCGGAGGAGCAGCCACTAAGAACTGTAGCAAGGGCGATAAAGCCCGCAATCTTGGCGAAGCGAGAGCCCCTCTTTAGCGCTGAAATCCGCACGGGGTAAGGATAGTCGCCGCTCGCGAACCGGCCGAGATGGCGGTAGCGTTCTAAGGGTGTCGCCTATCACAGCCCCCGGAAGCAATGGTGACGTTCTAGATTTTCAGAGTACCCAACGACTTTCATCGCAAGCCACCTTGGCAATCGACGAAGCCTTTGCCAACGGTTGGTTAGAGCCCCAGAAGATTCATCACCGCTCTGCGCGCCTCAGGAATCTCTTAAATGAAGCTCGCGAAAGCATCGCGGCTAACTTGGCGGTTCCTAAAGATTCATTGGAGTTTGTGGGCGAGATAGGTTTTGGATATTGGTCTGCGCTCGCCGGTTCGGTTAAAAATTTCTCGGGAACTTTTATCCATGGCGTAACCGACCGTCAGGTTGTCCACGGATTTGCCAGGGAACTCTCCCAATCAGGTCTCAAGGTAAGAACAGTAACTACCGATGAGTCGGGCCAACTTGCATACCAATCGCAATCCCCAGTAACTCAATCTGACGGAAATCAATTCGTTCTCTTTTGGCAACACACAAATAGAGAGACCGGAATCCAACAGCGAGCTATAGATAGTCCAATTCCCACAAATTCACTTTTGATTGCTGATATGACTGCTGCTTTTCATGTCGCAGACAAACCTCGTGACTGGGGGGTGGCGCTATGGGATTCGCGAAGTTTTGGTGGACCAGAGGGTTTGGCAATCCTGGCAATACGCCCAGATTCAATCTGGCAATCACCTATTCCACCGATTGACCAACGTCGCCTATTTGGATCCTATTCAAAAACTTTGCTTTTACTTACTGCGATTGCTCTTGATGAGCGAGTCAAAACAGCTAAACAAGAGTTTCAATATTTGCAGGAAATGCGGCGCGAACTAAGCGAGATGATTAATCATCGAATTACGGGAGCCAAAATAGTTGGCGAAAGCGAGAGCCGAAATTCAGCGCAGCAAGATCCGAGGCAACTTGCACTAGTAGTTGATGGAGTAGCTGCCGAAGAGATTCTGCGCCAACTAGAAGTAAATGGAGTGCTAATCGATGCTGGATCAGCATGTGGCGCGGGCGCTCTTTCGCCGAGCCACGTTTTAGAGGCGATGGGCTTCGGAGAGACTGGTCACCTTCGGGTAACTCTTAGAGCAACCCATACAGGGAGCGATTTAGAGAGGCTCGTTGAACGACTCGCGCGAGAGGTCGAACTCTTTAGATCAAATACTTGAACTGAAGATTATCTCTGAGGTTTCTAGTTAAACGAATCGCCACAAGCGCATGAGCCCTGGGCATTTGGGTTATCTATTGTGAAACCTTGCTTTTGAATCGTGTCAACGAAATCAATTGTGGCGCCCATTAGGTAAGGAGTGCTCATTTTGTCGGTAACGACCTTTACGGCTCCGAACTCAACTACAGAGTCGCCATCTAGCGCTCGATCATCAAAATAGAGCTGATAGCGAAGACCAGAACATCCACCTGGTTGTACCGCCACACGAAGCCTTAAGTCATCGCGACCTTCTTGAGCCAAAAGTGATGCGACCTTCTCGGCAGCTACCGGGGTTAGGACGATTCCTGTTGCCGTTTCTGTGCTCATTTAGATTCTCCGTTTTGCTCGTTGCTTACGGGAGAACTTTACTCCCAATAGCGAGATAATGCCGCAATGAGTAACGCAGGGAATGAAGTAGTGAGCAAGCCAGGAATTGGTGAACTCTTACTTCTGGGCAAAGGCTCAGATTTATCAAGTGAGCGCGGCGTCTCCTGTACGGGCGATCTGCCGCCGGCAAGTTCACCGGACTTGGTAGAGCGAGCAGAGAAAGCCCGCAGAGCACTAGGTTATTCAGCGATGGTTCTGGGCCATCACTATCAAAGAGATGAAGTAATTCAATTCGCAGATATAACTGGCGATTCTTTTAAGTTGGCACAAGCAGCCGCGGATCGACGTGCAGCCGAGTACATAATCTTCTGTGGCGTTCATTTCATGGCTGAGAGCGCCGACATTTTGACCGCAGAAAATCAGAAGGTGGTTCTTCCGGACCTGGCAGCGGGATGTTCTATGGCAGACATGGCCTCCGCCAATCAAGTCGATGAGGCTTGGCGAGCCTTGGAAAGAATTGGAGTTTCATCCAAAACTATTCCAATCACCTACATGAATTCATCGGCTGCAATAAAGGCCTTCACTGGAGCAAATGGTGGAGCGATTTGCACTTCATCGAATGCCGAGCGAGCGATGAGATGGGCCTTCGAGCAGGGCGAAAAAGTACTTTTCCTTCCCGATCAGCATCTAGGAAGAAATACGGCGGTTCTCAAACTTGGTTTGAAACTAGAAGACTGCGTTCTTTGGAATCCTTGGAAACCGCAAGGCGGGTTAAGCGAGAGTGAAATCAGGAACGCGAAAGTAATTCTCTGGCGCGGACATTGCTCGGTTCACGGTCGTTTCTCACTTAATAATGTTGAAGAGGTAAGGGCGAAAGTTCCCGGCGTTCAGGTCTTAGTTCATCCAGAGTGCCAACATGATGTGGTCCGCAGCGCTGATGTCGTTGGAAGCACTGAAATGATCATCCGAACAGTTTCTGACTCCCCTGCAGGTTCAATCTGGGCGGTCGGCACCGAACTCAACCTGGTGAAACGGTTGGCGGCTACAAATCCGGATAAGAAAGTCCTCTTTTTAGATAAAACTATCTGCTACTGCTCAACTATGAACCGAATTGACTTGCCTCATCTTGTCTGGGCAATGGAATCTCTCGCCTCGGGCCGTCTGGTAAATCAGATTCAAGTATCTGAGAAAGTGGCCCGTGACGCCAAAGTTGCACTTGAGCGAATGCTCGCTCTACCGTAAGGCACATGGCAGATAAAAAAGGTCGCCCAACTCCTAAGCGGAAAGAGGCTGAAGAGCAACGAGTCTTTCGCAGACTTGCTCCAGCTGCGACTAAAGAAGCTAAGAAACAACAGAAGCAGCAGAACCGGCTAGCTCGAGTCGCGCAACGTGAAGCTTATATGCGCGGTGACGAGAACGCACTGCCCCTTCGCGACCGTGGTCCAATCCGGAAATTTGTTAGAGATTATGTAGATGCGCGGCGATCAATTGGCGAATATTTCCTACCTGTAATCGTTTTGGTGCTCTTCATGACCGTGGTTCCCATTTTGCAGGTACAACTTGCAGCCATTGTGCTGATGTATTCGGTACTGATTTTTTCAATTCTTGACGGGATTTATCTAAGTCGAAAGATAAAGCGAGAAATAGCAAAACGATTTCCAGGAGAGGCGGTTAAGGGCCTCGGCATGTATGGCTGGCTCCGTTCAACCCAAATTAGGAAATTACGCGCACCATCTCCAAAAGTTAAGCGCGGCGCCAAGATCTAGTTTGATTAAGTGCGTGGATTTGGGGAAACCGTCTTACTTGGGTCGGTTTCGGGAAGTCCGCCCAGTGCCTTATCGATTGCTTTCATAGTATCGCCATCGAGCTTGATCCCGGCAGCTTTCACATTCTCTTTTATCTGAGCTGGCTTGGTCGCACCGATAATTGCACTCGAAACATTTGGATTCTGTAGCACCCACGCGACTGCAAGTTGTGCCAACGTCAACCCGTTGGAATCTGCAATTGGCTTTAGATTTTGGACTGCGGTTAGCACTTCATCCCGCATCCAGCGCGAGATCATATTGGCGCCACCCTTCTTATCGGTAGCTCGTGAACCAGCGGGTGGTTTCTTTCCTGGCAGATATTTTCCGGTCAAGGCGCCCTGTGCAATCGGAGACCAAACAATCTGACCAATTCCATTTGCTTCACAGGTAGGGATAACTTTGCTCTCAATAACACGCCAGAGCATTGAATACTGTGGTTGGCTAGATATGAATCGAGTGTAACCGCGCGCATCTTGAATCTTTAGCGCCGACTGAATCTGATCTGCGGTCCATTCTGAGAAGCCGATATAGAAAACTTTTCCTTGACGAATGAGATCATCAAAGGCGCTCAAACTTTCTTCCAGGGGGGTTTCGAAATCAAAACGGTGCATCTGATAAAGATCGATGTGATCTGTTTGAAGTCGCTTAAGCGAAGCGTTGACCGATTCGATGATGTGCTTACGCGATAAACCGCGATCATTCTTGCCGGTCCCAGTCGGCCAATAGACCTTGGTTAGAAGTTCATAGGACTCGCGTTTAACTCCTTTGAGGGCCTTGCCCAAGACTGATTCTGCGCGGGTTCCGGCATAGACATCGGCGGTATCGAAGGTTGTGATTCCCTGATCAAGGGCGGCTCGTACGCACTTAATCGCGGCGTCTTGTTCGACCTGGGAGCCGTGGGTGATCCAGTTGCCGTAGGTAATTTCGCTTACATACATTCCAGAGCTGCCGAGTCTTCTATATTCCATGTTTCGAAGCGTAGCGCCTGCTTGCTTGCCTGGTCGAATGGTGGTTTATTTCGCCCACAACTAAATAGTCGATGTACTTGGGGAAGTCGGTGCAAATCCGACGCTGACCCGCAACCGTGAGCGCCTCAAAAGCGTAAGTCGGATTACCAATGCATCGAATCAAATATTTGCCACCCGTCGAGGTTTGCGGGGCGGAAATTTTTTTCGCCATCGTGAGCGCTCTTTCATTTTGAAAGGTTCACATGTTCAAGAAGTATCTTTCGTTTTTCTTTACCGCTTCACTTTTACTTACAAGTTTCTCTTCAGCTTCAGCAAACACCGGCTTTAGATATTGGGGGTATTTTCAAGCTCCGGCCGGTGCATCCTCGTGGACCGCAGCCATGACTGGGCCTTCGGTTGAGGTAAAAGATGGCGATGTTGAGGGATGGACATTCACGGCGAGTGGCGCGGATATTCCAGCCGTTGCGCCAATGATGGATCCCGATTTTGCAGCTCTCTGCGGTGAGGTTTCAGAGGTTGCTGGCAAAGTTCGTATTGGCCTAGTTGTGGATTTTGGAATCGGAGAAATCGCCCCTGCTGGTGAAACTCCCCGCGAATTCTTCTCTGATTGCGTCGTAGTACCAGAAGGTTCGGTTGGATTAGATGTTGTCGAAGCAGTCCTCGATGTCCGCGTTGCTGACTCCGGTCTCATCTGTGGAATTGCTGGCTATCCGGCCACAGAGTGCGGAGCTGAAATTGATATGAACATTTTGTCCGCCCCTGTAGAAACTCAAAATCAGAGCCCGAGCGCAGAACCAGAATCTACCTCCGAAAACTCCCCCGCTCTGCTGGCGCTCGCAGTCATTGCGTTACTTGTAGGTGTAGTAGCTCTTCGCCGCCGCAAGAAGAACTAAAGCGAGAAGAGCTAGACAAATGCAGATACATCCAGCCTTTTTCTGGATTTGGGCGACCCTATTCACCACATCCCTAATCAGGCTGGATGAAACTTTGCTATCGCTAACCGCAATATTGGCTGTTTTGCTTTTAATCAAAGTGTCGCAGCGAGAATTGGTTCGACTAAGCGTCTTCCTACTATCACTCAAACTTGCAATCTTGGCGGTGACGATTCGTATGGTCTTCGCAATCATCATCGGCGTTCCGATGCCAGGTCAGACCATCTTTAGATTGCCGGAGTTTCAGCTCCCGGATTTTTTGGTAGGAATTCGAATTGGCGGAGAAGTAACTACAGATCGTTTATTGGGAGCGCTAAACGAGTCCCTGCTCTTTGCAGCGCTAATAATTCTCTTCGGCGCAGCTAATTCATTGACCACACCAACAAAAATTTTAAAGGTATTCCCCCAGCGGCTCTATGGGTTTGGATTAGCGACTGCGATGGCTACGAAAATGACGCCGCAATTTGCAGATAGCGTCTCACGGATTCGCATGGCTCAATACTTGAGAGGACAATCCCAAAAAGGTGCCAAGAGTTGGAGAAGAATCGGAACCCCAGTACTTGAAGAGACACTATCGAAATCGCTTGATTTAGCAGCTGCCCTCGAATCTCGCGGCTACGGAATCAATCCCAATCCGACTCGATATAAACCTATTAAGTGGCAGAGCAGAGAAATTGTCGCCTTGCTACCAGCCCTTTACTCGGCCTTTGTTCTACCTGGCCTGAATCTCAGCTTAATTCTGGTCCTCACAATTCTCTTTCTTTCGATGTTGGCTGTGGTGGTTTTGAAATGATTGAATTCAAAAAGGTCTCCTTGATCTACCCGAACTCAGAGCAGACCATTATTGAAGACCTCAGCTTCAAACTTAACGAAGGCGAATTCGTCTTGATCATTGGCGAAACTGGGATTGGAAAGACCAGCATTCTTAAGCTGATGAACGGCTTAGTTCCCCATCACACTGGTGGAATTCTCAGCGGAGAGATTGAGGTTGCAGGACGTTCGACTCGCCTACTTCGCCCAGGTGAATTAGCGGATCTTGTAGGTGTGGTCCCCCAAAATCCGATAAATGGTTTCGTCTGTGAAATTGTCGAAGACGAGATTGCCTTTTCCCTTGAAACTCTTGGGGTTCCCTTGGATGTGATGAGAAAGCGCGTAGAGGAAACACTTGATCTGCTTGCCCTCGCGCCACTTCGAAACCGAGAGATTGGAACTCTAAGCGGGGGCGAACAGCAGCGGGTTGCTATAGCGGCTGCGCTAGTAACCCACCCCAAAGTACTTCTCTTGGACGAGCCAACCAGCGCACTCGATCCAATCGCGGCTGAAGAAGTCTTATCAATTCTTCATCGATTGGTACAAGATTTAGGGCTTACGGTGATTATTGCCGAACATAAGTTGGAGCGCGTGATTCAGTTTGTCGATCGAATTCTCTTAATTAATGGCGGTAAAGATGTCCAACTTGGTGAAACTCGCCAAATCCTTTCAACTTCACCAATTGCACCGCCTTTGGTGGAACTTGCCCGAGTTACAGGGTTCTCTGAACTACCTTTGACTATAAGAGAGTTTCGCCGCTCCGCTTTTGAATTTCATAAACTTGAGCGACCATCAATCTCAAAAGAGAGTGAAACTTTGATCAAGATTGAATCACTTAGATGCGCTTACGAAGCGGGGAAAAGCAAATATGCGTTGAAGGATATAAATCTAGAAATGAATTCAGGAGAGATACTCGCATTGATGGGGCGCAATGGTGCCGGTAAATCGACTCTACTTAAGTCATTAGTCGGCCTCTCCCCTATTGTTTATGGAGAAGTTCGGGTACTTGGAAAGAGTCCGCAAGACTTTGATTCACGCCAGTTAATCAAGTCCATTGGATTCGTCCCGCAAGAGCCGGGCGATCTCTTGATTGAAACAAAAGTCATGGACGAATGCCATCGCGCCGACGTTGACAATAATGCGAATCCGGGAACAACCTGGCAGATACTGACTGATTTGATTGGGTCGGTTTCGCCAAACTCTCATCCTCGGGATCTCAGTGAAGGCCAGAAACTCGCCCTTGCAGTTAGCGTCTTACTCTCTGCCAATCCGCGCGTGATAGTTCTAGATGAACCAACTCGCGGATTTGATTATGAGTCGAAACGCAAGTTGGTGGCCATGTTAAAGCAAATTACATCTGCAGATCGTGCCGTGATTCTCGCAACCCATGATGTCGAATTGGTAGCAGAACTGGCGGATCGAGTGGTTTTTATTGCCGATGGTGAACTCATCTCGGATGCAGACACGGAAACGGCGCTCACAGCTTCGCCTGCATTTGCTCCACAGGTTGCAAAGGCCTTACCTGACAAGGGAGTTCTAACTGTCACGGATGTTCGCTCGGCTTTAGGTAAGTGAGGATTGTGTTAACAGCATCCAAAGTCGGTTGGATTATCTCGTTCGCCTCTGTGAATCTAGTTGGAGTATTTCTCTTTACTTGGCCGATTTTTCTAGATACGCGATCCTTTGGCTTTCGCGAATTGAGTCAAGCAACCTGGCTAGCTGTAGTTCTGGCGTTGATAGCAGTTTTAATAATCTCGCTACAGGTAAATGCAAAATTGCTAGATAGCAAAACGGTGGCAATCGTGGCCGTCCTGGTTGCTTTAATTTCGGCGTTGCGCTTGCTCGGCGCAGGAGCGGTCGGGATTGAGCCAATGTGGTTCTTGATAATTCTTGCAGCGCGCGCTTTAGGATCAAGTTTGGGTTTTGTAATTGCTCTTCTATCCATCCTGGTCAGTGCTCTGATTACCGGCGGCATTGGTCCATGGTTACCATTTCAGGCGCTAGCTGCAGGGTGGGTAGCCATCGGCGTAACGCTTATTCCAAAAGGCATTAGCTTCAAATTAGAGCGGGCGCTCTTAATTGCTTATGGTGCGATTGCAGCACTCTTTTTCGGACTACTAATGGATCTACAACTTTGGCCCTGGCTTTTAGGTAGCGATACTCAACTTTCTTATCAGCCTGGTGCGCCTGTCGCTGAGAACCTAAGTCGATTCTCTACCTTTCACATTGCGACAGCGCTAGCTTGGGATATTCCTAGAGCGATTGTTACTTCATCTCTCATACTCGTGACTGCACGCCCTGTGCTTGGCGCATTTAGGCGGGCGAAACTTCGCCTTGATTCGGTCGCAGATTGGCGCGTTGCTAACGAACGCGAGATGGAACAAAAGGCAGTTTGACCACCGTAGCTCTTATCTGTTTCCCACGAATATCAATCATTACTTCTTCACCAAGTTCTATCTCAGGTTCAATTAGAGCAAGCGCAATTCCGCTTTTGAGCGTAGGGGAAAACGTCCCACTTGTCGTGACCCCAACCTTAGATTCGTTTTTGCTGACACTCATCTCGGCCCTCGGTATTCCGCGTTCCGATAATTTGAGACCTCGGAGCGCTCGTTTGGGCCCAACTTCACGCTCTTGGAGAAGTTTCGCTCTGCCCCAGAATTTATCTTTACGCCAAGCGACTGCCCAGTTAGCGCTAGCCTGAACCGGAGTTATCTCCAGTGATAACTCATGTCCATGAAGCGGATATCCCATCTCAGTTCTTAGCGTGTCACGCGCACCAAGGCCCGCAACTAATCCATCAAATTTCCTAACAGACGAGAAGAGAGCGCTCCAAATGGATAGCGCATCTTCCCAATTAGGAACTATTTCAAAACCTAGCTCGCCGGTGTATCCAGTGCGGCAGATGATGACCTTCTTGCCAACAATCTCTGTTTCTGCAAATGACATGTATTCGAGTGTTAGATGAACATTTAGGTCTTCCAAAACATTTTTAGCAAGCGGTCCTTGGAGAGCAAAGACTGCGCATGAATTATGGAGATTAGTGACCGTAATCCCTTGAGGTGCGACTTGCTCTAAACGCTTCACCACTTCTTCTGTGTTTGCTGCATTTGGAATTAGAAAAAAATCTTCAGCACTTCTCCGGTAAACAATTAGATCGTCTATCACGCCACCAGTGGCATCATCACAGATTAAGTTGTATTGAGCTTGACCATCCCCAATTTTTGCAAGATCGTTGGTGATACAACTATTTAAGAACTCCAGCGCCCCATCGCCTTGAACGGATGCTTTGCCCAGGTGGGAGACATCAAACAAGCCGACCCGTTCCCGGACAGCTGCGTGCTCATTTAGTACTCCCCCGCCAGACTCTTGAGGATATTCAATGGGCATCTCCCATCCACCAAAATTCGCCAACTTCGCCCCAGAACTCTGATGGAAATCGTGTATCGGCGATCGCCTTAATGGCGAAGAATTCATCACTCCAATAACCTAGCGCAATGACCCCAACAATTCGCGCGACAGATGCCCAGCTAACTTCGGATGTACTTGTACTGGGACTCAAGAGAGATCAGAAGAAGCAGTTATCCATTCACACTAGTGGCATTAAGTTTGATACCGAATCAATCCTTGAAGCTCTTGTCGATTTGGGCGCAACAGGGGCAGCTGACGAAGTGATAAAGCTGCCAGGCGAGAGCACTAAGTTAATAGTTCTAACAGGTCTCGGCCCTGGCGAAATGAATCATGAAGTGCTCCGCCGCGCCGCTGGAGCTGCCGCGCGATCGCTGCTCGGCCAGAAAAGCGCCACCTTTGCCCTTCCTCATAAGAACCAAGAAGAAGTTGCTGCTATTGCTGAAGGAGCGCTACTCGGCTCGTATGCCTTTGATGAATTTCGCGGCTCCACCAAAGCAGATCGCAAGTCGCCGTTAAGTAAAATCGAAGTTCACACCAAATTCGCAAATGATAAGAGAGTTCAAGGTGCTCTAAAACGAGCAGAAGTAATTGCAAAATACAGCCATCTAGTTAGAGATCTAGTTAATACTCCGCCGAGCCACTTGAATCCAGTTTCATTCTGCGCAAGATTCCAACCACTCGCTAAAAAGTTGTCATTGAAAGTTGAAGTTTTTAATGAGCAGCAACTTAAGAAATCTGGATACGGTGGCATCATCGGAGTCGGTCAAGGATCAGCTAACCCTCCGCGTTTACTTCACATCTCCTATCGCCCCAAGGGCTCCAAGAAGCGCCTCGCTTATGTTGGCAAAGGAATCACCTTTGATACCGGTGGTTTGGCGCTAAAACCAGCTCAGGGAATGGAAGCAATGAAGTCAGATATGAGTGGCGCTGCTGCTGTTTCCGCCGCGATACTCGCAATCGCCGAGTTGAAGATTCCTATCGAGATAGATGCATGGGCACCGTTGGCAGAGAACATGGTCAGCGACACCGCGACAAGGCCGAGCGACATAATCACTATTTATGGCGGAAAAACTGTTGAGGTTTTAAATCCAGATGCTGAAGGTCGATTGATTCTCGCTGATGCCTTGGTTAAGGCCGCCGAAGTTGGAAATAAGGGCGGCAAACTAGATGGGATTATTGATGTTGCAACTTTAACTGGCGCTCAAGTCGTTGCGCTTGGAACGCGAACCAGCGCCGTTATGACAAATAATGAGAAATTCCGCGATCAATTCTTGGAGACGGTAAGTCGCTCCGGTGAACAATTCTGGCCGATGCCACTTCCGGAAGAGTTGCGCGCTTCTCTAGATTCGCCGGTAGCTGATATCGCAAATATCGGAGAGCGCATGGGAGGCATGCTCGTCGCCGGTTTATTCCTGAAAGATTTCGTTGCGCCAGAGTTACCCTGGCTCCATTTAGATATAGCAGGGCCGGCGTATAACGAATCGAAGCCTCACGGTTACACGACTGTGGGCGGAACAGGTGTCGCACTTCGCTCTCTCCTCGCATTCGCTGAGGACCAGGCAGGTCGTTGATACTGGCAAGATAAGTCCTTAGAACTAGTGAATTCGTGAGGTTGTCGTGGCTAATTTTGATCTGGTAATTCTTGGTGGTGGAAGCGGCGGATACGCATGCGCTCTTCGCGCTTCACAGCTTGGCCTGAATGTGGCCCTTATCGAGAAAGATAAATTGGGCGGAACATGTCTCCACCGAGGATGTATTCCAACAAAAGCACTCTTACATGCTGGCGAGATCGCAGACAACGCACGTCACGCTGGAGATTTTGGCGTAAAGGCAGATTTTCACGCGATGGATATGGCGGGAGTTAATTCCTACAAAGATGGCGTCATCTCAAAGCTTCATAAGGGCTTACAAGGACTTGTGAAATCTCGAAACGTAACTTATGTAGAAGGCGCTGGACGGTTAGTCTCAAAAGACACGGTTGAAGTCAATGGTCAGCGCTACACCGGAAAGAATGTAGTTCTAGCGACTGGTTCATATGCAAAGTCTTTACCAGGCCTTGAAGTTGATGGCGTGCGGGTCATGACAAGTGATCATGCGATGCATCTAAATTATGTTCCTAAGTCCGTAATTGTTTTAGGTGGCGGCGTAATCGGATGTGAGTTTGCTTCAGTTTGGAAATCCTTTGGCGCAGAAGTAACCATCATTGAAGCCCTTCCGCATCTAATCGCGCTCGAAGATGAATCCTCAAGCAAGCAACTAGAGCGTGCGTTTCGAAAGCGTGGAATTAATTTTGAATTAGGAACTAAGTTCAAGAACGTCACGAAGAACGACTCGGGCGTGGTTGTAACGCTCGAGGATGGAAAGACTTTCAGCGCAGAGCTGCTTCTTGTAGCCGTCGGGCGAGGACCAGTCTCCGCAAACCTTGGCTATGAAGAGCAAGGTGTAAAAATGGATCGTGGCTACATTCTTGTTGATGAAAAGTGTCGGACCAATGTTCCGGGGATATGGGCTGTCGGTGATTTAATTCCAACGCTCCAATTAGCACATGTTGGATTCGCAGAAGGAATTCTTGTCGCCGAAGAGATTGCCGGATTGAATCCACGGGCAATTAATTATGATGGAGTTCCCCGAGTGACTTACTCTGAACCAGAAGTAGCTTCAGTTGGTCTCACCACAGCCGCGGCAAAAGCCAAAGGTTATGAGGTTGTTGAATTAAATTACGATTTAGCCGGAAATGGAAAGGCTCAAATCCTAAAAACGGCGGGGTCGATAAAACTGGTATCAGCAAAAAATGGTCCAGTCCTTGGAATTCATATGGTTGGTTCGCGTGTGGGTGAACTTCTCGCTGAAGCTCAACTAATTTTCAATTGGCAGGCCGATGCCTTCGATGTTGCTCCGTTGATACACGCTCACCCGACTCTCTCCGAGGCTATGGGCGAGGCTCATTTAGCGCTGGCTGGAAAACCGCTGCATGCGCATGGATAATCCCGCTAGTGAATTGAGCCAGACCCCGCTTACGAGCGAGGATCGAATTGATGGAAGTTTGTCAGAGCTGAACCTAGAGAGGAAGAGATGACTTTTTCGGTGAAGATGCCGGCCTTAGGCGAGAGCGTCACAGAAGGTACGGTCACTCGTTGGCTCAAGAAAGAGGGCGATCAAGTTGCCTTAGATGAGCCACTGCTCGAAGTTTCTACCGACAAAGTTGATACCGAAATTCCATCTCCGGCTGCAGGCGTATTACAGAAAATAGTTGTTGCTGTTGATCAAGTTGCTCCAGTTGGCGCTGAGTTAGCAGTAATTGGAGATGGCGCTTCGTCTCAATCAACTCCAACACCGACGCCGCCAGTCGCGTCTACACCTGCTCCCGTTTCAACTCCGGCACCAACTCCAACTCCAACTCCGGCAACACCTTCTGCGCCCACATCGGCAGCACCTGCTGCAGGAGCGGCAATAGTTGTAATGCCGGCTCTCGGAGAATCAGTTTCTGAAGGAACTGTAACTAGATGGCTTAAAGCTGTCGGTGATCAAGTGGTGGCAGATGAGCCGTTACTTGAAGTTTCTACTGACAAGGTTGATACCGAGATTCCGGCGCCAGCTTCGGGCACTCTCCTCTCAATTGATGTAGCAGTTGACTCGACCGTTCCAGTAGGTGCGCGTTTAGCAACTATCGGATCGAGTTCGGGCGCATCATCTTCTGCTCCAGCGCCGGCGCCAGTTCCAACCATTTCCGCTCCTGTTGTTACTCCGCCACCGGTCGCGCCAAAACCAGTTCCCGCGCCACCACAAACTCCCCCACCTCTTATTCCTGCCGCTACAACTCCTGCTGCTACAACCAGGCCAACAGCTCTCGATGACGCCTACATAACTCCAATCGTTCGCAAACTTGCCGCTGAAAGCGGAGTCGATCTCTCAAGAGTTAAAGGAACTGGAGTCGGCGGACGTATCCGCAAAGAGGATGTTCTTGCAGCCACTCCAAAGGCAGCGCCAATCGCGACTTCGGCTTCCCAATCATCATCTAGCCCTTCAGCGCGAACTGCAACTCCCGTATCGCCATCTCCACTTCGCGGTACAAAAGTGACGATGACTCGTTTGCGCAAAGTAATTGCCGCAAGGATGTTGGAATCTCTACAAGTAAGCGCGCAACTAACAACCGTAGTCGAGGTTGATATAACCAAGATTTCGAGATTGCGCGAGAAATCGAAGGCGACCTTTGAGGCTCGTGAAGGCGTTAAGTTGAGTTTCCTTCCTTTCTTTGCAGTAGCAGTATGCGAAGCGCTTAAGGTGCATCCTGTTCTTAATTCTTCTGTCGAAGGTGATGAGATCACTTATCACGGTGCTGAGCATCTTGGCATCGCAGTCGATACCGAACGCGGCCTTCTCGTTCCAGTCATCAAAGATGCCGGCGATCTCAATATGGGCGGAATCGCTCGCCGGATAGCTGACGTCGCAGCGCGCACAAGGGAGAATAAGATTTCTCCAGATGAATTAGGCGGCGGCACATTTACCATTACAAATACCGGCTCTAGAGGCGCGCTTTTTGATACCCCAATTATTAATCAGCCCCAGGTTGGAATTCTAGGAGTCGGCTCTGTTGTAAAACGTCCTATGGTTGTAAAGGGTGAAGATGGTGGCGAAACAATTGCAATTCGCTCCATGGTCTACTTGGCGCTCTCTTACGATCATCGAATTGTGGATGGTGCAGATGCTGCGCGTTTTCTTACCACGCTAAAAGAACGACTTGAAGAGGGTCGTTTCGAATCTGATCTCGGACTTTAAGGAGCCAAGATGGCCCTACCGCAACGCATAGCAGTAACGGGCGCTTCCGGGATGATCGGCTCGGCGCTTGTTGGACATCTCAAATCTGAAGGTCATACCGTGCAAAGACTTGTCAGGCGCCCAGTCCTCTCGCCCGATGAGGTTCTATGGGATCCAATATCTGGCCAAGTCGATCTTGCGCCACTTGAAGGCGTTGATGCAGTAATTCATCTTGCCGGTGCCAATGTTGGCGACAAGAGATGGACAAAGAAATATCGAGCTGAGATCTTGAATTCGAGATTACTTGGAACAAACACGATTGCAACCGCTGTTGCCAAGTTAAAGCCCCAAGTATTTATCTCCTCAAGTGCGATTGGCTGGTATGGAGAAACCGGAAATCGAACAGTAACCGAGGACGATCGTTCCGGTGATGATTTTCTGGCTGCAGTCTGTAAAGAATGGGAGGCGGCTGCTGATAGCGCTTCGCAAACTCGAATCGTCAAGATTCGAACCGGTTTAGTTCTTGAACCCACAAGTGGCGCGTTAGGAAAGATGTTGCCGCTCTTCAAATTTGGTATTGGCGGAAAGCTTGGAAATGGTAAGCAATGGTGGTCATGGATAACCTTGCATGATCAAATAAAGGCAATCTGCTATTTGCTCGAAAAAGATATTGAGGGTCCGGTAAATCTAGTCTCCCCCAACCCTGCAACCAATCAAGAATTTACCGCCGCCTTGGCCCGTGCGCTACGTCGTCCGGCCTTGATTCCAGTTCCGGGTTTTGCACTTAAAATTGTGTTAGGTGGTTTTTCATCAGAAATTTTGGGTTCCAAACGCGTGATGCCGAAGAAACTTATGGATTCTGGTTTTGAATTTGATTATCCGCACTTGGCGCCAGCGCTTGCTGCGTTAATCAGTGAGAAATAACCGCTAGCGCCGCTAAACGTCCACTCAATAAGGCGCCCTGTTGTGATGGAGTCGCACGCCAATCGCCAGCAAGGAATACTCCGGTTTTACTAAGAACTTCAGAAGTTAGATCCTGGCCTGGTCCATGAAAGGGCAGGGAATTTGGAATTTGGTATTTCTCAATTAATTCCCAATTATCAGTAGGTACTTCCCAGAGATAACTTAAGTGGGACCTAATGTCTGGTTCGCGCGAAGGGCTCATGGTTGTCGCAGCAACCAGAGTCGAATCCTCGGGCGCATAGCTACTTGCGACATTTGATATTGCGACTGTGTTCACCACAGGACCAACTCCTCCTACCCTAAGGTGATCACTCAAAATCTCACCTTTAGGTACCTTGAAATACCAAGTCTCTGAATAATTCATCCGGGACGCCTTAAATCCAATCATTTCTGAGGCGACCACCGCGTCGGTGGCCAGTACAACTGCATCAGCGCTCTCTTTTCCAGAATTCGTGATTACCTCTTGTGACCTGACGGCTTTCACTTCAACGCCGAATTCAATATCTAGTCCGGCGGCTAAAACTTCGGAGAGCTCTCTGACGCCCCCATTGGGGATTCCTGGATTACCCTTTATAAACCAATGAATCAACTCGCGCGCCATCCGGTTAGAAACAAAATCGCTATCGGTAAGGAAAACCCCATTTAAGAATGGCCTTAAAGTTTTGCGATAGAAGGTTCCAACTTCAATCATGGCAGATTGGAAATCAATATCTTCGGTTTTCTGGCTTAGATAACGGAGGAACGCCAATTTCTCATTTATTTCGCCGGTACCTGGATTCAAGTTTCCCTTTAAATAGCGAAGGCTCTTTCGAAAGTCTCCGACCCTAAAAGTTTCAAGGCCCGCTCGGATATCAAGCCCCTTGGGTAGTGAATTCATAACAACGCCTTCAATCGCTCTCGTTTCACGTAGCTCGCCATAGTTTGGATTGATAACTTGAAATCCTCTATCTAGCGTGAATCCATCAACGAAATCAGAGGTGATTCGACCACCAACGCGATCGCTCTTCTCAAGAATTTTTACCTGAAAGCCTCGCTCATTGAGGATTCGTGCTGCATTTAGACCTGCCCAACCAGCGCCGATTACTAGTACGTGCTTGCTCAATGGTGAATATCTATCTCAAGAGCTTGATCGAGAATTCTGGCTACATCTAACGCAAACTCTCTCGATACCGGCATCTCTGCCAATCCCTTTAGGGCATCCAAAACTTGATTATAAAAAGCAACATAATTTCCAGGTAAGCCTCGATAATTAAATGATTCGCTTCCTCTGTGAATTCTAAATTCACTTGTGGCGCTCTTCGCATCACTCCAACCAGTCACTATTGGCTTTGAGCCAGCTCTGAGCATTCCCTCTTGTGGATCCAATTCTTGTGTGATCAAAGTTCCCTGACTTCCACTTAATCTGACCCGCGGACCCGGCGCACCTGCAACAGCGCTGACTGAGAGATATGAGTCAATACCTTGATCATGCTTTAGAACAAGAAGTACGTCATCATCCACCCCGCCGCGAACTCTTCGGATAGATGAAAACTCAAGAGTTGCAGGGCCAAAAATATCTAGCGCGATAGAAACTAAGTGTGTCTGTAGATCCAATAGCAACCCACCGCCGAGGTCTGTGGGCGTCGTCTCACGCCAAGATTGGAGATTTAACTCAGGTCGAAATCGCTCGAATCTGGATTCGTATCTGAAAACTTCTCCAATTTCGCCCTTCTGCAGAAGTTCCTTTATGGTCAAGGTGTCACTATCAAAGAGTCGATTGAAGAACACGGTCACAGGAACCCCGCGCTCCTGTGCATAATCAAAGAGGGATAGCGTCTCGTAATAATTGAGCGCCATAGGTTTATCTACAACTACCGGAATGCCACGATCTAGCGCTAGTTTCGCCTGTGAAGCATGTACCTCGTTTGTTGACGCAACAACTACGAGATCTAAATCCTCTTCAACTAGCTCCTCAGCAGATGCCAGGATTGTGGCGAGTGGAAACTCATCATGTGCTAAACCGCGTTTTTCAATCGAGCGCGAACATATTGCAGCTACGAAGAAGCCTGCAGCTTGGAGTAAGGGCGCATGGAAGGTGCGCCCAGCAAGCCCATAACCAATGAGCCCTACTCGCATCGCTCGACTATTTTCCTTCGTGCTGCAATTTAGAAGGCCACCAGATTTTCGGTCCAATTACCTTTACCAATGCCGGAACTAATAGGGAACGGACCACTATGGCGTCTAGAAGAACGCCGAAGGAGACCGCGAATCCAAGTTGGGCAAGGAATACAAGAGGAAGAATTCCAAGAACTCCGAAGGTGGCAGCAAGGACGATACCTGCAGAAGTGATTACGCCTCCGGTAACAGTTAATCCCTTAATGATTCCAGCTCGCGTGCCAATGGTCATCGCCTCTTCTCTTACTCTTGTCATCAAGAAGATGTTGTAGTCAATTCCCAGCGCCACAAGAAAGACGAATGCAAACAATGGGAATGATGGGTCTGAACCAGCATGTCCGAATACATTGTCAAATACCAGGGCGCATACACCTAGAGTCGCGAAGAACGAGAGAACAACTGTTCCCAGAAGTAATCCAGCAGCGAGGATGCTTCGTAGTAGAAGTCCGAGGATGAGCGCTATAAGCAAGAGAACGATTGGAATAATGACTCGATTATCACGCTTCGATGATTGATCGATGTCGAAACTGATGGCAGTCTGGCCACCTACCAATACATTTTGATTTACTGCTTGAGCAGCTTCGCGGATTTGCGGTATCAATTCTTTTGCTTCTGTGGAGTCAGCCGGAACATCAAGCGTAGCGAGAAGCAAGGCCTTGCCCTCGACAATTTTCAATTCTCCGGTGGGCTGACGCGTTTGCGGATCTTGAATGAAAACCGGCGTTACATTCGCAATTTGGGGTATTCCTTGGATTGCAGAAGAAACAGTAGAAATATCGCCAGAATCAATAACAATCTCTACCGGCGTTCCTTCACCACTTGGGAAGTGTTCACCCAATTTATCTAAACCGATAACTGAATCAGTCCTCGATGTGAAAGCTTCAGACTGAGCCAGACCGTCGCTCTTTAGGGTGGTTGAAAATCCAGCAAAAATGAGAAGCACTAGTGTGGTTGTGATCCAAATAGCTTTCGGCTTGCGGTCAACTAATAACCCTACTTTCGACCAAAAGCCGGACAACTTCTCATCAGCGTGATCGAAGCGAGGAACTCGCGGCCAGAACACCCAACGTCCAAAGAGAACTACCAAAGCTGGAAGCAGCGTGAGTGAAGCGAGCATCGCGGAGACAATTCCAATTGAACCGACCGGACCTAGTCCGCGGTTACTAGATAAATCGCTTAGCAATAGAACCATTAAGCCTGCAACGACTGTTGTTCCGGAGGCCAGGATTGGTTCGACAACCCCTCTCCATGCTTTGCGCATCGCCTCGAATCGGGATTGGAAGCGATGTAGCTCTTCTCGGTATCTCGAAATTAAAAGTAATGCATAGTCAGTTGCGGCACCCAGGACAAGCACATCAAGAATTCCCTGAGTCTGACCGTTCAAATCGACTACATCATTTTTTGCTAAGTAGTAAACAATCATGGTCGCTAAACCAAGTGCAAGACCGGCATTTAATAACGGAAGAATCCAAAGGACTGGCGACCGATAAACAAGAATTAGAATAATCGCAACCACGGTCAGTGTGGTTCGGAGCAAGGTGGTATCAATCGAACCAAATGCATCGAAGAGGTCGGCAAAGATTCCGCCTGGTCCTGTTACGTGCGATTCAACGCCAGGAATTTCACTCTTCATTGACTCTCGGATAAATTCAATTATCAATGGCAGAGCAGGTTCATCACCAATATTTTCTCCGGCAATCTTTGAATCAATCTGAACATTAATGAGAACTGCTTCCCCATCTTGAGAGGGAATCGCCTGAATAGGGGCTCCGGGGGCAAAATACCTTGATAGTGGCTCGCCGGATTCCGGCAAAACTCTTGCGCCAAGCCCTTCTGCAAATGCGCTGACTTCTGCAAATTTCTCAGGATTTGTTATTGGATTCAAATCGCCTACGAGAATTAATAGCGTGGGGAGAAGATCTAGAGATTGATCTGAAAACTTAACGATAAGTTTTCCGGCTTCAGTTGATTCTGCGCTTTCCGGAAGGAATGCCGCGTTATCGTTCTCTTGCACATTAGATATCTTGGAGAAGGCTTGGCCAGAGAAACCGCCAACTGCCATCCAGACAATGATTGTTACGACGGCTAACCAAAGCCCTTTTCGGGCCCTACTTCGCATGACCTTCTCGGATGTGATACTCATAACGGGCTATCTTAGGTGAATACGCCGATTGAAGAGTTCGAAAGTAGGCTATGCGAGTGCCTTTGAACACAGCTTTGAGTACAGCGCCAGTCGCCCTAAAAAGACTCGGACTCGTTGACTATGAAGAAGCCTGGCAAATTCAACGCCAATTTCATATGGAAGTCGTCTCCGGGGCGCGGCCAAATACTCTCTTGCTTGTAGAGCATCCGCCCATCTTTACCGCTGGTCGAAGGACTCTAGATAACGAGCGCCCGATAGATGGTTCAAAGGTAATTGATGTTGATCGAGGTGGAAAAATCACTTTTCATGGCCCGGGTCAAATCGTCGGATATCCGATCGTGAAATTACGCGACTCTTTTGATGTTGTTGGTTTTGTCCGTGAATTGGAGAATTCTCTAATTGAGGTATGCAAAGATTTTGGAATCTCGGCTGAACGTTACTGTGAACGTTCCGGAGTTTGGATTCGCGATTCAAAAGGTGATCGAAAGATTGCTGCTATTGGCATAAGGGTTGCTAAGGGTGTAACGATGCATGGCTTTGCACTAAACGTCGACCCAGATCTTTCTTTTTACGAAAAAATTGTTCCATGCGGTATCGCCGATGCAGGCGTTACATCATTTGCAAACGAACTAGGACAATCCCCCGCTATCGAAGATGTACTCCCAGTCCTAGAGCGTCACATTTATGAAGCTCTCGCGAAGGTTTCGCTCTAATGGTCGCACCCGATGGTCGTAAGTTGCTGCGAATTGAGGCGCGAAATTCTGCGGTCCCAATAGAGAAAAAACCTGAATGGATTAAGACACGCGCCCATATGGGACCTGAGTACACCGCTCTTCGTTCACTGGTTTCACGCGAAGGACTTCATACGGTCTGCCAAGAGGCGGCTTGCCCCAACATCTTTGAATGTTGGGAGGATCGCGAAGCAACGTTCCTCATCGGCGGCGAACAGTGCACACGCAGATGCGATTTCTGCAATATTGATACAGGCAAGCCCGAGCCTCTCGATCGCGACGAACCGCGCAGAGTCGCTGAATCGGTTAAAAGTATGGGCTTGAAATATGCCACAGTCACTGGCGTTGCCCGGGATGATCTAGAAGATGAAGGGGCCTGGCTCTACGCAGAAACGATCCGAGCCATACACCAAGCTGTACCTGGCTGCGGGGTTGAAATGCTTGCACCGGATTTCACGGCAAACCCGAAACTGCTTAATGAAGTATTTGAATCCCGCCCAGAAGTATTCGCTCACAATCTAGAGACTGTGCCCAGAATATTTAAGCGGATTCGTCCCGCTTTCAATTATGAACGCTCTTTAAGCGTAATCAACAGCGCTAGAGATTTTGGTCTAATCACAAAATCGAATTTAATTCTTGGAATGGGCGAGAGTCGTGAAGAGGTATCTAAAGCTCTCATAGATCTTCATCAAGCGGGATGTGACTTAATCACAATAACTCAATACTTGAGACCATCTCCACGCCATCATCCAGTTGAACGATGGGTTAAGCCAGAGGAATTTGTGGAATTCGCAAGCGAAGCGCGAGAAATTGGATTCCTAGGCGTTATGAGTGGCCCGCTAGTTCGCTCTAGTTACCGTGCTGGTCGCCTCTACAAAGAAGCATCTGCTGCGCGAGCAACTTCACGGAGTTAACGGGAACAAATATGGCAGAGTTGGTATATCGCCCAATCATTCAGATCGTAAAAGGGCTCTGGCGGTATCTTGATTTAGATTTTAAGTTCCATGGTCAAGCTCATATACCAAGACAAGGACCAGCGCTTTTAGCAATGAATCATGTCGGCTATCTCGATTTTGCAATAGCTGGAACAGCGCTACTTGATTCAAACCGTCTCGCTCGATTTATGGCAAAGAAAGAGATATTCGATCATCCCGTCGCGGGCCCACTAATGAGAGGAATGCGCCATATAAGCGTGGATCGAAATAACGGCGCACCATCTTTCGTCGATGCTCTCAGAGCTTTGAAAAAGGGAGAGATCGTCGGCGTATTTCCGGAAGCAACAATCTCGCAGAGTTTTGAGTTGAAGGCTATGAAAAGTGGCGTAATTCGCCTAGCGATGGAATCAGGGGCGCCGGTTCTTCCCACGATTATTTGGGGAAGTCAACGCATTTGGACAAAGCGAGTACCAAGAAATTTCAAACGACAGGGGCTGCCAATAATTGTTTCTATCGGAGCTCCGCTCCAATTCTCGCCCTCCGAAAATCCCGACGCTGCTCTGGCGCGTTTGATCGCTGCCATGCAAGTACTTCTTGAGAGCGCGCAGAACGAATACCCAGATTCTCCAATCGGGCAACGATGGGCGCCCGCGCGCCTAGGTGGCACTGCGCCAACGCCGGAGATGGTTGAATTAGAGAGTCGAAAGCGAAGGAAGGAAATCTAGTGTTTGGTCGCAAGAAGAAAGATGGCGCTCCCCGCGAGAAACGTTTTAAGACAATTCGCGATGCCTATGCGTTAGCAAATCGTGAATATTCCTTCGTCATCCTTCGTTGCGTGGCGGTTTTCTTGCCGCTTTGGGGAATTGGTATCGCTCTCGGAGCCGCATTTGGTCGCCCCGGATATGGTGCTTTCGTCACATTCCCCCTCGCTGCTTTGGGTGGTTTTTTCTATTTCACTCGGATGGCAAGTAGCGCCGCTTATGCTTCCATTGAAGGTCAAGCTGGTGCTGGCGCAAGCGTCTTGATGTCGATTCGCCGCGGTTGGACCGTCTCGCCAGCTGTAAATGTAAATAAGAATCAAGATATGGTTCATCGCGCTGTTGGTCGCCCCGGGATCGTTCTGGTCGGTGAAGGGGGTGCGGCTCTGCGCACGCTTCTTAGTGATGAGCGGAGAAAAATGGAGCGCTTCGCTCCTGGCGTTCCGGTCTTTGAATTAATTGTTGGCAACGAAAAAGATCAGGTTTCCATCAGAAAACTTCAACGGCGAATGAAGAAATTTCCAAAGAAATTATCCAAGGTTCAACTCCGCGAACTCCGCGCTCGTTTGAAATCCATTGGCGGCATGAATATTCCGCTGCCTAAGGGGCCAATGCCCAAGAATTTGAGGATGCCCAAGCCTCGTTAAGTTCTAACGTACTTTTACTACTTGGCTCTTCGTAAAACTATCGTGTAATCCCCGACCTTCGCTATCTATGACTAGCGCCGGAATAACCAAGGCAATGAAGACTGTCCGCAAAAAAGCCTTCGAAGGAATGATGAAAAATTGGTCCGGATAGCTAACAACTCGAATGCCCATTATGCGTTGACCAATCGATGCGCCAGTAAGAGCCGTCAATACGCTAACCTCAATGACGAAAATTACGAGCCGCGTCAGGCTCGGTGCTAGGGAGCTGGCGAAAATCGGGAATATGAGCCCGGTTGTGAAGGTGGCCACCGCCCAATCGAGGCTTAAGGCGACTAGTCGCCTACCCAGCGATGCCCGCTCGTAGCCCGTAATCACCGTCAGACCGTAGCCCATCTCAGAGGGTCAGCTCGGGTAATCGAAACATGACCGTAACACTCCAGATACCCCGGTTTCACTGCTTCCATCTACGATTCCGGCTATCCACTCAATGATGAGTATCTGATTCTGAAGAACTAGGCCGTAGGAGCAACATGTTCAAAACCTCAGCTGAACTAATAAGTTACATCAAGAAAGAGAACATCTCGTTAGTTGATGTTCGTTTTATTGATCTACCTGGAATTCAACATCACTTCAATGTACCTGCAAGTCAATTCACCGAAGATGTCTTTAAAGATGGCCTAATGTTCGATGGCTCATCCATCAGAGGTTTCCAGTCGATTCATGAATCAGATATGAAACTCCTCCCTGCGCCGGAAACAGCTTTCGTTGATCCATTCCGCAAGGAGAAGACTCTCGTTGTTCACTTCTCAGTAGTAAATCCAGATGACAACTCTGCTTACTCGCGCGATCCTCGTCAGGTTGTGACTAAGGCCGTTGAGTACATGCGCTCTACCGGTATCGCAGATACCGCTTACTTTGCACCAGAGGCCGAGTTTTATGTATTCGATCGAGTTCGCTACTTAACCGGAATGAACACTGGTTACTATGAAGTGGATTCCTATGAAGGCGCATGGAATACCGGAATCAAAGAAGACCCAGATGGGACTCCAAACCGAGGTTATCGCACTCGCATAAAGGGTGGATATTTCCCAGTCTCCCCAACCGATCAATTCGCAGATCTTCGCGATGAAATGGTTATGAACCTTGAGCGAGTTGGCCTATCTGTTGAGCGTGCTCACCATGAAGTTGGTACTGCGGGACAGATGGAAGTTAACTACCGCTTCAACGACATTCTTCACGCTGGTGATGACCTTATGAAGTTTAAGTACGTCATTCGCAATACTGCATGGCAAGCCGGCAAAACCGTAACCTTTATGCCGAAACCACTCTTTGGCGATAATGGCTCTGGAATGCATGTTCACCAATCACTTTGGAAGGATGGAAAGCCACTTTTCTGGGGTGATGGATATGCAAACCTCTCAGATATTGCACGCTGGTATATCGGTGGACTCTTGAAGCACGCTCCATCGCTTCTCGCATTTACCAATCCAACCGTGAACTCGTATAAGCGTCTCGTACCAGGCTATGAAGCTCCGGTAAACCTCGTTTACTCAGCTCGCAATAGATCTGCATGTATTCGAATTCCGATTACCGGAACTAGCCCGAAGGCGAAGCGCATCGAATTCCGTTGCCCGGATCCATCCTCAAATCCATATCTTGCCTTCTCGGCAATTTTGATGGCTGGTCTTGATGGAATCACCAACAAGATCGAACCGCCAAAGCCAGTCGACAAAGATCTCTACGAATTAGAGGGCGCTGAAGCACAGGCAATTCCACAAGTTCCTGGTTCGTTAGACAAGGTAATCGATAGCCTTGAAGCAGACCACGAGTTCTTAACTCGCGGCGGCGTCTTCACTAAGGACCTTATCGATACCTGGATTGAGTGGAAGCGTAAGTCAGAAATTGATTATGTTCGACTACGTCCACATCCAGCAGAGTTTGAACTCTATTTCGATATCTAAAAACTCAAGAAAAAAGCCCACCGACCAGGTGGGCTTTTTTTATTCTCTCTAACTATTGCCCTACATTCTTAAGCCGCTGAACTAGTGGTGGGTGAGTGTAATTAAAGGCCACATAGAGTGGATGTGGGGTTAGATTCGCCAGGCTATCGGTTGAGATTTTAGAGAGCGCACTTCTCATCGGGGCCCGCTCATAAGTATTTGCAGCAAAGGTATCGGCATCAAACTCATTGCGGCGAGAGAGTGAGTTATTGAGTAAACCCAGGAGTATTTGTAGCGGAGTCAGAAGGATGAAGAAGGCAAGCGCAGAAAGATGGAATTTGCTCTCTTCGGCTCCTAGAGCTCTCGAAAATTCGGGATATTGGAGCGCCCAGCCGAGAAGTGCAAATATTGCCAAAGTCTGAATATTCGAAGCAATGAACATGGCAAGAGTGTGTTTGCGTTTGTAGTGTCCAATCTCATGGGCAAGTACTGCAACGATTTCATCCTTGCTCAATTTTTCAATCAGGGTATCGAAGAGCACAATCGTCTTACTCTTTCCCATCCCGCTGAAGAAAGCATTTGCCTTAGTAGAGCGTTTTGAGCCATCCATGACAAAGAGATTCTTAAGTGAATAACCTTGGGATTTGCAGTAATGGCCTATTGCTTCTTTGAGTTCGCCATCCCCAAGAGGGGTCAATTTATTGAATAACGGGAGAATCAGTTTGGTACCAAACATAAACATGAATATCGAGAAGCCGGCGACAAGTAACCAGCCATAAAGCCAGAAACGATCTTCAAATCGTTCATATAGCCAGATGACGGCAGCAATCAGTGAACCTCCGATTATTGCCCCGACCACGCTGCCTTTGACGATGTCCGTTATAAACGTTGTAGGGGTCGCCTTGTTAAAGCCATATTTGGCCTCGATTCCAAAGGTTGACTTGATTGCGAATGGGAGCGAGATAAGCCAGCTAATGAAACTTAGCGCACCAATGAACAAGAGTGAGACTAATAGAGAGTTATCAATTCGCTCGGAAAAGAAGCCATCCAAACTTGCGAACCAGCCGAAGGCAATCGCAAGCACCATTAATCCGGTTGATAGTGAACCAGATATCAATCCCAGTTGATTCTTCTCATATCCGTAAGCAATAGAGCGTTGATGCTCTTTCTCATCGTATAGGTGGGCTACTAAAGGGTCGGGCTTAGCTTCAGAACTACGCTGATTGAGGTGATCGAGAAGCGCCTCCAGGATGAAAGTTCCGGCTACAATAATTATCAAAGCTTCTAATAACATGACTCGAGGTTAGCCGATAGAGTTGAGATATGTGTCGCCTCCTCGGTTATGTCGCAAAAGCACCTACTTCAATTGAGAAGTTTGCTGGTCCAGCTTTCAAAGAATTTGTGAAGCTATCCGAGGTACATAAGGATAGTTGGGGGCTATGCCTAGTCGATTCCAAGCAAGCGGACCTCAAGAAGAGCGCCGAGACGGCAGCTACCAGTAATGATTTTGCAGAGATTGCGAAAGACTCAAGCTCTTCTGGTGGTCTCTTACACTTTAGATGGGCCTCCCCTGGCATAGATGTTAATGATGTAAATGCTCACCCTTTTTCCTATGAAGATATTTGCTTCATTCACAATGGAGCGCTATCCCCTTACGACGCACTTCTCCCGGAGATATCAGAAGATCTCCTTTCGTTGCGACAGGGAACTGGAGATAGCGAATTATTCTTCCTCTTCGCTCTCACCAAAATCAAAGAACAAGGTTTCGTACCGGGCGTTATAGATGCGATCAAGAGCATCAAGAGCAATTACGATTACAGCAGTATCAATTCAATGTTCTTAAACAGTTCGCACTTAATAGTCATCTCGGAACATCATGAAGATAATCGTCCGTCCTGGACCGAGCCAAATTATTATGAAGTTCGCTATCGACTCGACGAAATGGGCTGTTTGGTGGCATCTTCTGGATGGAGCCAGGAGGGATGGAGATTAATGCCCAACAACAGCGCGCTCATGGTTGATCGCTCAACCATGAAGGCTGAACTAATTAACCTTTAGCAGAGCGTTTAGCCTTACTCTCGCTCGAAACCACAGTTAAAACGCCAAGAATGATTACAGCTCCACCTAATGCGTAATTAAGAGTTATTACCTCGTTCAAGAAAACGACGCCTAAAAGTACGGCGATTATAGGATTTACGTATGCGTAAGTGGCAGTCAACGAGACCGGCGCATTCATAACTAACCATAGATACGCCGAATAGGCAGCAATCGATCCAATTAGAACCAAATACCAGAACCAGAGCCAGGATGAATTTGAACCATCGAGAAAATCACCAATCCTCTCTCCGCGAATGAGACCCGCTATCGTCAAGGCAATTCCCCCAGCAAGCATCTCAATCCCGGTAAAGAGGAGTGAGTTCTTGGGAATTGGGAAACGCGGTGAAAGATAAGTTCCGAGCGCCCACCCGATATTTCCAAGCAAAACCATAAACATGTAGAAGAAAAGTGTTCCTGAGCCAACACCACTAACGGATTCAATACTTCCTGGCTTAAGGAGGATTATCACTCCGCCAAAACCAACCAGAGTTCCTACCCAGGTTAGTTTTGCAATGCGCTCTCTGGAGATAGTTCTAAATAGGGCGATCCAAAGAGGCAGGGCGGCGATAATCAATGAGACCACGCCGGTTGGAACATGTGCTTCAGCGACTGCAACATTCCCAATTCCAAAACCGAGCGTGACAAAACCTAGTATTGACGCCGATGCAATCTCTGGGCGCGGAATTCGAAATTCCTTAGCCCCCTGTTTGAAAAAGATGAAACTGAAGAGAATTAGGCCTGCCAATGTGAAGCGGATGCCCATAGAGAGTAGTGGCGGCATGCTCTCTATGACCTTCGCTATGGCGAAATAGGTGGAGCCCCAGATTATGTAGACCGTCCAAAGACTGACCCAGGTCTTGCTTCTCAGGCTCATACCGGAAGGCTAAGGCCCATAGAGCGAGTTGAATAGCCAGATGATTGCAGTTGCAAATGATTTGCAATAGACTGAGGAGATGTTGATTCCTAAGTTGCACATCCCAGATGGATTCGTAAATCTTCCCATCAGCGCCCTATTTGGCCTGCTTTCGATAGTTTTTGTTGGCATCGCCCTCAAGGGCGCCGCTAAGAGTCTTGATGATCGGACGACTCCCCTGGCGGGACTAACTGCAGTCTTTATCTTTGCTGCCCAGATGATCAACTTCCCAGTAGCTGCTGGAACGAGCGGCCATCTTCTTGGCGCCGCGTTAGCAACAGTATTGGTGGGGCCACATTCTGCGACTTTGGCGCTCACTGTCGTCTTGGGCGTTCAAGCTTTGCTCTTTGCCGATGGCGGTCTTACGGCTCTTGGATTAAATGTATTTAACCTCTCTGTGATTGCAGTCTGGGTCAGTCATTTCCTTTTAGTCGCCCTAAAGAGAGTTCTGCCTAAGACAAAGTCTGGCGTAACCATTGCGGCTGCCGTTGCGGCATATGTTTCAGTTCCGCTGGCAGCTCTTGGCTTCACTCTTCAATATGCACTCGGTGGTACCGGCACGATTCCGGTTGGAACTGTTGCAGGCGCGATGATCGGAACCCATCTACTAATCGGATTTGGTGAAGCGCTCATTACATTCATGACTGTTTCAGCTGTCATCGCAACTCGATCAGATTTGGTCTATGGCTGGAAGCCAGAATTGGAGATTCGTTCATGAGTCGGATGTCAAAGAAGTTCTATACATATTTCTTCCTTGCCTCGCTTGCCGTGGCCGGCGTTCTCTCCTACTACGCTTCTTCAAGCCCTGATGGACTTGAGAAGGTTGCTGAAGACAAAGGCTTCTTGGATACTGCAAAAGATTCGGCAGTTTCCGGCTCTCCGCTAGCTGATTATGGCGTTGCAGGACTTGATAACGAGAGATTAAGTGTTGGGGTTTCTGGCGTAATTGGCATCCTCGCGACCGCAGCAGTCGCTTTTGCTGTCTTCGCAATCGCCAAGAAATTCAAGTCTGGAGCAAATAACTGAAAAGCGCCCATCATCATGGGCATGATGTTGGTGAGCGGTTATTTCTACACCGCCATACCTTCATCCATGAGCTAGCTCCTGAAACCAAGATCTTAAGCGCACTTCTCTTTGTCATCGTGGTGGTGGCTACCCCGATACAGAATCTGATTGCCTATCTTCTCTTTTTCACCTTGCTTTTGGCTTTGATAAGCATGGCCAAACTTCCCTATCGGACGGTCTTCATCCGCTCGTTGGTTGAGATTCCATTCGTTCTCTTCGCGCTCTTGATGCCCTTTTTCGGAACTGGTCCAAAGGTTCAATTTCTAGGTCTAGAACTCTACGAATCCGGGCTTTGGGCAGGCGCAGGCATCGTCGCAAAGGGGACAATTGGCGTGATAACTGCAATCATCCTCTCTGCTTCAACTTCGGCCCGCGAGATATTGATCGGACTTAAGAAGCTACGAGTTCCGGCACCGCTCGTGAGTATCGCGACATTCATGCTGCGCTACCTAAATGTCATAAATGACGAGTTGGGACGGATGAAGATAGCGCGCGAGTCTCGCGGGTTTGAAGAACGAGGTTTGAGATCGTGGCGAATTCTCGCTCAAACTGTAGGTGCGCTTTTCATCCGTTCTTACGAGAGAGGCGAGCGTGTTTACCTAGCGATGCTCTCTCGCGGATTCGTAGGCGCGATGCCAAAACTCTCCGATGAGAAAGAGCGTAGATTGGCAATTGCGCTTATTCTTCCGGCGGCTGCTGCTCTAATTTCAATTACGACAGGAGTCCTGCTTTGAGCACAATTCCAAGTCTTAAAATTTCAAATCTCGCTTACGCATATCCCGATGGCCATCAGGCTCTTTATGGTGTCAACCTAGAGATAACTAAAGGTGAAAAGGTCGCCCTCCTTGGCCCAAATGGCGCCGGAAAGACCACGCTAGTCCTACACTTAAATGGAATCATTGCAACGCAACAAGGAAGCGTTTCAGTCGCTGGATCTGTGGTTGACTCAAAGAACAAAGAGAGTTTGAAACATATTCGCGAACGAGTCGGAATTGTTTTTCAAGATCCAGATGATCAACTCTTTATGTCCACTGTTGCCGAAGACGTCGCTTTTGGTCCTTATAACTCAGGGCTCCGTGGCGCTGAGTTAGAAAAAGTCACCAACGATGCACTGTCTAAGGTCGGGATGCTGGAGTATCGAGATCGACCACCACATCATCTATCGTTTGGGCAACGTCGGCGAGTAGCCGTTGCCACTGTTCTTGCCATGAGCCCAGAAATTCTTGTTTTGGATGAACCTTCATCGAATCTAGATCCGGCATCGAGGCGCGAGTTGGCCGAAATTCTTCGCTCTCTTGATGTCACTATTTTGATGGTAACGCATGACCTGCCCTACGCACTTGAACTCTGTGAGAGATCAGTAATTCTCTCTGGTGGCGTAATCGCCGTTGATGAGAAAACTCCAGACCTCTTCACGAAATCTGAGCTCCTGGCATCTCATCGCCTGGAACTACCTTTTGGTTTTAAGTTGTAGTTGAAATTAATCGAGGAAGAAATCAAGCAGAAAGTCTTTGGTTCCAGGTACTACCGCGTACTTATCTAGGTCAGTTACGCCAACTGATGCAAGCACCTCGTCATCTACAAAGAAGTGACCAGTACATTCAACGCTAGAACGATTTAGTATCACGTGCGCTGCATCAGACAAGATTTCGGGTTTTCTACATGCAGCAGTATCTACGCCAGGAATCATCTGAAGGGCTGCGGTATCAATTGCAGTTCTTGGCCAAAGTGCGTTTACCGCAATTCCATCACGCTTAAATTCTTCTGACATTCCCAAGACACACATACTCATTCCATATTTAGCCATCGTGTATGCGACGTGATTTTTAAACCACTTAGCCTTCATTGACAACGGTGGCGAGAGAGTAAGGATGTGCGGATTCCTTCCGGCTTTTGCAGAGTCTTTTAAGTGAGGTATGGCTGCCTGAGATGTCAGGAAAGTTCCCCTCACATTCACATCGAACATGAGATCAAATCGTTTTGCTGGGGTAGCTAGCGTTGGCGTTAGATTTATCGCGCTCGCGTTATTAATCAAGATATCAAGGCCACCAAAAGTCTCTACTGTTTTAGCGATGGCGCTCTCAATTTGGGCTTCATCGCGGATATCGCATTGGATTGGTAGAGATTCTCCCCCGGCCGCTTTTATCTCTTCGGCTGCTGAAAAAATCGTGCCAGGTAGTTTCGGATGAGGATCTGCGGTTTTTGCCGCGATTGCAATCTGGGCGCCATCTTGAGCGGCACGTAGGGCTATCGCAAGCCCAATACCGCGCGATCCGCCCGTGATAAAGATGCGTTTACCATTCAGTGACATCGATTAGCCTCTCTCCTACTTACCTTTTTTGGCCAGGAAATTCATAAAGGCTTCACGGGCTTCATCCGATTGGAGCGCCATTTGAAATAGCTCGCCTTCAGCGCGCATGACCGCCGCAACTTTATCGTGCAGTTCACTCTTTAAAAGAGCTTTGGTTTGTATAACAGCGTTAGGAGGTTGTGCCGCAATCTTTGTTGCAATCGCCTGCGCGACATCAATCGGTGACTCAGAAATCTCGGCGATCAATCCCATGGCGAAAGCCTCTTCTACGCCAAAGGCTTCGCCAGTAAGAAATACTTTGCTAGCGCGTTGATGACCTACGAGCCTAGGAAAGAGAATCGAGGAACCCGCTTCAGGAACCAGACCTAGATTTACAAAGGGCATCGAGAATCGAGCGCTGGGAGCAGCGACCACAACATCGCAATGAAAGAGCATCGTGGTGCCGATTCCAACTGCGTTACCTGAGACAGCAGCGAGAAGTGGTTTAGAAAAATTGTGAATCGCCGCCAGAAAATTCATGACTGGCGAACCCTCCTCGAGCGGTGGAGCATTGAGAAAATCAAATAGGTCATTGCCCGCCGTAAAGTGCTGTGAAGAGCTCGCGATTAGGACTGCGCGAACTCCAAAGTCCCCGTTCGCCTCATTTATTGCATCAGCTAAGACTTGATACATATCCCGAGTGATTGCGTTCTGTTTTTCAGGGCGATTCAAAGTAAGCGTGAGGACCTGTTCCTCAATTTTCGACAGAATCTCGCTCACCCGAAGAGCCTACTCTCCAGTAAGGCATCGGTAAAAAAACCCCCCGTGGCGTCGCCGCGGGGGTTTCTTATTCACAATTCAGCGTTCGCGTTTACCCTCGATAAATTCCTGAGTACGGTTAAGCGCTTCCTCATCGCTGTATTGCTCTGGTGGCGATTTCATGAAGTAGCTAGAAGGCGATAGCAATGGGCCGCCGATTTTTCGATCCATAGCAAGTTTCGCACAACGCACCGCATCAATAATGACACCAGCAGAGTTTGGCGAATCCCAAACTTCAAGTTTGTATTCGATGGTCAGCGGAACATCACCAAATGCTCGACCCTCTAGCCGGACGAAGGCCCACTTTCGATCATCCAACCATTGGACATAATCTGAAGGACCGATATGCACATTGCCCGCTCCCAACTCATAATCAAGCTGCGAGGTTACTGATTGGGTCTTTGAAATCTTCTTTGACTCAAGGCGATCGCGCTCAAGCATGTTCTTGAAATCCATGTTTCCGCCAACATTTAGCTGGTAGGTGCGGTCAACCTTTACCCCTCTATCCTGGAAGAGCTTTGTTAGAACGCGGTGGGTAATTGTGGCGCCAACCTGAGACTTAATGTCATCGCCAACAATTGGAAGTCCAGCTTTCTTAAACTTGTCAGCCCATTCTGGGGTTGAAGCGATAAATACGGGAAGCGCATTTACAAAGCCACATCCTGCGTCGATTGCGCATTGGGCGTAAAACTTAGTGGCCTCTTCTGAGCCAACGGGCAAGTAGCAGACCAGTACATCGACTTTGGCTGCTTTTAGAGCTGCTACAACATCTACCGGAGGTTCGCTCGACTCAACTATTGTTTCTCTGTAGTACCGGCCAAGGCCATCTAAGGTATTTCCCTTTTGAACTGTGACTCCACTCTTGGGTACGTCACAGAACTTGATAGTGTTATTTTCGCTAGCCCACATAGCGTCGACCAGGTCTTTTCCTACCTTCTTAGCATCGACATCAAAAGCCGCCACGAATTTCACATCTTTAACGTGATATCCACCAACGACCACATTCATCAAACCTGGGATTTCCTGATCGATCGGAGCGTTCTTGTAGTACTCAACTCCTTGAATCAGAGAGTTAGCGCAGTTTCCTACCCCAACAATCGCTACTCGAATCTCGTTATTACTCACTTAGTTTTTCCTTTCAGATTTGATCATCTCTTCGAGCCAAGCGATCTCTCGCTCAGCAGTCTCGAGTGAGTGGCGTCGCCACTCAACTAGGTACTTATCGAGACCAACTGCCGAGCGTTCAAGATCTGCTCGGAGGATGTCGGCTCGCTCTTGAAGGCGGTTTAGCCGTCCTTCAAGAATTCTTATTCGGTTCTTCTTTGAGGTCGGGCTGAAGAATGCGACATGAACTTCGAAGTTCTCGTCTTCCCAAGAGGAGGGGGTGGCGCGTTCGGTTAGCTGATCGAATTTCGCCAATCCGCCAGTGGTTATCGAATAAACAATTCTGGTTCGTTTCGACTTTCCACCTTTTGGGACCTCGCTCTGTTCAATTAACCCGGCCAGCATCATCCTTCGCAATTGCGGGTAGAGGACAGAGAATGAGAGAGCTCGGAAGGGGCCAAAGATTGAGGTGAGCCTTTTTCTAAGTTCATAGCCGTGCAATGAGTCTTTGGCGAGCAGGCCTAGAAGGGCAAATTCGAGAGAGTCCGCGCGAGATCTCATCAGCGCCCTCCCCTCCATCTATTCCAAGCTATTCCGGTTAGTTATATCTATTCGATATATCGAAGCGATAGTAAAGCGCCTTAGGCCCGCATCCGCAAGCCAAGCCACGCTGGAGTCGTTATCTATTTCTCAGATTCGGGCGCGCCTACCCTCAGGTAGCCCAATCTCAGTTCTACCCTCTTCATCTAGCGCGCCCGGTTTAAACCCTCCAGAGATTGTGGGCGGCTAGAAATGAGGATCTATCACATGAGTCTTCTCTCATGGAAACTCCACGGAAATGGCACCAGCATCGCGCCTGGAGAAGTTGTCTCCACCGATGAACGTCTTAGCTGGCCTCGCACAATTGGCGTAGGTCTTCAGCACATCGCCGCTATGTTCGGCGCGACCTTCTTGGTTCCCGTTCTAACTGGGCTACCACCCACGACAACCCTCTTCTTCTCCGGAATCGGCACGATTCTCTTCTTGATCATTACCCAGAACAAGCTTCCTAGCTACCTGGGCTCTTCCTTTGCATTTTTAGCCCCAATCGCCGCCGCAGTAAATAAAGAGAGTATGGCGGCCGCACTCGGTGGCGTTGTTGCAACGGGCGTGCTCTTGGCACTTGTCGGTCTCATCGCCAAGATGGTTGGTACCGCTTGGATTGATTGGTTACTTCCTCCAGTAGTCACCGGAACCATTGTGATGGTGATCGGATTCAATCTTGCCGGCGCCGCAAAAGGTGGTTTGGCAAGTGGTCCAGTCTTAGGAACTATCACGCTACTTGCGATCGCATTCTTTGCCGCCTTCTCAAGAGGTTTCCTAGGCAGAATTTCGATCTTTATGGGTCTTCTTGTCGGTTATCTTGTTGCTTTCTTAATGGGTGATGTCAATACCGATGGAATTACTTCCGCAAAATGGTTTGCTGCACCAACTTTTACAGCACCTGAATTCAAGATGAATGTGATAGTTCTCTTCCTTCCGGTTGTGCTTGTACTTGTGGCAGAAAATGTTGGCCATGTAAAAGCCGTTGCCACAATGACTGGAAAGAATCTAGATGATCAGATGGGTAACGCCCTCTTTGCAGATGGACTTGCCACCACTCTTGCGGGATCAGGTGGTGGCTCAGGTACGACTACTTATGCAGAAAACATCGGTGTTATGGCCGCAACTCGCGTCTACTCGACTGCTGCATATTGGATTGCGGGACTTGGTGCAATTGTTCTCTCGATCTCACCAAAGTTCGGCGCAGTACTAAGCGCAATTCCCGGTGGAGTACTTGGCGGAGTCCAGGTAGCTCTATTTGGAATGATCGGAATACTCGGTGCCAAGATTTGGATTGAATCGAAGGTCAACTTTGCTGATTCTACAAATCTGGTAATCGCAGGCTCTGCAATCATCATCGGCATCGCAGATATTTCATGGACCCGTGGTGAGTTCACATTCAATGGAATCATCAATGCAACGCTCGTTGCAGTCATTGGATACCGCTTGTTCCATGCGATTGCCAAGTCGCGTGGTACCAACGCGGCTTAACAAGCACATAATCGATTAAGAGTGATGGGCTCAGAGTTCTGGGCCCATCATTTTTTTCGTTCATTTGACCGCTCGAACTAGTGGATAATTTGCCGGTGCCGTTACCAATTCCTGCCAGGTTTCCTGAGTATTTGGTTGCGGCAATTGTCATAGTTCTTGCCCCAGGTCCAAGCGTCCTCTTTGCAATCGCAAGAGCGATTTCTTGGGGGCGTGCAGCAGCTATAGCGACCGTGGCTGGAAATGCGCTCGGGATGTTTAGCCTCTCAGTTCTAGTCGCATTTGGCCTTGGTCCGATTCTGCAACGGAGCGAGTTGGCATTTATCTCAGTGCAAATTCTCGGCGGTCTTTATCTAATTTATCTCGGCGCTGATGCAATAAAGCGCTCGAGAATTCAAGCGGAAGATATGTTGAACCAAGGCGAGGTTCGACCTAAGGCGCTAACTTCGATTCGAGATGGCTTCTGGGTTGGAGCGCTAAATCCAAAGGGATTAGTTTTCTTCGCCGCGATTTTGCCCCAGTTCTTGGATCGAGACGGCTCAAATCTCACAGCCCAACTACTTTTCATGGGAGCCACCTTCGCGGTACTTGCTTTCCTTGGAGATGGAACTTGGGGCGCCTTGGCAGGAACTGTCCGAAATTGGATGGCCAATACGCCAAGTCGATTAGTTGTTATGAGAAAAATCGGTGGTCTGGTCATGATTCTGCTCGGAGTTTTCACCCTTCTTGCAGTGGTTTAACCTCAAAATGTCAGTGCCTAACGGCAGAATGTAGTTATGACCAAAGCTCGCGAATTCATAAGTCCAAGTGACCTCACTTTTTCTTGGGATAACTGTCATCGTTGCCTCTGGCTTCACTACAACCATGGCCTAAAGGCTCCATCGTTCTTTCCGCTGGTCGGCGAACTATCCGCTCTTCAAGAGAATCATTTCTCCAACGCTCACTCCTCCGCCCTCCACCCAGCCCTACCAAATGGAAAAGTTGTTGGTCGTGGCGCCTGGGTTAAATCAATCCCAATTCCATTTAACGGAAACCCCTCCCCGTACGCAATACGTGGAAAGTACGACTTATTGATGGAGTTCGAAGATGGCACCTACGGAATCATCGACTGCAAATTTCAAGGCAAAGATAACGATAAGAGTGATTTTTACGCTCCCCAGCTCGAGGCTTATGCATTCGCGCTAGAGAATCCAGCCTCCGGAAACCCAATGACAATTTCCGCGATGGGGCTCCTAGTATGGTCGCCAAAAAAGCCTGTCGGAAATCCATCCACGGGTTTTAATCTTGAACTAAATAGTTCTTGGTTTCCGATAAAACGCGACCCAGACGCTTTACAGAATCGACTCACTGAATTCATAACGATGATATCCGGGCCAACGCCGGTTAGAGATAGCGGCTGCGATACCTGCAAATTTATCTCTGATAGGCGTGAAGTTTTCGGAGCAGAGTAAAACTTACTCTTGCTCTTCCTCTCTCTTTCGTCGCCGCTCCTCAGCTATCGCGTCCTTTGCTTGAGATGCATAGATATCGACATATTCTTGACCTGACATCTCCTGAAGTTTGCGCATGATTTGATCGGTGGCCTTTCGTAATTCTTCAGGACTTCCTGCTTTCTCAGCACCGGTGAAGTACATAGGCTCTCCAAAAACCATTTTAACCCTCATTATTTTTGGAATGACTTTCCCCGTTGGTTGAATCTCCGCAGTATTGAACATCGCAACAGGCACTACGGGCGCTCCGGACTCAAATGCCAGTCGAGCAATTCCTGTCCTACCTCTATATAGGCGGCCATCCGGAGAGCGCGTTCCCTCAGGATAGATTCCGAGACACTCGCCTTTAGCTAGCACAGATAATCCGGTAAGTAAGGCGGCCTCGCTTCTCGAGCCGCCAGCACGATCAACTGGCACCTGGCCCAGTGCGATAAAGGTCAATTTCTTTAGCAGCCCCTTGGGACCTGGAGATGTGAAGTACTCGCTCTTCGCAAGGAAAGTTACCTTTCGCGGAACAACGAGTGGCATAAAAATCGAATCGCTAAAAGAGAGATGGTTAGATGCAATTATTACTGGGCCATTAGCCGGAACATTCCTTAGGCCCTTGACTTTGGGACGAAAGAGCAAAGTCAAGACTGGTGAGAGGAATGATTTGAGCAATCCATATGCGACTTTGTCGCCTTGCACAACCTGGGTTACCGATTTCTTCCTGCGCCACAATGCCATGGCGCTAATTTACGGCCTCTTCTGGGGTAGAACGGCGTTTTTGTGACACTATCGGCGGCATGACAATCCCCCAAGCGGAAGCCTTTGAGTTAGGCGGTGGTGAGGTTGCCGTGCTCATGGTGCATGGCTTTACCGGCTCACCCGCTTCGGTGCGGCCGTGGGCAGAAGGACTTAATGGACATGGTTTCACAGTAAAGGTACCTCGCCTACCAGGTCATGGCACAACCTGGGAAGAGATGAATCGGACGCGCTGGGAAGAATGGTTTAACGAAATTGAGAGCGCCTTTCTAGATCTTAAGAAGCGTCATCGAAGAATCTTTATCGCTGGTTTTTCCATGGGCGGTGCCTTATCTATTCGACTGGCATCAAAGCGAGGTAGAGAGATTGAAGGATTAATCCTGGTTAATCCTTCAATTGGTGACGATCGTGCATTTATGAAACTAGTTCCAATTTTGAAATACTTTCTTCCATCAATCAAGGGACGCGGTACTGATGTTGCACGGCCCAATCCGCCGCGACATAGTTATGGCCGAACTCCACTAAAAGCGCTTCATTCGCTACAGAGGTTATGGAAGTTGGCCCAAGCCGACTTAACAAGGATTGATACTCCGTTGATGATTGGGTATTCAATTAATGACCATGTCGTGCACCCAAAAAATTCAGAGATTGTTATTGAGAATGTAGCTTCAATTGATATTAGAGAAGTTATCTTTGAGCGGTCCTATCACAATGTGGCTCTGGATCACGATCTAGACCAATTGATTGATGAGAGTCGGTTATTTATTCAGGATGTTCTCTCCGGTAACTTGATCAGAAGCGATGATTCAGAGCTTATTGATTTGGAGTTTGATTCCATTGTCTCTGGACTAAGCCTTGATCAGTCCTCTCCTACCAATTACCTGGACGAAATCGAAGAAATCGAGGCCGCAGAAAAATATCAAGGTGACAATCGACCGCTTCCTTCGCTTACTTCCATTCAACGGGGTGCGCTCTTAGGTGTAACACTTGGTCCGGCCTATATTTTCGTAAATCGACTTACTTCATTTGATCCGCTGGGTTTGGGAATCTGGCCTGGGCTAGTAGCCCTGCTTGCTGGAGTATTCACATTCTTCTGGCAGATCAAACCAGAAGCAGATGATGGCGATGGTGTTGCGCTTTGAAAAATAAAGAAGCATTTCGGTGGGGCGTGATTGGCACCGGAGGAATCGCGAAGACCTTTGCACGGGATATCGCCCTTTTAGAGGGACACTCAGTGGTCGCTGTAGGTTCGCGCACCCTTAGCAAAGCTCAAGAGTTTGCATCTGAATTCTCTGCGGTTGGTCTAGGAAGTTATGAAGAACTCGTAGCATCCAATGTAGATGCTGTTTATGTGGCTACCCCACATTCGCTTCACGCCGAAAATTCCATCTTGGCCCTCAACGCAAAAAAGCCAGTTCTCTGTGAGAAACCATTTGCAGTGAATGCGCCTGAAGCGGAGAGAATGATTGAAGCTGCTCGCTCAAACTCAGTTGCGCTGATGGAGGCTATGTGGAGTCGATTCTTGCCGCACTATGCAATTGTTCGTGAGATTGTAGATTCTGGTGAATTAGGAGAGCTGGTTGCACTCTACGCCGACCATGGACAGGCGCTACCTGCTGATCCCTATTACCGGCTTCATGCGCCAGAACTTGCCGGAGGTGCGCTATTGGATCTTGGGATATATCCGATTTCACTCGCATTCATGGTTTTGGGTGAACCAGATTCAATTATCGCTTCGTCTCAGCCAACTAAGTCCGGAGTAGATGCGCAGACTTCCATGATTTTTAGTTATTTCACTGGACAACAAGCCATCATGACCACAACGCTAGAGGTACGCACACCTTGCACAGCTCAAATAATCGGTACTAAGGGCAGAATCAATATAGATAGCAACTTTTATACTCCAACCTCAATGCAGGTTGTTATTGATGGGAAAGTTGCCCGTGAATATCCAAAGAACTATCAAGGACATGGCATTAGAGAGCAGGTAAGAGCGTTTGCTGAACTAGTTAGAAATGGCGAGATTGAAAGTCCAGTCATGAGCCATCAAGAGAGTCTGGCGATCATGCATGTTATGGATGAGATTAGAGAGATGATTGGACTGAAATATCCATTTGAATGAAGAAAAATTTAACTCAATGCTTGGTTAAGTTCGCTACACCAATCAAACCAGCGTCATTCCCCAGCGTTGCAGCGACAATCTCGGGAGCTGTTCGCCGACCACGAAATAGCGATAACTGAGCCATGGATTCACGGATTGGATTTAGCAGAATCTCACCGGCCGCGATAACTCCGCCGCCAATCACAATTTTGGCAGGATCAAGCGCTGCCTCTAAAGTGGCGGCAAGAGCTCCAATCCAATGCCCGGTTGTATTGAATGCGGCAATTGCGACGGGATCACCATCTTGTGCGGCAGAAGTTAAATGCTCTCCAGTGAGTCCATCAACTGTTCCATTACCCCGAGCCAATAAAGATCTGGAGAGTTCTGGTGATGCCGAAATTGCTTCACGCGCGTGGCGCATAAGCGCGGTACCAGATGCGTATTGTTCATAACATCCTCGAAGTCCGCATCCACAGAGATGGCCATCTGGCACAGCTCTCATATGGCCAAACTCGGCTGCTGATCCCCGCGATCCTCGAAAAATTTTTCCGTTAGTGATCAATCCGCCGCCCAGACCGGTACCAATAGTTAGCATCACTAATTCATTTGCGCTATCACCTGCGCCAAATTGGCGCTCGCCCCAGGCCGCGGCATTGGCATCATTTTCAAGAACTACTGGACGACCTATGAGCGCCTCTAGATCTTGGGCAAGCTCAACGCCATTCCAATTAGCAATATTTGGATTGGCAATAATGCTTCTTCTATCTGGTGCAAAGAATCCAGCTGAACAAACTCCGATACCAGAGACTTCGTACTTACTCTTTAGCTCATTGGCCATCTCGCCAATAATTGAAGTAAGAGTGGCTCCACCTTCGATTGGGGTCTCGCGTCGGATTTTCTCGACGATTTTTCCTTTAGAGTCGACGGCTCCCGCAAGGACCTTTGTTCCACCGACATCTATGCCAATGTCGTAAGTCATTTGAATGACTAACTAGCCTTCGATCTTCTTTTTGAGTTGCGATAGCGCGGCATCGATTGTGGCCATCTCGGCCTTTCTACGCATCATGTCGGGTACTGGCATCGATACTTGAACACCTAATTGATATGTGACTTTTGTTGTGTCATCGCCATTATCTTCGATGAGATAAACACCGCTCATCTCAGTCATTAGGTCCGCCTCTTCAAGAGAGAATGAGATTGCGCTTGGAAACTTGGAATAGTCATAGTTCAATGTTGCGCGATCCTTGAGAACCCCAGCCTCAATCTTGACTGTCGCTTTAACTGGGCGGTTTGAGCTATCACGCTCATGAACCTCTACGCTCTTAATGGCAGAAGACCAGTTGGGATAATTCTCGAGGTCTACAAGTAGGGCGGCAACTTCCGAAGCGGGCGCCTCAATATTCTGAGAATTTGAAGAAATGTCGGACATGTGCGCAGGTTACCTCTTCCGGTAGGTGCCCTCTACCGCTATTTTTCGGCCATGAGTACTGCCACCATAAATGAATTCTTTGCCCCGGCTCTTGAGCCGGCTGCCACTGCTGGAAATCTCACCAACCTGGTTGCGGAGCGAGCCTGGTTCGAACCTGAAAGAGTCATGGTCTCCCGTCCACTTGGCGATGGTTGGCAACCGGTCACCGCTCGCGAGTTCGAAGCTGAAATCCGTGCAACTGCTAAGGGGCTAATTGCATCAGGCGTTGAGATTGGTGATCGAGTCGCAATTATGGCTCGTACTAGATATGAATGGACAGTTCTCGATTTTGCAATCTGGTTCGCTGGCGGCGTTACCGTTCCGATTTATGAAACTTCATCTGCCGAACAAGTTGATTGGATTATGACCGACTCACACTCGGTTGCAATAATCGTAGAGACTCCAGTTTTAAAGGAGCTAGTCACTCCAATTCTTCCTTCTTACACGAAGAACTGCTGGACCATGACAGAAAATGTACTCTCACAACTTTCTTATCTTGGTCGAGATATTCCGGATACCGAGATTGATCGCCGGCGTGCGGCTCTTACTCCGGATAGTTTGGCTACTCTTATTTACACATCTGGCACAACAGGAAAACCAAAAGGCGTCCAACTAACTCATGGAAATTTCTTATCTGAGTGCAGCAACGTAGTAATGGGTGCCGCTGATCTATTTATGAAGCCGGGTGGCTCAACTTTGCTATTTCTCCCGGTTGCACATGTCTTCGGCCGTATGGTTCAAATCGGATCGATTCGTGCTGGTCTACATCTTGCACACTGTGGCGATGTATTGGGTCGACTAACAACAGATTTAGCTTCATTCAAACCAACTTTCGTTCTAGCTGTACCTAGAATTTTTGAGAAGGTTTACAACAGCGCTGAAGCAAAGGCCGATGCTGCAGGCAAAGGTGCAATCTTCCGCAAAGCAGCCGGCATTGCGATTGAGTACAGCAAAGCGCTTGATGAAGGAAAAGTTCCTCTGGGGCTCAAAGCGAAACATGCCCTGTTCGACAAACTAGTCTTCTCGAAGATTCGCCATGCCCTGGGCGGAAGAGTTGAAGCTGCAATTTCGGGTGGAGCCCCCCTCGGAGAGCGTCTGGGTCACTTCTTCCGTGGCGCCGGAGTTCGCGTCCTGGAAGGTTATGGACTAACTGAAACTACAGCTGGCGCAACTTTAAATCTAACAACCGCTCATCGAGTCGGATCGGTAGGAAGACCAATTCCAGGAACAACAATAAAGATCGCTGATGATGGCGAAGTTCTAATCAAAGGTCCGATTGTGATGCGCGGCTACTGGCAGAACGATGCGGCCAATAGTGAGGTCTTTACCGAGGATGGATATTTCCGCTCGGGTGACCTTGGAAAATTGGATGAAGAAGGATATTTGTACATCGTTGGAAGAAAGAAAGAGTTGATTGTTACTTCTGGTGGCAAGAATGTCGCCCCAGCAGTTTTAGAAGATCGACTTCGCGCGCACCCATTAGTAAGTCAATGCATTGTCGTCGGTGACAACCAGCCATTTATCGCTGCATTGGTAACAATTGATCCAGAAGCAATTAAGGGATGGATTACCGCAAATAAAAAGGATGGTGCAACTCTCGCGGAGTTAACCAACGATCCTGATCTAATTGCAGTTATCCAAACAGCAGTTGATGAGGCCAATAAAGCGGTGAGTAAGGCTGAGTCAATCCGTAAGTTCAAGATCTTGCCAGTTGATTTCACAATTGCTGGCGGGCACTTGACCGCAAAACTTTCAGTTAAGCGTCACGTAGTACATAAAGAGTTCGCGGCAGAGATCGCCGAACTCTTTGCCTAAAGAGAGAGAACTTACTGAACGTCTAGAACTTGCGCGCCGGCTTCACGATGGGCCGGCGCAAAAACTAATTTCCCTTGGGTACCGTCTCGATGCCCTGATAGCCGAACCAGGAATTAATAACGTATATCGGCGAGAGCTACGTGAAATTCGCCTTGATCTCATCGAACTGACAGAAAATTTTCGAGATGAGCTGTATCTCCTCTCGCATAAAGACTTTCTTTCAGTGCAGTCAGAGTTGACTCAAATACTCCCTAATTTCCAAATTGAATTTGAGCTTGATAGTTCCGTTGATCATACATCGATAGAGAATTCCATTTCCCATTTGATTCTCGAAATAGCTCGAAATACCGCTAAATATTCATCAGGTGACCGATTCTGGGTTCGAATCCAATTAGAGAAAAATGGCCTGGTAATTCGAATCGGAGATAACGGCCCGGGGCCGATATCTATCAAGGAGCGTTCTTTAGGGCTGAAACTTATAAATTCTCAAGTTCAAGCACTCCGCGGAAGTATCGAGCTACAAAGTGGAGATTTCGGTAATGAATACTTCATCGAGATTCCACTTCCATGACTCCAAAAATTCTTGTTATCGATGATCATGTGCTAGTTCGAGAGGGCTTGCGCCGCGCTTTATCGAATAGCCCACAATTCAATGTAGTCGGCGAAGCTGCTTCAAAACGCGAGGCTCTCGTTCAAATCCCGCATCACAAACCCGAGGTTATTTTGGTAGATCTTCATCTCCCCGACGGAAGCGGGCTTGAAATAATTGCATGGGCGCGAGCGCTCTCTCAGCGAATGGGAATTGTGGCTTTAACTTTCTCTACGCAGCCTGAACACATCCTGGCCTGTATGCAATCTGGCGCAAGTGCTCATGTATCAAAGAGCGCACCCATTAAGGAATTAGTTGAAGCGATAGAGAAGAGTGTCTTGAGCCCGCTGTCATTCTCAACGAGGCGGGCCACTGATTTAATCTCAAAGCGGAATGAATCCATCGGTCTCACCGCTCGCGAGCTAGAAGTTCTAGAGATACTTCCATCTGGCGATACAGTCACCCAGATTGCTGCTCGGCTCTTTGTGAGTGAAGCTACTGTAAAGAGCCATTTGGCGGCGATTTACCGCAAACTGAAGGTGGCAAATCGGGTTCAGGCAATAAATGCGGCTCGCTTTGCTGGATTACTTCCTAAGTGATTCGTTAAATCGATCTGACCAGATATCCCAACTCCATTCTGACTCAACCCAGGCTCTAGCGCGCTCGCCCATCCGCTTTCTTAGCGCCTCATCCTTAAGTAGTTCAATGATTCGACCAGCAATTGCTTCAACATCATTTCCATCTACAACGTAACCGGTCTCGCCATTGAGAACTGCATCAGGCGCACCACCAGATGCCCCGCCAATCACCGGTATCGCGCAAGCGCTCGCTTCCAGATAAACAATCCCTAAGCCCTCAACTTCTAGACCGAAGAGCCTTGACCTTGAGGGCATAGCAAAAACATCTCCCATGGAAAGGTATTTGGGAAGGTTCTCATAAGAGATACGTCCTAAAAACTTTACATTTTCATGGAGTTTGTGAATCTCAATCAACCTATTCAATTCGTCTCGGTGAGGACCCTCGCCGACAAAGATCAATTGCACATCAGGTATCTCGCGCTTAACAATCGCTAACGCCTCTACTAATCGATCTTGTCCTTTACGATGCACGAGGCGACCGACTGAAATTATCGTTGGATATTTCTTTGAAGTGACCTGTGGCTGAAAATGCTTAGTATCAATACCTGGTGCAATCTTTACCAGCTTTTTTCGAGGAACTACTCGCGAAATAGCTGCTCCTGTGAATTCTCCTAAGTAACCCATTTCGTCAACGTTCTTGCCAATCTCTCTCATTAGCAGAGAAAAAGGTGGAACTTTTGACCACCAGACTTCATGTCCATGTGTAAGCGCAATTATTCGAGAAATCGAACCAATCCGAAGCCAACGTGCGGCCAACCCCAGAGGAGCGGCTGCTCCAAACCAGATTACTTCTAAATTCTTCGCTCTAATTAATTTTCGAAGATTTCTAATCACCCGAGGCGTTGGAAGAAGAATTTTTGCCCGGTCGCGAATGACTTCGACACCGTGGTCTTTAAGCCAACCTAGATCGTATTTTTCGTGCTCTTCCTGATAAGAGGTGTATACGGTCACTTTTTCAGCATCGAGTCGTTCCAGCAGGCCGATGATAAAAGTTTCGATGCCACCGGCGCGTGGCCCAAAATCATTAGTTACAAGAAGAACCTTTGGTTTCATAGCTAATGGTTAACTTCTAATTTGGCGCGCTAGAGACGGCGTGCGCCAACGTACTTCTTGCGTCCGAAATAATTTCCAAATTCAACAATCTGGACTCGAGCTCCCGGGCGAGGCGCATGGACCATTTTCCCCTTTCCCACGTATATGCCTACATGGGATATCGGTGTTCCGAAGAAGACTAAGTCTCCGGGGAGAAGATTGTTTCTGGCAATCGACCGTCCATATCCAAATTGAGCTCTCGATGAGTGGGGCAATCGCACGCCAGCTTGCTCATACGAGCGCATAGTCAATCCGGAGCAATCCCATCGGATTGGGCCAGAGGCCCCCCAGACGTAACTATCGCCAATCTGCTTAACGGCGTAACGGAGTGCAATACCCGCTCGACCAGATACAGTATTTGCTAAACGCGCTTGTTCGCGTGAATATGCCTGGCGTTCGGCTTCATCCATCGCCTGGAGCTTTAGTAATCTCTCGCGATCTTTCTTCTCTAACTTCGCTAATAGTTCTTCAGCCTGCTCCAGCTTTCGCTTTACTTGGGCGGCCTGCGCTCGATAGCGAGCCTCGGCAGCTTGAACTAGGCGAAGTTTGTCTTCAACAGTAAGAGATGTTGCATCAAGTCGCTGTTTGGCAGTGGCGAATTTTCTTAACTCAGCCGCTTGTTTGCGTGTTATATTTTCAAGAGATCCTGCAGAAGAGAGATAGAGTGAAGGATCTGATGAAAAAAGTAGTTCGACCCCTTCGCCAAGGCCAGTTGATTTATATCGCGCAACGGCGATGGCTGCGAGAGATTTTCGAATCGAGTCAACGCTAGCTTTCTGGGCTTCGGCTTCCTGCTGGACAGAGCTAAGTTGGCTCTTCAACCTTGCCAGTTGCACTTTGGCGGCTTGGGCATTTTCGCCTGCCTCGGCAGCATCTTCTTGGAGTTGCTCAACTTCTTGACGAACCCGGACTAGGTCAGCGCTAGGGGCAGCATTGGTGGCAGGCGCAAAAGGGAGCACGAGGGAGAAAGAAATTACTCCCGTTAATAGCAACCGCGCTCTCAGCATCGGTTTAGGCTAACTTGAGGCTCTCGCTTACCTCAACCCGAACGGCGCGTGGGATGCTGAGAATCTTGAGCATTTTCATACCTGAGCGGTGGAATCATCCCGCGAGAGGCCAGAAGATCGATAACACGAGCCTCTTCTGAGCCCAGGCTTGAACTTGGCGGGCCAATCAATATGGAGACCACGCAATCGCTACAAGCTATATCTCGCATGGTGCAGGAATCGCAATCAATAATCATGCCGAAAAAGATAAAGGTGGCCACTGACATCAGCACCCAATCAGGGCGCCACTCGAGGCAGAGGTAGCGTTCCCTCGTGACATCGGCCCAAAAGGTGCCTCCTAATAAGGTAGTGGCGAATATCGTCGTGGCGAGCAATGGCATGACTACTCTCAATGGGACATCGCGCGAGCTAAGCAACCCTGACGATCGCACCCGCTTTCACGCTCTAAGGGCGAGCTCATCGGCGATCGTCATAGGTGGATCGACCTTTCGAAACGAGCCCTATAAAAAAGTGCCGCTCCCTCTTTATGTTGCAAGCAGCCAGAAAAAGCCTATGAACTCAACCGCGAGATTCTTCGCCCTATCACCAAGTGAACTAGTCAAGCTCACGGCATCAGAAGTGAAAGGAGAGGTACTTATAGAGGGTGGCGTAAATTTTCTCAAAGAGTTAATGGCTCGACAAGAAATTGATGAAATTTACATTACGCGGGTCCAAAAGAGTGGCGATGGTCATCTATTTGACTTTGAAACGCTTAAGGATCATTACTCAATGAAATCAAGGGAAGAAATGAAAGGAACCCAATTTGAGCTATGGATTCCAAAAAGGCGTAACTAATTCGCTTTTGAGGGCTACCCGGTAGAAATTAGGGCAACGCCACAAATCGCAAAGAGGATTCCAAAATACTGAACGCGATGCAATCTCTCATCTAAAAATTTGAAGGCAAGTAGCGCAGTAACAATGGGAAACAGCGACCCGAGAACTAGCGCAATTGATACGAGCCCTTTCGTTGTAGCAACACCTAATAGGAAATTTGCCAAGAAATCAGCAACGCCAATAAATATCAGAAGCGGGAAGAAATTCTTTGTGAATCCACCGATCGTTCGGTAACGAAGCGCAATCAGAATGCAGATACTGACCGAAGCGACACGCATAGACGTCATCGTGTGCATCGAATCCACTTTCGCACCAATGGCAATAAAAGTTAATGCACCGCCGAAACCAAGTGCTGCTATCAAGGCAAAAATTAGGGGCTTGACTGGTAGGCCACCTTTTATCTCAGGTCCGCTAGCGAGAAATGCGCCAAGCAGGGCTACGGTAATCCCGAGCGCCTGAAGCGAAGTTGCCCGTTCACCTTGTATGTAGGCAACAGTCAACGGAATCAAAACCGATAGTGAACTGATTGGGCTGACGACTCCCATGCGACCAGTTGCAAGTCCCGAGTAGAAAGCAATCAACCCAATAAATCCAGAGACTCCCGCGATGACTCCAGCGATGAAGTAACCATCCCATGCCAGAGATGGCCTGATAAATGGCGAACCGAATTGGGTTCCAATTGCAATTACTGACAAGCCAAAAATCAATCCGAAGAACTGGGATACGCCGGTGACGGCGATAGCGCGATAACGTTTTGATAGATTTCCAGCGAGATAATCAGCTGTTCCCCAGAGAAGGCTAGAAAGTAACGCCAGCAATGAACCCATTGCTCAACCTTATCTCCTCGCGCCTCCCCAGATAGGAAAGTCATCTCTTCTACCCTTATCTAATGGCCGGGATCGCACAGAACTCTTTACTATTCGAGAAGTTTTGTGCGCAAGCTCGCGAATTGAAAACGAGATCAGAAATTACTTTTGAAGAAGTCCCAGCGCCACAACGATTAGCGCCGCTCGCTGTCGCTTTTTCAGTCGATGTAAGTAATGGTCTTACCACAACGAATTCAGCTGAAGATTCTGATGTAGCGACTGGTCGATTTGTAATGCTTCACGACCCGGATGGCCAGGATGCTTGGGAAGGTAATTTTCGCGCGGTCACCTTTGTTCGATCGGCGATTGAAGATGATCTGCAGTCCGATCCACTTTTAACCGATGTTGCATGGTCCTGGGTAAGTGAATCTTTGGAATCTGCTAATGCTTCTTTTGCAGCTACTAGTGGAACAGTTACTCGGGTCTCAAGTGCTTCCTATGGACAACTTTCCGAAAAAGATCAATCTTCGGAAATTGAGATAAGAGCTTCTTGGACTCCCGTTAGAGCCGAGGCGCTCATAAACCACATTGATGGATGGATAAAGCTGATAGAGGTAGTTTCAGGTCTAGCGCCAATTGCAGAAGGAGTCAGTTCGCTAAAGTCGCGACGCTGATTGATGGAGACTTTGACTGTTCCACCGGGTGGGACTCCTCCGGTTATTGAAAATCGGGATAGCTTTCGCAAGGCGATTAATGCGCTTGGTTTGGGTAGCGGCCCGATAGCCATTGATGCAGAGCGAGCAAGTGGTTATCGCTACAGCGCACGGGCCTATCTGATTCAATTATTCCGCAGAGACGGCGGGCTCCATCTGCTCGACCCAATTCAACTTTCTGGCGCTCCTGAGATTACCTCTCTAAACGAAATACTCGCCAATGAGGAATCGGTGATACACGCGAGCAGCCAAGATTTGGATTGCCTCAGAGAATTTGGACTAGATCCAAAACTCCTATTTGATACTGAATTAGGAGCTCGAATTGCTGGTTGTGAGAAAGTGGGTTTAGGAGCGCTCTGTGAAAATTTGTTGGGAATTCAGATAGCAAAAGAACATAGCGCCGTTGATTGGTCTCACAGACCACTAAAGTCAGAGTGGCTCGATTATGCCGCACTTGATGTTGCGCTTTTAATTGATATCCGAGATTCCGTTGAGAAACTTCTTCTCGAATCCGGGAAACTCGAATGGGCCGTTCAGGAGTTTGCAAGCGCTTTACGAATAGCGCCGCCAAAGCCAAGGCACGAACCCTGGCGAAGAACCTCGGGTATGCACCAAATTAAATCTCGCTCTAATTTGGCGATAGTTAGAGAGCTATGGAATGCTCGGGATGAAATCGCTCGAGATTTAGATATCGCTCCGGGAAGGCTCCTATCTGACCTAGTAATCATAGAGTTGGCACAGAAGAAACCGGATTCTTTCGAATCCCTCTCAGAACTCTCGATAGTTCGCGAGCGAATTCGTCATGATCATCAAAAGGCTCACTTAAGAACTTGGTGGAAAGTTCTAAGCGGTGTCTACGAAATGGATCAATCGCACTGGCCAGATATGCGTGCTCGCGGGGAAGGATTGCCACCACCAAAGGTCTGGCGAGATAAATACCCAATTGCCTACATTCACTATCAACACGCCCGATTACTTTTGACTGAAATAGCCTCCGGGTTAAATCTTCCCCTTGAGAATTTGATGACTCCAGATCTGGTAAAGCGGGTAATTTTCGATGAAGGTAATGAACGCACTTACATCCATGAAGAAGAGTGCAGAGCGAAGGTATCCCAAGTTCTAGATCAAGGACACGCTCGCCCCTGGCAGAAAGATCTCACTATCGATGCACTAGTCCAGGCTCTCTGTGAGAGCGAACTGCCAATTACGCCCATAGAGTCACCACCGGCCGAGTGAGGCGAATTACGCAACAAAAGTGTTGCGTAATTCAGGTTATGGCTCTAAGGTCCTGACATGATAAAAAAACTCCTCGCCCTCATGGGCGCCTTGACCTTGACCGCCTCCCTAGCTGCCTGCGCAGGCTCTGATGAAGATGACGCGGGGCTAGTAATTTACTCTGGCCGCAGCCAAGAGTTCATAGAACCCTTCTTCCAAGCCTTTACTGAAGAGACTGGTATCGAGCTTGATGTCCGCTATGGCGATTCGGCGGCTTTAGCAGCCCAGATCTTGGAGGAGGGAGAAAACTCCCCTGCTGATCTATTTCTCTCCCAGGATGCAGGAGCGCTTGGCGCGGTATCTGGCGCAAACCTCTTCACATCCCTTGACCCAGCGATTTTGGATCGAGTAGCTACAAATTATAGATCCCCTTCGGGCGATTGGGTGGCAGTCACCGGAAGAGCTCGAGTATTTGCGCATGCACCCGATCGCGTGGCCTCACTTCCTACCTCCGTTGATGACTTAACCGATCCGAGTTGGAAGGGTCGAGTTGCGATTGCTCCTACCAATTCATCGTTCCAGGCTTTCGTAACTGCAATGATTCAGACAAGAGGTGAGGCGGCGACAGAAAACTGGCTCAATGGATTAAAAGCAAATGAGCCAAAACTCTATGAGAAGAACAGTTTGATTGTTCAAGCAATCGACGCCGGTGAAGTTGATGCGGGACTTGTGAATCACTATTACACCTGGGAAGTAGAAGAAGAATTGGGTCGCGAGATAAATGTCAAGAATTCTTTCTTCGCGCCCGGTGATTTAGGGAATCTAGTCAATGTCTCAGGTGCAGGAATATTTGCCACAAGTCAAAAACAGGAATTAGCTTCTCAACTTATTGAGTTCCTGCTATCCGACGAAGAACAAGAGCGATTCGTCTCTGAGACACACGAGTACTCCATAGCGGTTCCTGGTTTGCGCCCAGAAGGCTTGCCAGCGCTCGATGAGATTGCTGCCCCACGAGTTGATCTCGCAGCGCTAGCCGATCTTCAGCGTACGCAGAATCTATTGATTAAGGTGGGATTGTTATAGAGCGTGGCGATAATTAATCGTCTCTCTGAGAAGAAGGCGAAGGGCGCAACTGTAGAAAATGCCCCTTCGCCTATTCTCATTTTTGCAGGTTTGGTAACGCTTTCAATAGCTGCATTACCAATCGCCTATCTCATCAGGAGAGCGTTTCAAGTTGATGCCGAGACGCTCACCATTGTTCTCTTTAGAGCGAAAATGTTTGAAATCTTCATAACAACCATAGCGCTCGCACTCTCCGTGTCTTTGCTAGCTACCATTTTAGGAGTCTCCATTGCGTGGGCGCTCAACAATGTCGCACTGCCATTTCTCGGATTGATCCGAGCCTTAGTGATCCTTCCAGTAGCCATTCCCAGTTATGTCTTCACATACTCCTGGCTATCTCTTGGAGTTCTTCCAAGCGGTTTCTTTGCCGCCGTAGTTGTTCTCACCTTGTCTACGGCTCCATACGTAACTCTCGCCGCGCTAGCCGCATTTAGGCGAATTGACTCTTCACAATTGGATGTCGCCCAAACACTCGGACAAAATCAATTCGGTACTTTTATAGAAGTTACCTTGCCGCAGATTCGAAACGCGGTAGGCGCTGGTTCTCTGATTGTCGCTCTTTATGTTTTGAGTGACTTTGGAGCAGTCTCATTACTGGGAGTAGATACTTTCACTCGAGCGATTCAGAATACTTATCAGGGTAGTTTTGATCGAGGAAGCGCTGCAATCCTCGCCCTATTCCTTGTGTCGATTTCCTCGATTGTGATCAGTCTTGAAATTAGATCCCGGCAAAGCACAGTTACAGTAAGAAGTTCGGTTCAAATCACTAAGAAGTTGCCATACAACAATTCGCTTCGCGCCAAAGTAATGGCTGTGATCGCAATCATCACTTATTTGGCCCTTGCACTCGTCGCTCCTTTGTCGGTCCTGCTTTACCGTTTCTTCACACGGATATCGCCACTAGACCTAACAGGGCTTGTAAACGCAGCCATATCTACGATCACAGTATCTATTTTGGGCGCTCTAATTGCGATGCTACTTGCAATCCCAGTTGCGCTTTTAGCAGCAAGAGGAACTTGGATCGGGGTATGGTCAGAGCGCACAGTTCTCCTGGTTCATGCTCTCCCAGGAATTGTCATGGGCTTGGCGCTCGTATCATTTGGTTCTGAGTTTCCCCTTATCTATCAAACAATTGGCCTGCTGGCATTTGCTTACTCAATACTTTTCTTAGCGCGATCAGTTGGTTCAATACGTGCTTCTTTTGCAAAGGTGCCATTAAGTCTGACTGAGATAGCCGCAACACTTGGACAAACGAGATCGCGAATTTTTTACCGGGTGACACTTCCGCTTGCTGCACCAGGCGTACTTACCGGAACACTGCTCGTCTTTCTCTCGGCCATGAAAGAACTCCCCGCCACGATGATGTTGCGTCCCACCGGGTTCGACACCTTGGCAACAGAAATTTGGAACAACACCGCAATTTTTCGCTTTAGCGAGGCTGCCCCTTACGCTTTGCTTCTCGTAGTAATAGCAGCAATCCCCACATTCTTGATTAGCCGACCAGATCGAGAATCCGAGCGAGGTGAACTCCAGTGACATCTTTAGAGATTCGCGATTTGGGGGTTCATTTGGGAAATCGCGAGGTGTTGCACAATCTAAATCTCTCAATTCCCTCTGGCTCATTTGCAGCAATACTTGGACCGTCTGGCTGCGGAAAAACAACGCTGCTGCGAACGATCGCTGGACTAGTTAGACCTTCTTCCGGAGCGATCAGATTTGGAAAGCAATTGGTTAGCGTTTCATCACTCGTCCTTCCACCCCATAAACGGAACATCGGATACCTTCCACAAGAGGGTGGGCTATTTCCACATTTAAGCGTTGGCGAAAATGTTGGCTTTGCAATCAAAAAAGAGATTAAGGCGGCGCAACGTCGCGAAATAATCGATGAAATGTTGGAACTGGTTGGGCTAACCGGTTTTGCTGATCGCAAACCGCACCAGCTCAGCGGAGGACAGCAAACTCGCGTGGCACTTGCAAGAGCTCTTGCGATTCGTCCTGCAATTGTTCTGCTTGATGAGCCATTCTCTAATTTGGATCATGCGCTTCGAGCTGAAGTGAGCGGTGAAGTAGTTTCGTTACTTAAGAAGACAAAGACGACTTCTCTGATGGTGACTCACGATCGTGAAGATGCGCTGGTATCGGCAGACTTGATTGCGCTAATGCGAGATGGGCAGGTAGTTCAATCCGGAACACCAGAGAACGTCTATATGGACCCCGTCTCTGCAGATATCGCAGAGAGCACCGGTGACATATTGGAACTGCCAGCCCAGAGACTTTTAAAGAATCGGAAGAAATTAATCTCTCCCCTTCACCTATCCCCTAAGAAAGTTTCTGGCGATGCCGAGACCGGATCAATATTGATCAGACCAGAAGAGATTCGCGTCTATGAAAAGAAATCAAATCTGCCAACTGCAAAAATCACCCAGATTCACTACTACGGCCACGATGCCATCCTCGAGTTAGCCCTCCCCGGCTTTTCTAAGGAAGTTAAGGTGCGCGTTACCGGACCGCTCAATTTTGAAGTGGGAAAAACCGTCGCCCTCGAGCATGTCGGACCAATCCGCTGGGTGACGAGAAAGCCTACTGGCGAGTAGGGTTGTGGCATGAAATCTGCCACCGCCAAAACAAATGTAGTTCTAGTCGATGCTGTCCGCACTCCTTTTGGTAAAGCCGGAAGCCTTTACGCGGGTACGCGCGCCGATGACATCATGGTTCGCGCAATACGTGGACTTTTAGAGCGAAATCCCGGAGTCAAGCCAAGTGAGATTGATGATGTTGCAATTGCTGCCGCAACCCAATTTGGTGATCAAGGAATGAATATTGGTAGATCTGCCGCAATTCTCGCTGGACTTCCAAACACGGTGCCGGGTTACTCAGTCGATCGTTGGTGTGCTGGTGCGATGACCTCCGTAACCACAATTGCCGGTGCGATAAATATGGGTGCTTACAATCTTGCGATCGCTGGCGGCGTTGAACATATGGGTAATCACCCAATGGGCGAAGGCATGGACCCAAATCCAAGATATTTAGCTGAAAAGATTGTCGACACCGATGCGCTCTCTATGGGAAATACGGCGGAACGACTACACGATAAGTTTCCACATTTAACTAAAGAGCGCGCTGATAAGTATGCGCTCGCCTCACAGCAAAAAACTGCCGCTGCTTATCAAGCCGGAAAAATTCAACCTAATTTGATTCCTGTCGCTGTACGAAATGCCGAACAAGGTTGGGGGGTTGCAACTATTGATGAACCGCCACGGCCGGGAACAACTTTAGAAGCGCTCGCGGCGTTGAAGACTCCGTTCCGTCCCTCGGGAAGAGTTACTGCCGGAAACGCTGCAGGATTAAATGATGGGGCAACCGCTGCACTCCTGGCCAGTGAGAGTAAAGCAAAAGAGCTTGGGCTCGGCGTCAAGGCAAAGCTTGTTACTTTTGCCTTCGCAGGCGTTGAGCCAGAAATCATGGGATATGGACCAGTTCCTTCGACGATAAAGGCGCTCAAACTTGCCGGTTTAGATATTGAAGATATTGGTCTCTTTGAGATTAATGAGGCATTCTCAATTCAAGTTCTATCATTCTTGGATTACTTTGGAATATCTGATGATGACCCCCGAGTTAATATCTATGGCGGCGCTATTGCTGTTGGTCATCCCCTAGCGTCATCCGGCGTCCGGTTAATTCTCAACCTCGCTGAGGCATTTAAAGAGCGCCCTGAAGTCCGTTATGGAATTACCACAATGTGTATCGGTCTTGGAATGGGCGGAACTGTCATCTGGGAGAACCCACACCATAGAGATTATGGAAAGGCTTAAACGATGAGCGATTTGAATGCCCCACAGGGCGCGCCTGAAGAGGTTGTAACGAAGGCTCTCCTTCGCGATGTTGATCTTGCTCCATTTGGATTCTCGGGGACCCTCTCGCTCATTACTCTGGATAACGGGCTTGATTACAACCGACCAAACACTCTTGGTCCAAAATCTTTACGGGAAATTGAAAGTGCCCTGACGGCGGCCGAAGCAAGTTCTTCCGCTGCCATCGCAATTACCGGCAAGCCATTTATCTTTGCAGCTGGCGCAGATCTCTCAGCACTTCCCTTCGTCTCCGATAAGTCTCAAGCACTTGCGATTGGAAAATTTGGTCATGACCTTTTCAAAAGATTGGGAAGAGGCAAGAAGCCAACATTTGCCTTCACTAATGGTCTCGCCCTTGGCGGAGGACTTGAGATAGGACTTCACTGTAATTACCGAACACTTGCATCTACCGCTTTCACCGCTCTTCCAGAGTGTTTCTTAGGGCTTGTACCTGGATGGGGTGGAGCCACAATATTGCCTAAATTGATTGGACCTGAGAAAGCAGTCCAAGTAATCATTCTTAATGCACTCAATAACAATACGATGATGAAAGCAAAAGATGCGTTGGGCTTGGGCGTCGTGGATGCGGTGTTTGAGCCAGCAGACTTTCTGGAAAAGTCCTGTGCATTTGCCGCTGAGATCTTGAGCGGAAAGCGCAAGATCGAGCGAGTGGACTACACCAATGATGACGCGGCCTGGGAGCGCGCCATCGCAACCGGAAAAGCGGCTGTTGCCAAGAAGTATGGTGGGGCAGATATCGAATCACCGCGCAAAGCGCTTGAGTTAATTGCCGCTGCCAAGACAAACACTTTAGACCAGGGTTTTGATGCAGAAGATGAAGTATTGGCTGACTTAGTAATGGGTAACCCGCTGCGCGCTTCCCTTTACGCATTTAATTTGATTCAGAAGAAAAAGAAAAAAGTCGAAGGAGCTCCTAAACCTGCCTTGGCCCGCAAGGTCTCAAAGGTTGGCGTTGTCGGAGCTGGCCTTATGGCATCACAGCTTGCGCTACTAATTATGCGAAATCTCAAAGTGCCCGTTGTTATGACGGACCTCGATCAAGCTCGGGTTGAAAAAGGAGTTGCCTGGATACATTCCGAGATTGATAAATTGGTTGATAAGAAACGTCTCAACTCCGAGGGAGCCTCTCGATTGAAAGGCTTGGTAAGCGGCTCAACCGACCAGAAAGTCTTTGCTGGCGCCGACTTCATAATTGAAGCGGTCTTTGAAGAACTTTCGATTAAGCAGAAGCTTTTCAAGGACCTCGAGCAGATTATTTCGCCAGAATGCGTTCTGGCCACAAATACCTCTTCGCTTTCGGTTGAAAAGATGGGCGAAGGTCTAGCTCACCCAGAGCGCGTTGTTGGTTTCCACTTCTTCAACCCAGTTGCGGTTATGCCACTTCTCGAAGTTGCACGGACCTCGAAAACTGATGACGCCACAACTGCTACTGCGATTAATGTCGGAAAAGAACTTAAGAAAACTATGATCATCTGTAAAGATGCACCTGGTTTTGTAGTTAATCGCTTGCTCACTCGCTTCATGGGTGAGGTAACAGATGCTATCGATGAAGGTACTTCTTACGATGTCGCTGATGGGGCGCTAAGACCGCTCGGATTTCCGATGTCACCACTCGAACTCTTTGGTCTAGTGGGACCGGGCGTTGCGCTTCATGTCTCAAAGACTCTAAATGCAAATCTTGGCCCTCGCTATAAAGTCTCACCTACTGTTTCGCGCTTGGTCGAAAAGGGTGTAAAGACCTTCTACATTAAGGATGAGAGTGGAAAATCAGCCCCTAATCAGGATGCTCTTGCATTAGTCGAGCAGGGAAATTCCCCTTCAACCGCAGAACAAGTGCGGATACGTGCACTTAAGGCGCTCGCCGAAGAGGCGCAGATGATGCTTGATGAGGGCGTCGTCGCAACCGCTTCAGAGATTGATCTATGCATGCTTTTAGGGGCTGGATGGCCGCTACATCTTGGTGGAATTCTTCCTTACTTAGATCGTGAAGGAATTAGTGAGTCGGTTTGCGGGAAGCGCTTTCATCCACATGGAGTTGCGTCACTTCCTGCTTAGCTCCGCTTGAAAACCACGTCACTAATTGGCGAGCAACTGATTGAACAGTGATTCCGAGATCTTCTAAGATCTGATTTCGCTTTGAGTGCTCAATAAACTCAAGTGGTACTCCAATAGAATGAATCGGCGTCACAATATCAATCTCTCTAAATGCATCAGAAAGTGCGCTTGAGATGCCGCCGCTCTTTACTCCATCTTCGATCACAACGATTCGCGAATAGCGATCGGACATTCGAGCAAGTGCTGAGATTGGTAACGGCCTAACCCATCTAGGATCAATAACGGTGACTCCTACACCTTCACGGTAGGCCTGGGCTGCGGCGTCGACTGCAAGCTGAGCCATAGCGCCAACAGCAATCAACAATATATCTGGGCTCTCGCCGCGATAAAGGACATCAATTCCGTCTCTTCGCTCAAATGCAGGAAGTTCAGGATTGATCGCACCTTTTGGAAAACGAATTAATGATGGTGAATCATTGATTGCAGTCGCTTCACGTAATAATTCTTTCAACCTAGAACCATCTCTGGGAGCCGCAACTTTCAAGGTTGGGACTATTCCGGTCAGCGCAAGATCCCAAATGCCGTGATGAGACGGACCATCATCTCCTGTAATTCCCGCTCGATCTAAGACAAAAGTTACGCCAGCTTTGTGCAGCGCAACATCGAGAAGTAATTGATCAAATGCTCTATTCAAGAATGTTGAATACACAGCTACCACTGGATGAAGTCCAGCAAATGCCATACCTGCAGCTGAGGTCGTTGCATGCTGCTCAGCGATTCCAACATCAAAAGTTCGGCCCGGGAATTTCTCTTGGAATTTATCCAGCCCAGTTGGACCCAGCATGGCGGCGGTTATCGCCACCAAATCTTTGCGCTCGTCACCCAGTTCAACCAAAGCGTCCGAGAACTCCTGGGTCCATGTCTTACCGCTCTTCGCTAGGGGTTCGCCCGTTTCTGGATCAACGACGCCAACGGCATGGAACTTTTCTGCTTCATCATTTATTGCTGGTGCATAGCCGCGACCCTTCTCAGTGATTGCGTGCACAAGGACCGGGCCTTCAAATTTCTTTGCCTGCGTAAGTGCTTTTTCTAGCGCGACGATGTCATGGCCATCGATCGGTCCTAAGTACTTAAGGCCAAGATCCTCAAACATTCCCTGGGGAGCGACGATGTCCTTCAGGCCCTTCTTCATGCCGTGGAGCGTTTCATATATCGGTTGGCCCACAACTGGTGTTCGCTCGAGAACGCCTTTGCCCCACTCTAAGAACTTCTCATAACCTTTAGTTGCTCGCAGAGTTGAGAGATAGGTAGCAACTCCACCAATTGTTGGTGAGTAGGATCGTTCATTGTCATTAACAACAATGACCAATCTCAAATTCTCTGCCGCCGCAATATTGTTCAATGCCTCCCATGACATACCACCCGTAAGCGCTCCATCTCCAACAACAGCAACTACCGTTCTATCAGTAATTCCTTGTACTGAGAATGCGCGCGCAACTCCATCTGCCCAAGATAGAGCCGTTGAGGCATGCGAGTTCTCGACGACATCATGGTCGCTCTCTGAGCGATTTGGATAACCTGCGATTCCCCCGCGTTGGCGAAGTTTGTCAAAACCATCTGCTCTACCAGTCAAAATCTTATGTACATACGACTGGTGACCCGTATCAAAAATTATTACATCATGTGGAGATTCAAAGACTCGATGGATTGCGATAGTTAACTCAACAATTCCAAGATTTGGACCAAGATGGCCACCAGATTTTGAAACTTTATCAATCAGAAAAGTTCGAATCTCCTGGGAGAGCTCATTTAACTCTTCGCCACTAAGCCGCGCCAAGTCCGAGGGCGACTTAATCCGTGGGAGAAACTTCATAGCGCCTATGGTAACTAGAAGGGCCCGAACTCTCTAAGCGAGCAGTGAGCGCAACACGTACTGCATGATGCCTCCGTGGCGGTAATAGTCCGCTTCGCCCGGGGTGTCGATTCGCACCTTTGCCTTAAATGACTTCTCCCCAGCCTTGACATTTACGGTACTTGGAATCTTTCCATTATTAAGTTCGGTAATTCCAGCTATTTCAAATACTTCATCGCCAACTAAACCTAGCGATTCAGCAGATTCACCATCAAGGAACTGTAACGGGAGAACGCCCATTCCAATCAAGTTTGAGCGATGAATACGTTCAAATGATTCTGCAATGACAGCACGGACGCCAAGTAGCGCAGTGCCTTTCGCTGCCCAGTCGCGTGAAGAGCCGGAGCCATATTCTTTTCCAGCGAGTATCACCAGCGGGATTCCTGCGGCTTGATAAGCAACCGATGCATCGTAAATTGTGCTCTGCTCACCATTATTTAAGAAGTTCTTGGTGAAGCCACCTTCAACGCCATTTAGCAACAAGTTCTTCAAGCGAATATTTGCAAAGGTACCGCGAATCATTACTTCATGGTTGCCACGTCTTGACCCATATGAATTGAAATCTGCTTTTTGGACTCCGTGCTCCTGCAGATATTTACCGGCTGGTGAATCTGGCTTAATTGATCCAGCAGGCGAAATGTGATCTGTTGTAACCGAATCACCTAACTTTGCCAGTACGCGAGCGCCAGCGATATCGGTTACTGGCTTTGGATTGCGGGGCATTCCTTCAAAATAAGGCGGTTTGCGAACGTAGGTTGATTTTGTATCCCATTCAAAGGTCTTTCCGGTTGGAGTATCTAAAGAGGTCCAGCGATGATCACCGGCAAAGACACTTGCATAGTCACGCTTGAACATCTCAGAGGAAATGACGCTATCTATAACTCCTTGAATCTCTTGCGGAGATGGCCAGATATCTCGAAGGTAGACATCACTTCCCTGCGAGTCCTTTCCGAGCGGATCGCGCTCAAAATCGTGGTCCATGGTCCCGGCTAGAGCATAAGCAACTACTAGAGGAGGAGAGGCAAGATAATTCATCTTTACATCTGGACTGATACGCCCTTCAAAATTGCGATTTCCGGATAGAACTGCAGCTACCGCTAAATCATTCTCATTTACAGCTTTACTAACCTCAACTGGTAGAGGTCCTGAGTTACCGATACAGGTGACGCAGCCATATCCAACAAGATTAAATCCCAACTTCTCTAAAAATGGAGTTAAGCCAGACTTCTCATAGTAGTTAGTCACAACCTTGGAGCCGGGTGCCAGAGTTGTTTTGACCCATGGTTTGCTAACTAGACCCTTTTCAACAGCTTTCTTTGCCAATAGGCCTGCGCCAATCATGACGCTCGGATTAGAAGTATTCGTGCACGAAGTTATAGATGCAATTACTACCGCGCCATTCTTAACAGCTCCGGATTTATTGTTTACCGTTACGGGAATATCACCAGAAGCAGATTTCTCACCAAGATAACCCGGTAAAGCTTTTTCAAATGCAGATTTTGCGCCACTTAATGGGACGCGATCTTGGGGACGCTTAGGGCCTGCAATAGACGGAACTACGCTGGCAAGATCTAGTTCAAGATGCTCTGAGTATCTCGGAGTAGCTGCTGGATCGTGCCAAATTCCTTGAGCCTTGGCATAACTCTCAACTAAATCTCGTTGCACTTGAGTTCTTCCAGTTAACTCTAAATACTTCAAAGTCTCTTCGTCGATTGGAAAGATGGCAACCGTAGAGCCATATTCGGGTGACATATTTCCAATGGTTGCTCTATTTGCCATTGGTAGCGCGCTCACACCTGGGCCGTAGAACTCAACGAACTTTCCAACGACTCCATGTTTGCGCAGCATTTCAGTAATGGTTAGTACTAAGTCTGTGGCAGTCGTACCCATGGGGAGATTGCCCTTGAGCTTAAATCCAACCACTCTAGGAATTAGCATCGAGACAGGCTGTCCCAAGAGAGCGGCTTCGGCTTCAATTCCGCCGACTCCCCATCCAAGAACTCCGAGTCCATTCACCATAGTTGTGTGTGAATCAGTTCCAACGACCGTGTCTGGATATGCGCGAAGGACGCCACCGACTTCTCTAGTCATAATCACTCGAGCGAGGTATTCAATATTTACCTGGTGAACGATTCCAGTTCCGGGCGGAACAACTTTGAATTCATCAAATGCAGTCTGGCCCCAACGCAAGAATCGGTAGCGCTCTGTGTTACGTTGATACTCAATATCAACATTCTCTTCAAATGAAGTAGATGTACCAAACTTATCTGCAATGACTGAATGATCGATCACTAGCTCCGCGGGCGCTAACGGATTAACTTTTGTCGGATCGCCACCCAATTCAGCTATGGCTTCACGCATTGTTGCTAAGTCAACAACACAGGGAACGCCAGTGAAATCCTGCATGATTACGCGCGCAGGAGTAAATTGAATTTCAGTATCAGGCTGTGAGTCTGGATTCCAATTTGCGAGCGCTTTTATCTGGGTAGCGGTGATATTCGCTCCATCTTCGGTTCTAAGAAGATTCTCTAGAAGAATCTTTAACGAGAACGGAAGCGAGGCTGCACCTTCTAGGCCAGTGATATCAAAAATCTCGTATGTCTTGCCTGATACTTCGAGGGAGCGCTTGGCACCAAATGAATTCTGACTCATGTCGGAATCCTAACCGGAGGCCATAATCCGAATAAGTACGAAACTAGCCCTGTCGGATGAAGCGCGCCACACTCTCAATATGCTGGGTCATCGGGAAAAGGTCGAAGGCTCGAATGCCGTCTAACGAGTAATCCATACCTTCCAATATCGCAGTATCGCGTGCTAACGCCGCAGGGTCACAAGCCACATATACGAGTGTGCGCGGTGACAAGGCAACAATCTGGCGGAGTACACGATCCCCTGCGCCGGACCGCGGCGGATCTACAACTACTACGTCTGCTCTAGCAAATCGCTTTAGTTCTCTTTCTACCTTACCTTCAACTATTTCTACATTTTGAAAATTCGCAAAATTCCTTCGGGCATCAGTAACTGCGCTCGCCGACTCTTCAATCATGGTGATCCGCCCGGTTTCACCAACAATTTCTATCGCTCCACTCGCGAAGAGCCCCACGCCCGAATAAAGGTCATACAAGTGATCGCCATTGCGTAATTGGGCGAACGATAGAACACAATCGAGGAGCGTCTCAGGCGCTCTAATGTGGCTCTGCCAAAAAATCTCTGGGGTTAGCGAGAATTCAAAGCTTCTGACTTTCTGGTGCACTAGTTCAAAATTTTCGCGCCCTTCAATAGCACTAATCACGCGATTATCGCTACCGACTGCTACATCAACTTTCTTGCCTACCGGAAGTTTCAAGCTGTTAAGTTTAGATATATCAATTCCCTCATGAGCAATCTTGCATTCTGCTATCTCAATCAGAGTATTGCTCCGCGCCTTAAACATCGCAATCTTTCGATTTTCGGAGACACTAAATTCCATTCTCGAGCGCCAACCGAAAATTGGGAGAACCTCTTCAACCTCGATATCAATGTCAAGTTTTGCTAATCGCTTAAATTGCTCTTTGACAATCTCTGCTTTAAATTTTCGCTGCTCGACCGGGTTTATGTGTTGGAAATCGCAACCGCCACATCCGCCAGGTCTTGCATATTCACAACTTGGTTTCACTCGCGCATCAGAGGCTTGCATAACCTCGATTGCATCGGCCCGGGCAAAATTTTTAGACAATTCAGTTATCTGAATTTTTACCCGCTCCCCCGAGATTGCATGGCGAACAAATATGACTCGGCCGTCATGGCGAGCAACGAAATGACCACCATGGGCTACATTTGAAATATCGACAACCAATACATCACCGATATTCATTTAGACCTCGATTTCGCGCGGGAATTACTCTCACCCAAGCCTAAAGGTGTAAATTCACCCTTTGTGCATATCGTGGTTATGGGTTGTGGCCGAGTCGGCTCGACCCTCGCGAAAGATTTTCAAAGGCTGGGACACTCAGTCGCGGTAATTGACCAAGATCGAGAGGCATTCCGTCGCCTCGGCGCAGATTTCAATGGGCTAACTGTTGCAGGAATCGGTTTTGACCGCGACACATTAATTGAAGCTGGAATTGAACGAGCGGATGCGTTTGCTGCGGTTTCAGATGGAGATAATTCAAATATTTTGGCAGCGCGTGTGGCGCGCGAAACTTATGGCGTGAAAAATGTGGTTGCGAGAATTTATGATCCAGGTCGAGCTGAGATTTATCAGCGCCTAGGAATTCCTACAGTTGCCACAGTACTTTGGACAACTGATCAAATCATGCGGCGAATCCTTCCTACCGGAGCAAAATCCGAATGGCAGGACGCTTCTGGAAAGGTTCAACTCGCGGAAGTTCAGATTCATCGTGACTGGTTTGGCTACCCCGCAACCTCTATAGAGGGAATGACTAAGGCCAGGGTCGCCTTCATAACTCGTCTGGGTGATGGCATGATTCCGGATGAACACACAGTTCTTCAGGAGGGCGATGTTCTCCATGTTTTGGTCAGCGATGACGATTTAAATGATGTGATTGTTGCTCTATCTCAACCACCTTCCGAGAAATAGACGAGAGACCACAGATGAAGATTGCTATTGCTGGCGCGGGTAATGCGGGTCGAGCCATTGCACGAGAATTGATTGCAAATGGACACCAAGTCTTATTGATTGATAAGAGTCCTAAAGCGCTAAAAATGGATAGTGTTCCAAATGCCGAATGGCTGCTTGCGGATGCCTGCGAAATTTCAACTTTAGATAGAGCTGCCCTTGATCAATGTCAAGTTTTGGTCGCTGCTACCGGAGATGACAAAGCGAATCTGGTTGCCTCGCTGCTGGCAAAAACTGAATACGGGGTCCCTCGAGTTGTTGCGCGCGTAAATCATCCAAAAAATGAGTGGCTATTTGATTCTTCTTGGGGCGTTGATGTCGCAGTCTCTACGCCTCGAATCATCGCCGCTCTAGTCGAAGAGGCGGTAAGTGTTGGCGATGTAGTGCGGCTATTTTCCATTAAATCTGGAGAGGCAAATCTCGTTGAAATCACACTTCCAGACAACTCAATTTGTATTGGTAAATCTGTATTGGAAGTTCAACTTCCAAAAGATGCATCATTAGCTGCAATTATCCGAGATGGCCATGTAATTGCGCCGTCGCCTCACGATTTGTTTAGCGCGGGAGACGAATTGATTTTTGTTGCTTCAGCAGAGGCAGAGACTCAGATTAAAGGCTGTTTCATCGCAAATTAGTAATTGGGAATTATGTGGGCCGAAGATCTTCCCTTAATTTTGGACCGCTCTTGACAACTTGCCAGGTCAACCAAGCTGCCAGTGCAAATAGCGGAAATCCCATTATCAATCTCGCTGTACCCAAAAGATTGACATTTCCTGCGAGATAGAGCGGGTACTGAATTACCAGCCGTGCTGCAAATAGCCCAACCCAGATCCACGTTGCTATGGCATAAACACGACGCCTTACGGGATCCTTTCGCCATTTGAAGTTCTCGCCGAGCAGCGGGCCAAGAATTAACCCCACAACTGGCCAACGAATTAGAACAGAGAATGCATATGCAGCTCCATAAATGGCATTTGTCCAGAGGCCCGGTAAGTAGAAATCTTCGGCCTTGCCACTTCTATTAGACAACCAGGCGCAGAATGCAACGCCGATAACGCCGGAGAGCGCATGTTGAATTGTGTCCCGCTTAACTAATCGAATAATTGTTACAACCATCGAAAAACCAAGTGCTAAGTAAGCAGAGTCTCTTACATCTTTATTAAAGTTAAATGCGATCAAAAAGATAAGGGCGGGAGCTCCAGAATCGAGTAGACCTTTTTTGCCGCCGAAAGCCGAGAGAATTCGCGCTTTATCTTCTTCGTGACCCGAGGCATTAGTCATGATTTACCCGATGATCCAAAGCCGCCTTCACCTCTTGCTGTCCCGGGTAGTCGTTCAACCTCGACAAATTCCGCGCTCGCAACTTCTTGGATGATCAACTGGGCGATTCGCTCTCCTCTTCTAATCTGAATTGTATTTGCGGGATCAAGATTGATAAGTATCACTTGAATTTCGCCACGGTAACCGGCATCAATTGTCCCCGGAGCATTGACCATGGATAGGCCCTCCCTGGCAGCTCGTCCAGACCTGGGATGAATAAATGCTGCATAGCCAGCAGGCAGCGCAATTGAGATACCGGTTGGGATTAGAGCGCGCTCGCCTGGTTTTAAATCTTTATCTATTCGCGAATACAAGTCAGCACCAGCATCGCCGGGTTTTGCGTAGTTAGGAAGCGGTAGGTCTTTATCTAATCTAGTGATGAGCAATTTCATGGATTGATTTCTAATTCTGGCGCTGCAGAGCCAAAGAGAGAAGCCCGATAGCTTTCCGGAGCGTTATCGATGAAGTGTTCAACAGGAACAGTAATAAAGATGGCAGCTGCTTCCACTGCAATCGGTCCTTCAACGCCGCCAATTCTTCCCTCGGCGTGACAATAAATCTTCCGCCCATCTTGGCCAACGATCTCTGCGGTTATATATAGCGTCTTCCCTACTTGAACCGGCATAAGAAACGAAGTCTCAAGTCGCCCGGTTACCGCTGGCGCCCTAACTAGCCACATTAATTTTCCAAGCGCCTCATCAAATGCACAGGAAAGTAATCCACCGTGAGCAAGGCCCGGAGCGCCTTGGTGATGTTCTCCGACTGTGAACTTCGCCGTTATTGTCATTCCCTCGCCCGCAAAAGCTGTTATGTGTAATCCGGTTGGGTGCGAGGCGCCACAACCAAAACAATCTTGATTATGTGATCCTAAAAGAGCTCCCGGCGCTGGTGCCTGCGGGTGGCGCGGTGGGACTACAACACCCTCTGGTGGAGTAATGCTTAAGCCGCGAGACATAGTGAGAAGATTACCCTGCTATGCGCGAAGTCATTAATTGGCCCGTTCGAGTCTGGTTGCTATTCGCTCTTCTGAATCTTTCAGTACTAGTTGCAGTTGGAGTTGCGCTGTCCAATACAGCGCTATTAATTCTTGGATTAACCCTGGCTACGGCAAGTATCGCCTTTTCAAAAAGCTCACGTCTCGTTTTGATTTTGTCTGATGGCCTCTTATCGGTTGGTCGCGCCCAGATTGAGATTAAGTACGTCAAAGATGTATTAGTCCTTGATGAATCCGCCATGGCTTATGAGCGAGGCGCAGGACTAAATCCGCGAGCTTTCCTAGCGCTCCGATTCTGGGTTAAGACAGGAGTAAAAATCGCGCTTAATGATCCGCTAGACCCAACGCCCTATTGGTTAGTGAGCACGCGTCGCGCTCAGGAGTTGAAAGAGAAAATCGGTAAGTAGTCTCTTAAGATCAAGTTTGCGCTAAGCGCAATCTTTACAGACTGCTTTTGCTCCCTCGCCACGTGCAAGTTGGGTGTGATGATGTACCAAGAAGCAACGCGAACAAGTAAATTCATTTTCTTGCCGAGGAACAACGCGAACTGCAAGTTCTTCACCTGACAGGTCTGCGCCTGGAAGTTCGACGTTCTCGGGATCTTCTTCATCAACATCAATCTGTGCTGATTGAATTTCTGCGCGCTTGGCCTTTAACTCTTCAATTGATTCTTCATGGAGCTCTTCATCCGTTTTTCGCGGCGTGTCGTAATCAGTTGCCATCGATCTTCACCACCTCTCACAGCTCAATTTTCACAGCGACCAATTGGGCCGCCCTGACCTCGGGGCGGATAATGCCCAAAACCCCGGGCGCGTGTCCTGCCCAACGGTCGGCGTGTCGGGATTATTCCCGCGTTATTGGCTCTCTCTTAAGGTTCTAGAGCGTTCTTGCCCCTGACTGCGGCGCCACTTTGCAATCTCGCCGTGATTTCCCGAAGTAAGTACCTCAGGAACTACCAAACCTCTCCAGGTAACTGGCTTTGTGTAGACGGGGTATTCCAATTCCCCAATCTCATTATGTGATTCTTCAATTAACGATTCGGGATTACCAATAACTCCCGGAATCAATCGGGTAATCGCTTCAATTACAGCTAAGGCGGCTACCTCGCCACCGTTTACAACATAGTCGCCGATGGAAATCTCTCGCACATTGATACCCACAACGCTCTTGTAATGCTCTGCTACTCGTACATCGATTCCCTCATACCTTCCACAAGCAAAGATTAAATTCTTTGAAGTAGCAAGCTCTTTTGCTAGTTCCTGATCAAATCGTCTCCCACTAGGCGTAAGAATTATCAGATCCAAGGGACTCTCGCTCTTTGCGATTATTGAATCGATTGCTTCGCCCCATGGCTCAGGTTTCATAACCATACCAGCGCCACCGCCGTAAGGAGTATCGTCCACAGTTCGATGGTTATCGTAAGTGAACTCCCTTAGGTCTACTGTTTCAAACTCAATAATTTTAGAGTCAATCGCTTTACCGATCAGCGATAAATTAATAGCAGCGAAATACTCTGGAAAGATTGTGATTGCCGAAATTTTCATATCAATCCTTCCATATCTCTCACAATGAGTCTCTTTTTCTCTAGGTCGATTTCTGGGACATGTTTTCTTACAAATGGAATTAGTATTTCTTCGCTACTTTCATCATCACGGTTAACTACTAATGTATCTTGAGATGGAAGTTGGAGAATATCGACTACTTTTCCGAGCACTTGCCCACTCTCTAGAACTGCTACACATCCCAGAATCTCGGTGGCATGGAACTCATCTTCATCCAATTTATCGGTATCGACTTCTACATCGGCGAGAAGAAGCACATTGCGAAGCGCTTCAGCCGAGTTTCGATCATCTCTTCCCTCAAAAGAGAGCAGCAGTGTCCCATTGTGGTTCCGGACTGATGCAATTTTTAGCGGACCCCAATTTGAGGGTTGGGTCTCCAGAAGCGCGCCTTCAAAGAATCTTTGTTCTGCTTTATCGGTACGAACTTCGATCGTTACTTCACCGCGAACGCCATGCGCTCGACCAATGCGCGCTACAACGAGTTGCACCAAAAGAGTTCTAGCGGGCTTCGTCCGCCTCGATTAAATCGACGCGAACGCTTCGGCCAGCAAGAGCCGAGACCACGGTGCGCAACGCCTTAGCGGTGCGACCATTTCGTCCAATGACCTTGCCGATGTCGTCTGGGTGAACGCGGACTTCCAGAGTTGTACCTCTTCGACCTTCGCGCTCGGTGATAACAACCTCTTCAGGGTTATCGACAATTCCTTTTACTAGATGCTCGAGAGCCTCATCAATCATCTTCACTCCGTAACGATTCTGAGTTTGATTCAATTACTCAGCTGAAGTCTCAGCAGGAGTTTCAGCTGTTGCCTCAGCGCTAGCCTCAGCGCTTGCTTCCGCGGCTGGGGCTTCGACAACTGGTTCTGCTGCTTGTTCAGCTACCGCTTCGGTAACTGGTTCTGAAGCAGGAACCTCTTCGGCCGGAGCAGTCTTCGCAGCAAGCTTCTCTGCGGCACGCTTCTTCATCGTTGTGGCGCCATCTTTCGGTTCATTCATAGCGGCCTTAACAGCAGCTTCGTATGCAACTCGCTTATCAGGGCGAACCGGAAGAGTCTTTAGGGTTCCCTCGCCACCAGAAATTCCCTTGAACTTCTGCCAGTCTCCGGTTACTTTGAAGATCGCCTCTACAGCTTCGGTTGGCTGAGCGCCATTCTTTAGCCAATGTTGGGCACGCTCTGAGTTGACTTGAATCAGTGAAGGTTCAGATGCGGGCGAATATCGACCGATCTCTTCAATCTTCAAACCATTTCTCGCTTTGCGAGAATCTGCGACAACAATTCGGTAGTGCGGGGTGCGGATTTTTCCGAGACGTACCAATCTAATCTTTACGGCCACTAGGGCTTGCTCCTTATATCTTCGAGCGGTTCTCATCCCACGAGTGGGACGCCATGGCGATGACAACCGAACTTTTTTAACAGGTACCGGTCAAGAGGTAGAGGGCTCTTGAACAGGTTGCTAATCCTGCCATGTAGAGGGCAAATACCCAATTCGGGCGCTAGCGACCCTCTTCGATTGCTCGTTTGGCTGGGTTTCCGGAACGCGATTTCTTCTTGGGGGCGACTCGATTGCCCGGCGCGCTTGATCTCGAAATTCCGCCAGTCATCGCAGGAGGAAGCCCCATTCCGCCAGGCATTTTCGGCATATTGGCCGGCATATTTCCGCCCCGCATCTGTTTCATCATCTTCTGGGCGGCACTAAATCGATCCACCAAATTATTTACTTCAGTAACAGTGCGACCGCTCCCCTTGGCAATTCGACTCCTACGCGAGCCATTGAGAATCTTTGGATTACGTCGCTCTGTGGGAGTCATTGATTGAACAATTGCTTGAGTTCTAATTAACTCGTCATCATCCAATGCATCAATCTGCTTGCGCATGGCAGCGCTGTTGGCACCTGGCAGCATTCCCAATATCTTTGACATTGAGCCCATCTTCTTCATGGCCTGAATCTGCTCTAGGAAATCCTCGAGCGTAAAGTCTTCTCCTGCAACAAACTTCTCTTCTAGACGCTTAGCGGTATCGCTATCAATCGCCTTCTTGGCTTGCTCGGCTAGGGTCGCAATATCTCCCATTCCGAGAATTCGCGAAGCCATTCGATCGGGATAGAAGTAATCAAAATCTGTAAGTTTTTCGCCCGCTGAAGCAAACAAAATCGGTTTCTTGGTCTGCTCTGCAATAGAGAGCGCCGAGCCACCTTTTGCATCGCCGTCTAGCTTGGTAAGTACTACGGCATCAAATCCAACCCCAGATTCAAATGCTTCGGCGGTTCTAATCGCATCCTGACCGATCATGGCATCTACTACAAATAGAACTTCATCTGGCGATACAGCGCGCTTTATCTCACTTGCTTGCTTCATCATCTCTTCATCAATACCCAAACGTCCCGCAGTATCGACAATTACAACATTGAATAATTTCGATTTAGCAAACTCAATTCCACCCTTTGCAACAGATACTGGATCACCTACGCCATTTCCGGGCTCTGGCGCATGCACCGGAACGCCGATTGATTGAGCGAGCAGACTTAGTTGGGTGACAGCATTAGGTCGTTGTAGATCGGCAGCAACTAAGAGCGGGGTATCTCCTTGCTCCTTAAGATAAAGCGCTAACTTGCCTGCGAGGGTAGTTTTTCCGGATCCTTGAAGTCCAGCCAACATGATGACGGTCGGTGGATTCTTTGCGAATCGAATTCGGCGGGCTGGACCACCAAGAATTTCTACAAGTTCTGCATTAACTATCGAATAAATCTCTTGAGATTGATTCGTGCTCTTTCTTATCTCAGGAAGAGCGAGAAGTGACCGCTCTTTTACTCGTGCTACAAACTTATCTGCGACTGTTAACGCAACGTCACCATCAAGGAGCGCTAATCGAATCTCTTCTGCAATTAAATCGATATCGCCCTCTGAGATTCTTCCTTTACCCCGAAGTGTTGCGAAGGCAGAGGAGAACTTCTCAGAGAGCGACTCGAACATGCAGCGAGCCTACTAAATCGCGGCCTCCCCTGATTCGCCCGTTCTTACACGAACAACATCATGTACTGGGGTGGTCCAGACTTTTCCATCACCGATGGAGTTTGTAGAAGCTGTCTTGACAATCACATTTATGATTCCTTGAGCTTCCTTATCTTCGGCGAGAATTTCTAGGCGAACTTTCGAGATTAAATCGATTGGGTATTCAGCCCCACGATAGACCTCTACATGTCCTCCCTGTCTACCCATTCCAGAAACCTCTGAAACGGTCATTCCCTTTACTCCTGCAGCTCGAAGTGCATCCTTTACCTCATCGAACGCTCCGGGCTTGATGATCGCAGTGATAAGTAACATCATCGACCTCCTTTGAAGGTTCCACCTAATTCGTAGGCTGATTCAGCGTGATAGACGAGATCCACGCCCGCAATCTCTTCCTCGCGCTTGACTCTGATTCCGATTGTCTTGTCAAGAATCTTGCCGAGAAGATAAGTGACGATGAAGCAGTAGACGATTACTGCAGCACAAGCGATTGCCTGCTTGATTAGTTGGTCTGCACCGCCGCCGTAGAGAAGTCCATCTACTCCGGCAGGAGCTGCGCTAGATGCGAATACGCCAACTAGAAGCGAACCCGCTAGTCCCGAGACTAGGTGAACGCCAACAACATCAAGCGAATCGTCGTACCCGAACTTGTACTTCAATCCAACTGCATATGCCGAGAGAAATGACGAAATTGTGCCTATTAAAATGGCGCCTACTGGAGTTACTGATGAACAAGCAGGCGTAATAGCAACCAAGCCCGCAACAATTCCCGAAGCTGCGCCGAGTGTTGTTGAGTGTCCATCGCGAATCTTCTCAACTAGTAACCATGCGAGCATTCCGGCTCCGGTTGCAACAATTGTGTTGAAGAATGTAACGCTTGCAAGGTAGTTGGAACCAACTGCAGAGCCAGCGTTAAATCCGAACCAACCAAACCAAAGTAGCGCGGCACCGAGCATGACCATAGTCAAGTTATGTGGCTTAAATGGCTTCGCTCCAAAACCGACTCGCTTACCAAGCACTAAAGCTAACGCCAAAGCCGCGACGCCCGCATTGATGTGAACTGCGGTTCCGCCAGCGAAGTCAATAGCAGCTAAATCATTTGCGATCCATCCTCCTGGATCTGATTCGCCACCATCGAAGTCGAAGACCCAGTGTGCGATTGGGAAATAGACCAGAGTTACCCAGATTCCGGCAAATAGAACCCATGCACCAAATTTCATTCGATCTGCAACTGCTCCTGAAATCAAAGCAACTGTTATTACAGCGAACATTGCTTGGAAAGCAGCAAAGAGAATTGTCGGTATTCCGCCAAAGAGCGCATCTTCGCTTAGCAGCGCAGTAAGACCAACAAATTCAGTTGGATCACCCACTAATCCTGAACCCAAATCTTTTCCAAAAGTCATTGAGTACCCGTAGATAACCCAGATGATTGCAACGACGCCCATTGAAACAAAGGACATCATGATCATGTTTAGAGCACTTCGTGCACGAACTTGTCCACCATAAAAGAGCGCCAAGCCCGGTGTCATAAGAAGTACTAGAGCGGTGCTCACCAACATCCAAGCGGTATCACCAGTGTTGATTCCCATTTATTCACATCTCTATCTAAAGAAAGCTAGTTCGACCCTGAACCAGCAGAGGGCCTAAGGATTGAGAAGCATTGTTACAAGACCTGATCTCCTCAGGTTTCGCCGGGGTGACGTATTTGGAGCAGGCGTTACGGTTGTGTTAACAGATTAGCTATATATGCAGAAGGTTCGAAAAGAGCGATATCCCGCTCGCCCTCCCCCGTGCCGATCAACTTAACGGGGACCTTCAGGGCCCGCTCTGTGGCAAGAGCGATTCCGCCTTTGGTAGAACCATCCAATTTAGTGACTATTAGACCCGTTATAGCGACGGCCTCCATAAATGATCTTGCTTGAGTTATTCCGTTCTGGCCAGTTGTTCCATCAAGAACAAAGAGCACCTCATCGATCGGAGTCACTTTCTCGACAACCCGACGAACTTTTGATAACTCCTCCATCAAATTGCTCTTGGTGTGCAGTCGTCCCGCAGTATCGATAATCAAGAGATCAAAACTCTCATTCGTTGCCTTAGTGGCTGCATCAAATGCCACTGAAGCTGGATCACCATTTGCTTTCCCGGTAATAACCGGAACTCCAATTCGCTCACCCCAAGTACTTAGCTGTTCAACAGCAGCGGCTCGAAAAGTATCAGCAGCTGCAAGCATTACCTTTTTCTCTTGATCCTTAAACAACTTGGCCATCTTCGCTACTGATGTAGTTTTTCCAGTGCCATTGACTCCCACCACTAAAATGATGGTGAGTTTTCCTGGAGTCAGTGAAATTTCACGGGATCCCGTGGTCAGCGATCCAATAATGCTGGCAATAATTTTCTGCGCAAGCTCTTCCGACCGCTCTTTTTCGACTAATTTGATTATCTCTTCGGTGAATTCGGCTCCGAAATCTGACTCAATTAATACTCGGCGGAATTCATGGATATCCTCGGGAGTCGCCCTGTTACGTGAGAATTTGGCAAGAAATGATCCGAAAAGACCCACTTTGATCTCGCCTTTTAGACTGATTCAGTTTCGACTTCACGGAGCCGTTGCGAGATAACTTCAGAAACGCCATCGCCTCGCATCGTTACCCCGTACAAAGAGTCTGCAATCTCCATGGTTCGTTTTTGGTGAGTGATGATGATCAACTGGGAAGCAGATCGGAGCTCCTCAAGAACTGTCAGGAGCCGACCGAGATTCACGTCATCGAGTGCGGCTTCAACCTCATCTAAAACATAGAACGGACTCGGACGAGCTTTAAAAATAGCCACCAACAAGGCGACCGCAGTCAGAGATCTTTCGCCACCAGATAAGAGTGAGAGTCGTTTGACCCGTTTTCCTGGTGGACGGGCCTCCACGTCTACACCGGAGTTAAGCAAGTCATCCGGGTTAGTCAAAATTAATCGTCCGTCTCCTCCAGGGAATAAGCGCGCAAAAATCTTTTCAAACTCGCGAGCCGTATCACGATAGGCCTCTTCAAAAATCTGTTGCACTCTCTCATCAACCTCTTTGATGATATCGAGTAAGTCTTTCTTCGACTTCTTTAGATCTTCTAGTTGTTCGGCGAGATATTTGAGGCGCTCTTCCAGAGAGGAATACTCTTCAAGTGCAAGCGGATTAATTTTTCCGAGCAGGGCGAGGGATTTTTCTGCTGCAGCAAGACGTTTCTCTTGTTGCTCACGCACAAAAGGAACAAATTCACCTTGAATCAATTCGCCATTTTCATTCTCAGTGTAGGTAGGAACATCTCGCTCCGGGCCAAACTCAATAATCAAGGTCTCGGAATCGATTCCAAATTCCTCCATTGCTTTGAGTTCGAGTTGCTCAATTCTCAACCTCTGCTCGGCTCGAGCAATCTCGTCCCGGTGCACACTAGAAGTTAGCTGATCCAATTCAGCTGCAAGATCTCGAATCTGCGCTCTGATCGTCAATATCTCGCCATCTCTTGAGGTTCTGGATGCTTCTAAACGGGAACGCTCATGGCCAGCCCGAGTTATCGAATTCTCGATTTGAATCAGAGCTTCGTAAGCGGCATCGGCAACCGCTTGCGCCGTAATTGCACCTCTTGCACGCGCCTCTCTTCGTGAAATTTGGCGAGCTGCAGATTCTCTCTCTGAAATTGCAGCTTGCTCTAATTCGGAAGCCCGTTGCGCGATTGCGGCGACTCTCTCTTCAATGGTCCGTAACCCCAAGCGCGCTTCAACTTCAACTGCTCGAGCAGTGGAAATGGATGCGCGAAGATTTTCCAGCTCAGATGTATCGGGATCGGCCGGCTCTACACCTGATTGGAAGGCAGTTGTTGCTGTTGCTAGCTCGACTTCATCTCTCTTTAAGGCGCCCAACACTTCATTTATTGACTGCTCTAACCGCTCGATCTCTGCCGTGCCACTTTTAACGCTCTGGCCCGCGGCTGCCATCTGTTCAGCCAGACCTGCCATGCGAGCATCAGATTCATTTAATTTCGAGAGCGCACCTTCGTATTCATGTTGTACCTGACGAAGGAGATTTTCTTGCGAAGAAATCTCAAAACCTAACCGATCACACTCATGGCTCGTCTTTGTTAAATCAATTTCGCTCTTTTCAATCAAGGCACTGATCTCAATTAGCGAACTCGTCCTGGTTGAGCCACCTCTTGCTCGCCCTCTTCCAATCATGTCGCCATCTCGCGTGACTGCAACCAAATCAGGATGTGCACTAAGAATCTTTTCAGCGTGATTAAGGTCGTCTGCAGCCACAAAGCCGCGGAAAAGTTTAGGTAGTACGGTATCAAGGGTTGATGAATCAACCTTTGAAACTAATGGGATGAGATCTCCGGGATAGTTCGAGTCAACGGCATCTGAATCAGAAATCATGAGAAGTTCTGCGCTACCGGCACCTTTTGACTTTAGGAAGGAAATCGCAGAAATGGCGCTTGCAGCATCATTTACAACCAGGGCATCTGCGATACCTCCGAGCGCTGCTGAAACGGCGCTCTCCCATCCGGCTTCAACTTTAATTAATGAGGCAACGCTTCCGCGGATCTGAATTCCGCGATTATTGGTGAGCAGCGCTCCACTGCCATCTTTATGCAATGTTGCTTGTCGTAACGCATCAACTTTGCTCTGTAGCGAACTTCGATTGCGCTCTGCGCTGTTGAGTTCGCTCTTCAGGTTTTCTAACTTGGTTTTACTTGCTTCAAGTGACTTCTTCGCGCGTTCATAATCCGCATCAAGGCCTAATTCACTTGCATCGAGCCCCGCGATTTCGCTCTCTAAAGTAGCAAAATCTCGCTTTGCTTCCTCGACTCTAATCCTTGCTTCATTCAAGGCGCGCTCAAGTCGAGCGATTTCTGCTTTAGAACCATCAATTGCAGATTGGAGGCTCTTTATATGGCCCTCTTGGCGAGCCGTACCCTCGCGATGGTCTGCAATCGCTCTGAGCGCAGCTGCGACTCGATTCTCTTCGTTTTTGAGGCGATCTTCTAGTTCACCAACACTTCGACTGGCGCTTCCAAGGTTCTCGGTAGATTTACTTAGTTCACCACGAAGAACGCTTTCTTCTTGTCGCAAGGAGCGAGCTTCGGCATCCATTACTTCAGGATCCCGGCCACTAGAACGAGCTTCTTCAATCTCCTCGGTCAAGAAACGCGCACGTTCTGATGCCAAATTCTGAGTGCCGCGCAATTTCTCGCGTTCGCCTACAAGTTTGTAGTAGTTGTCTTGAGCATCATTTAGAAGTGGACCTTCAACCGAGGCAATCCGATCGAGCTCAACTTCTCGATTTCGTAACTTATCTAGCTCTTGTTCTACTTCAGATCTTCTGCTGCGCAACGCACTTTCATCCGCAACTTCTGAGTTCAGGGTCGCTTTAAAGGCAATAACGTCATCGGCGAGGATGCGAAGCCTGGCATCACGGACATCTGCTTGAATGACAGCTGCTTTCTTCGCAACTTCCGCTTGTTTACCGAGTGGTCTTAATTGTCTGCGAAGCTCGTTTGTGAGATCTTGAACGCGAGACATATTTGTTTGCATCGAATCGAGTTTGCGAAGCGCCTTCTCTTTTCGTTTTCGATGCTTGAGAATTCCAGCTGCTTCTTCAATAAATCCTCTGCGCTCCTCAGGATTGGCCATCAAGATTGCATCTAGTTGGCCCTGTCCTACGATTACATGCATCTCTCGACCGATACCGCTATCGCTGAGGAGTTCTTGGATATCTAGTAATCGACAACTTTCGCCATTGATCTGGTAATCGCTCTGTCCATTGCGGAAGAGAATTCTTGAGATAGTTACTTCGGTAAAATCGATCGGAAGGGCACCATCCGTGTTATCTATCGTGACTGCTACTTCAGCGCGACCCAGTGGAGCACGACCGGAAGTTCCGGCGAAGATGACATCTTCCATCTTTCCGCCGCGGAGACTCTTTGCGCCCTGCTCTCCCATTACCCAAGTGAGGGCATCCAAAACATTGCTCTTGCCTGAACCATTTGGTCCCACAATGCAAGTGATGCCCGGCTCGAACCGGAGGGTGGTGGGAGCAGCGAAGGACTTAAAGCCCTTCAGGGTCATGCTCTTCAAATACACGGGTAGAACCTAGCGAAAAGGCCTCGCTGAATCGGGAATTAACCGCGCTTTTTGGCCGGCTTTCTCGCTTTTCCGACGCGCTGGCACTTCGGGCAGAAGTGTGAGGAGCGATTGGCAAAATTAATCCTACGGATCAAAGTTCCACAGCGACGGCAGGGTTGATCTTCACGACCGTAAGCCCGCAACGAAACATCAAAGTAGCCGCTCTCACCATTTACATTTATGTAAAGGTCATCAAAACTAGTTCCGCCCTGTTTTAGCGCACTCTTCATTACGCGCTTAACGGCCCGCAAAATTTCAGCCAACTCGTCCATATTTAAATTAGAGCTCAATCGCTCTGGATGAATTTTGGCATACCAAAGAGCTTCATCTGCATAGATATTTCCCACGCCACTCATGATTTCTTGGTTTAGAAGCGCTTTTTTGATTTCAATTTTTCTCCGCTTGAAATTAGCGATTACTGCATCTATATCAAAGTCATCGGCAAATATGTCAGGTGCAATGTGTGCGCAACACGCTGGAAGTTTCTGGCCACTCAAATCTAAAAGTGGCTCGGCAGACATCCACCCGAAGGTGCGCTGATCTACGAATCTAAGTTCTCTTGATCTATCACCAAAATCAATTTTGATTCGCGTATGCTTCTCTAGCTCGGATTTCTTGGGGACTATAAGCATCTGGCCACTCATTCCTAGATGGCCAACTAAGGCGATCTCTCTATCTAGAACGAACCAGAGGAACTTCCCGCGCCTTACCAAATCGACAATCCGAGCACCCACAACGCTCTCTAATGGAATTGTCGAACCACTTCTACTTGCTCGAGGATGAAAGGTCTCAAGGCCTTTGATTCTCTTTCCAATAATCCATGGAGCTAATCCGCGCCGAACTGTTTCAACTTCAGGCAGTTCTGGCATGGTTAAATCTTCATGGCTAAATTTTTTTGGCTATTTCCTCATAAGCAAGTCGGGCTGCGACTTGTTCTGCCTCTCTCTTGCTCTTGCCATGTCCCTCTGGATACTCAATCCCATTAACAACGGCAACGGCAACAAAATCTTTATCGTGATCTGGTCCGGACTCACTCACTCGATACTCTGGAGCAGCCCAACCTGCTGAGGCGACAATCTCTTGCAACGAAGTCTTTCCATCTAGGCCAGCCCCGCGAGAAGAGGCTTCATCAATCAATTTGGACATTAAGCGAAGTAATACCTCTTTAGTTACTGCGAATCCATGGTCGAGATAAATTGCTCCTACGAGCGCTTCAAATGCATCGGCAAGAATTGAATTCTTATCGCGGCCGCCAGTTACCTCTTCACCTTTTCCGATTCGAAGAGCGGTTCCGAGACCTAAGTCACGCCCGAGCGAAGCCAGCGCTCGCATATTCACAACTCCAGAACGGAGTGGTGAAAGCCGAGATTCATCTAATTCGGGAAATCTTTCGTAGAGCGCTTCTGTTACAACTAAACCTAGGACGCTATCGCCTAAGAATTCCAAACGTTCGTTTGTTGGCAAACCGCCAGACTCATAAGCAAATGATCGATGAGTGAGAGCGAGTTGAAGAAGCTCTGGACTTACCGAAATTCCGAGCTTTTCGGTTAGCGCCAAAGACAGGACTAAACCTCTAGAACTTGACGCTTCTTATATGTGCCACATGTTGGGCAAGCCGTGTGTTGTAGCTTCGGCTGCTGGCACTGGTCGCAGGTTGAGGTTGCAGCTGGAGTAGCTTTCCAAGAACTACGGCGATGGCGGGTGCGAGAGCGAGACATCTTTCGCTTGGGTAGTGGCACGGCCTTCTCCTTACTTTCTTTACTTGCTAATTCCTGCTCTACTGCGAGCGCGTAAGTATCCCCCAGCTCTGGGATTTATGACAAATCGAGGGTTATTTAGGCTGCCATCCCGCAAGGCCTGACCATCGGGGATCAACCTTCTCATGGGAGTGCTCGGGGGCCAATTTCTCCATCCGCTCCCCGCATTCGCTGCAAAGCCCTTTGCAATCGGCTTTACATAGCGGATTAAGTGGCATGGCAAGAACTACTGCATCGCGAATCGGAACTTCAATATCGGCGATATCGCCATCCATAACAAATAACTCATCATCATCTTCGTCTTCCAACTTTCTACTTTCATAGAGGAAGAGCTCACGAAATTCCTGATCAATCTCTTGCCTTAATTCATCTAAGCAGCGACCACACTCGCCGATTGCTTGGCTCGTTATTTGACCAGAAATCAAAACTCCATCTGAGACAGCCTCAGCTTTGAAATCTATTTCTATTTCTTGACCAGCCTTAATTGCCAGCATCGGGATGCCAATTGGCTCCGGAGCGGCGAATTGAAGATGGTAGGTCTTCATCTCCCCCGCCCTACGCGGTAATTCATGGAGATTTACTTTAAAAGGCGATTGGGAATTACTTTTCATTCGTCCGCTAGTTGTGAGAGAACATCCTTATCACTAGCTCCTGCCAATCTCTCGCGACCACGATTTACCGCCTCGAGGGTTTTATTCAATATAACTTCTAGCGTTGCAAGCCTTGAGTCAATATATGCATCTACTTCAGCGCGCTCTTTTTCGACCTGGGCATGAGCTTCATCGACTAATCTTCCCGCTTCCTCTCTAGCTGCAGCAACGATTGCGGTCTGTTCAACCATTCGAGCAACTTCCTCGCGTGCATGCGCAATCAACTTCTCTGCAGATTGGCGACCTTCTTCAATAATTTCTTCGCGATGGGCCAATAACTTCTGGGCGCTAGAGAAATCCGAGGGAAGCGCATCCGTTATCTCATCAAGTAATCCCAGCAATTCACCACGATGCACAACGCAGGATGCAGATAGCGGTACAGCGCGCGATTCCTTAACCATTGTTATGGCTGACTGCAATTTCTCCAATGAATCCATTAATTGCCTCCTGCTTTAGATTTCAGCGCCGTTAGAACTCCGGCAGGGACAAGTGCAGATACATCGCCACCGTATCTCGCGATTTCCCTTACGAGTGAAGAGGATAAGAATGAGTAAGCCGGTTTTGTCGCCATCAGAAGTGTATCTACACCTTTTAATTGCAAGTTCATCTGGGCCATCTGAAGCTCATAGTCAAAATCACTCACCGCCCTTAAACCCTTAACAATTGCTTTTATGTCATGGGTTTTGCAGTAGTCAACCAATAATCCAGACCAGGTATCAACCTTGACATTCGATAAGTGCGCCGAAGCATCTTTGGCCATCGAAATACGCTCTTCGATGGTGAATAGGCCTGTTTTAGAAGAGTTTGCTAGTACAGCAATTGTTACCTCATCAAATAGTCCACTTGCCCGCTCGATGACATCGAGATGCCCATTAGTGATGGGATCAAAAGATCCGGGACAGACTGCTCTTCTCATAATGGGGCAACGCTAACACGCTTCGGCATAGTAGATAGTGGCAGAACCATATTTACGCTCCTTAAGGGCAACAAAACCCTCGGGCCATTCAATCGCTTTGCTCTTTGAGTCCCGTTCTATAGCTATGACTGAGCCACGCTTAAGAAAACCATTTTGGGCAAGTTGTTTTAATGAATTTAAAATCTCTTCAGATCCCAATTCGTAAGGCGGATCCATAAAGACAACATCAAACTTGTTCTCTGCGCTTCGGTCTAGAAATCTTGAGATCGACATCGTAATTACGCTGCTACTTCCAACTCCGACAATCTTGCCCAGCATTTCATGATTACTTCTTGCGACGCTCGTTGCTTTTTCCTCTTTATCTACTGCTTGCACAAATGCAGCGCCTCGCGATAGAGCTTCTGCGCTAACCGCACCGGAGCCGCAGTAAAGATCTAGGAAGTGAAGATCGTTTATCGAGCCAAATTCAGATTCCAATGTAGAGAAGAGCGCTTCTCTGGCGCGATCCGAAGTTGGTCGGACCGCACCGCTAGGAGAGATTAGATTCCGCCCCTTTCCAAGGCCCGCGATAATTCTCAAGGCAGCTCCGTTCTCACTTCTTCTCTAGATACGATGCACGTTCTTCCTGGCGCAATTTATCAACCTCATCGCGCAGGGCTGGGTTTGATTTTAATTCTGGGTCGCTCTTCAATAACTGTTCGGCGACCTGACGAGCTTGCAGAATCACCTCTTCATCTCTAATGACTCGCAACAGTCGCAGATGCGAAGTTGCTCCAGATTGAGCACTTCCCAAGACGTCACCCTCTCGGCGTTGCTCCAGGTCCAGACGGCTTAACTCAAAACCATCAGCTGTACTTGCTACCGCTTCTAATCGCGCCATCGCTGGGGAATCACTTCGAGCGTTAGTAACCAGAAGACAGAGACCAGGAACCTCGCCTCGGCCCACTCGACCACGAAGCTGGTGTAGTTGTGAAACGCCAAATCGATCCGCATCCATAATCATCATGATCGATGCGTTGGGCACATCAACTCCAACTTCTATAACAGTTGTGGATACCAAAGCGTCAATTTCGCCCGCCGAGAACTTAGCCATGGTTGACTCTTTATCAGCGTTACTCATACGCCCATGTAGAGCGCTGACTCGAAGGCCCGCCAATAATTCATCCCTTAACCGGGGAAATAGCTCTTCAACGGAATACTTACCTGGAATCTCCTCGCCCTCATCCTCGCCCGAAAGCCTGCGAAGTCGAGCCAACTCATCCGCTGTAAGTCCAAAAGTTGAAAAGTCAGAGTTATCTGTCGCAGAAATCCGTGGCGCAACCACATACCCTTGTTGTCCACGCATTACTTCTTCACGAATTCTCTGCCACGCGCGTTCTAAGAATTGTGGCTTCTCACTAGCGGCAATAACGTGAGTCTGAATCGGAGTTCGACCAAGCGGTAATTCATCGAGAATCGAGACATCAAGATCGCCAAAGACTGTCATAGCTACAGTTCTGGGAATTGGAGTCGCTGTCATTACCAACACATGTGGCGGATACTCAGAACGATTCCTTAGTACGTCACGCTGTTCTACTCCGAAGCGATGCTGCTCATCAATTACTAAAAGTGCCAAGTCTTTAAATTCAACACCTTCGCTTAGCAGGGCGTGAGTCCCGATAAGAATTCCAACTTCTCCACTCCTCGTGGCTGCCAATGTTTCCTGTCGTTCCTGACTCGATGTTGATCCGGTGAGAAGTGCTATCCGAGTAGATACTTCTGCTGTTCCTAGCATTCCCTTGAGCGCTAGATCGCCAAGAAGTTTCTGGAAGTTCTTGTAGTGCTGTTGCGCCAAGACCTCGGTTGGAGCAAGTAATGCGGCTTGGCCACCTGAGTCAATTATCGCAAGCATCGCCCGAAGGGCCACGATTGTTTTACCCGAACCTACATCGCCTTGAAGCAGCCTAAACATAGGAGAGTTTCCAAATAAGTCGCCTTCCAGCTCGGCGAAAACTCGCTTCTGACCGGCAGTTAATTCAAATGGTAATTTCGCATCAAACTTAGCCAGAATCCCTGAATCGCTTCTCTTGCTACGAGACTTGGTACGTTGCTTTCTAATTTCATTTCGACGGGCAAGCAGAAACAGTTGCATCGATAACGCTTCATCGAAAGTCAACCGCTTGCGCGCCAAATTTGCTTCATCTAATGAAGCGGGAAGATGTACTTGACGGAGGGCATCCAACAACGTGGGAAAGCCAAGAGCATTTCGATACTGGTCAGGAAGCGGCTCAGAGATTTCGCCAAGCGAATCAATCGCTAATCGAACGCACTGCGCGACCTTCCAAGAAGGAATCTTCTTTGTTGCTGGATATACAGGCAGATATTTGCCGGCAAAATCGCTGACCGCTTCATCTTTATCTTCGCCTTCTGGAATCAATAAATAGTCAGGGTGTGCTAATTGGCGTTTACCCTTAAAGAGTCCTACTTTTCCGGCAAACAAACCTTCTCTGCCTTCGCGAAGATCTTTCACCCGCCAGGCCTGATTAAAGAATGTAAGAATCAACTTAGCTCGTCCATCCGAGACAATCACTTCGAGGATTCCGCCTTTCCTGCCTGGAATCCGCTTTAGATTTACTTTTTCAATTCGAGCAAGAATGGTTACTTCTTCGCCCTCTATTAAGGATTCGATATCGGTTAATTCGCCGCGTACTACATATCTTCTTGGATAGTGGCGTAAGAGATCCTCTAGTGTCTCGAGTTCCAATTCTTCGGCAAGAACTTTTGCGGTTCGGTCTCCGACAACCTTCGCCAGTTTCATCGCCAGATCCGCCATGCTTCATTCTCCCCAATCGCCGCATAAATCGGGCGTATATCCGGGCCAATTGGCGCTTCAGGCGCCTCTCCGGCTAATCTTGCGCCCGCTTAATTGAACTAATCTCAAGGAGTACGACCGTGGCATCTGTATGCGATATCTGTGGCAAAGGCCCGAGCTTTGGCAACAATGTCTCGCACTCAAACCGTCGTACCCGCCGCCGTTGGAATCCAAACATCCAACGCATCCGCACCCTCGTCAATGGTTACACCAAGCGTCAAAATGTCTGCACCTCCTGCCTAAAGGCTGGAAAGGTAGCCCGCTAAACCTCAAATATTGTTATTTATCTTGAGCTTTGCACACCAAACTAGATCAGCCTCAAGATGCCGAATTATTGAATAACAAACTTTCTTGACGCCCTACGCTTACTTCTTCCATTTCATCCAAGTGGTTGACTTCATGGTCATGTTCCCCAACCATAATCAAACCGTCGGCGAGACTGAGAATTTGTGAGCAACCTGCATGTTTTTTCGCCCCGTATCTTTATCCCGGGCGGCCAAGAAGTACTCAACAATCGCCTCTTTTGCTCCAACGGTAACCCTTACATGCCCGGAGTTTGGAGCTTTAACTCCTGACTTATAAGCAGACTCATTGAAATAACTGAAAGTGTCATCGGCGGGATTCGGCATCGATTGATAAATTATTCCATCGCGCTCTTGTGTTACGAAAATGTGATCGTGACCTTGGAAGAAAATTGATACTTTATTTTTCAGCATCAGGTCATGAATAGGTAATTCCCAATTAGGACGTTCCTTCTCAAATGTGGTGACGCCCTTAGGATCTTTGCCTCCCCACTCGTAGTCGTATGAAAGCTCAATGGCTCCACGTCCAGTACCCATCACATGGTGAGCAAAAACAAATTTGTATTTAGCGGTACTTGACTCAAGAGTCTTCTTCAACCAGGCGTACTGTTCGTCCCCAATTCCGATTGACCAAAGATCTTTTACCTTTGTATTTCCTCCCGCAGGTGGTTTGGGCTTAGTCGATCTAGTACCCGAGTTATTTCGCCCGCCAGTGCCCTTCTTGTTAACGGAACCTCCTGTTTGGTCTTCCGCAACGAGAACTACAGCGGTGTTATCTACCGCATTTTTTGAGTGCCAATAAGGATCCAGCGTTACAAATAGAGCATCGCCCCACTCCCACGCATAGTAATCACGTAAATATCCGATTCCATCAACTTGCGTCTGGTCTGCGGAGTAGAAACTATCTGGAGCAGGCAGTGGAAAATATTTGACTCGAGACTTTCCAGCTAAGACTGCAGGGTTGGTTGTGGTGCCATCAAGAAGGTACGCAGCAGCCTGCTCGTGGTTTCCATTGACTAAGAAAATTGGAGTAGAGCTCCCGATTATTTCGAGCCACTGTCGATGTGTTTCATAAACTTTATCGACGTTTTGTGCAGTTGCTTGCCCCTTGTTTATTAGAGGATCGATACTGAAATCATCACCCATCAGGATATGGAAATCAGGCTTCTGCAATAGAACGTTTCCAAGCGCGACTTTATATAAGTCCTCGTTAAACATTTTACCTTTGCGCTCTGGATGAGTGTCTCCGTGCAGAGTGAAAGAAAAAGAGCTCCCCCTTGTTCTCTGTGTCCTAAATGAATATCGGGCGCCATAACGAACCTTGCTTGAGCCGGATTCAGTATAAGCCACTCTGTAGTAGATCAAGGTGTTTGGTTTCAGATTTGCTAAATCAAAGACACTCGGAGTGCCAGATGATATCTTTTGAGTTGCAGATTTACCTGAGTACCTAGTTTTTGAAGTTCCAAATTGAATGTAAGCAGAGATGTCACGATTAGAAATTAGGCTGATTGCTACTGAGTTATTCGTAGGGCGCCCAAGCATCAATCTCAAGCTGGTAGGAGTTGCAGCAGAAGCAGCAATAAAGGGGCTAGAGGCTGCCGAAACCAGTAGTGCAAACTTTATGAGTTGCCGGCGGTTAATTTCATGCTCGCTTGAGAATTTAGTCATAATTCCAATATACAGAAGTTAAATTGCTAGTCCTTGCCGGCATCACTCGAAAATCTTTAGAAATATCTGCTAAAACGAAGCAGGCCCGAACTGACTTTGATGCCAGTCGGGCCCACATTCCCCGCGTGCTTTATCTAATTGGAGTTGTTGATTTTGAGAGGTTTGATTGGCTTAACTGGCTTGCTTGGCAGTGTCGGAATTGTGGCCTTGGCCGCATCCTTTACCGAATCAAATGCAGTTCTCGCTGAACGTAGAGCTTCTGGCGTGGTTGAACTTGCCTTCACGCTCTCATAAGTTGATCTAGCGCTGGCGATTGTGGCCTTCGCTGCCGTCTTTGCGCTCTCGCGTAGGACCTTAACCTCGGCTTTTTGAACCTTATAAGCCTCAACAGCAGTCTTATAGTTTGCTTTGGCCGCTTGATAAGCCGCTCTTTCTGGAGATGGGGTTGTTCCAGTCTCCTCCGCCTTTGCCCCCGGCACAATTGCGATACCTAAAATCAGGGTCGCAACAAGAATTTTCTTCCTCATGATTTCCTTTCATATGTGACTTGCAGTCGTTTGACTGCACAGGGCAAACCTAGAGAATAAGATTTTGTGTAGCTTGTGAATCTCTAGAGACTCACTATGGAATTACGGTTTTTGAATTTTAAGATTTTTTGTCGGTTTTTGTGGTAACGGAGGAATTAGGCCCAGATCACGCATACTCTTATCACGGGCTAAAGTTGCAGAAGCTATCTCAGTATTTTTTCTCGTCTTAAATGAGAGCTTCTCTTCTCTAGTTGCAAATGGATTTGAGTACTTGAGATTAATTTCTCTCAAGGCGTTCTTAAATTCGCTATTTATGGTCTTTATGCAGGCCTTACGTAACCTGTCTGCCTCTTTTTTCAATTGGACCAGTTCCTTGTATCTTAAATTTGAAGGGGCTGAACTTGATTGAAATTCATCCAAGGCGCCTCGATACTCAATTCCTACATTTTCGCAGTTCTCCACTGCCAAAGATTCAGCTATAGAGCTTGACGACAACACCACCGCTAAAATTGCGAGGAATAGCTTCGACTTTAGTTTCGACACTTCTCCTCGCAATTCCTTTGTACCGCTTCGCTATATATGAAGAGGCTAAAGTCTGCACTGAGACCTTGTGAATTCCATGTGAAAATTTTATGCTGCTCAAAAGAAAATGACACTCGGTCTACCCTTGCTCCTATGAAGCAGGCGCATGATCAGTATCGGATATTAGTCATAGACGACGAGGAAAATATAAGGAATCTCCTTTGCGAAACTCTTCGACTCGCAAGGTTCGCGCCGACTTCTGCCAAGAGCGGAACGGATGCCATTTCGCTGATTCGGAATCATTCCTTTGATCTTGCACTTCTCGACATAAATATGCCCATCATCGATGGCTTCAAGGTTCTAGAGAAAATAAGAACTTTTAACTCAGATTTACCAGTCATAATGCTGAGTGCAAGAGCCGACAAGAGCGATGTGATTACAGGACTAAAGGGGGGGGCTGACGATTACGTATCCAAACCATTTAGTATTGAGGAATTGATAACTCGGATAGAGACAGTTCTTAGACGCGTGCATCCGAAGTCCACGGACTACCTTTTAAATGTGGGCCCAATCACGCTTAACCTCGAAACTTACGAAGTACGCATACATGATGAGTTGGTTGAATTATCAAAAACAGAATTTCGTCTGCTCCAGTACCTCATGGAGCGACCCGGCATAGTTGTAGAGAAGGATTCCATTCTGAACGCTATTTGGGGTTATGACTTCGATGCAGTCACAACAGTGGTAGATACTTATATCTCGTACTTGAGGAAAAAATTACATCGCGGCGGCTATGAGGGAATTAAAACTGTTCGAGGTGTAGGTTTCCAAATTAAGGCAAAATAGTATGAGCCTTCAGAAGAGACTCACCTCTTTTACTTTGATGGTAGTGGTTGTGGCCTCGGGATTAATTGGTTTATTTCAAATTCAAACGGCCTTCCGAGAACAGCTCAATCAAGTGAGTTCAGAACTTAGATCCATCTCAGAAACCATCGATGGCACCCAAGTAGATAAGCTGACAGTGGCGCTAGCTCTGACCTCAGCCTCACAATCTGACATTTCACTTTTTTTGATCGAGGAGAATGGCGACCTTATTCCCTTGGCCTTTGATGAAGATAACGATGCGCAACTAAATAAGGTGAAAAGCTCTATAAGCAAGAGGCCAATTTTTGAAACACGAGAAGTTATCTCTCGTCAAGTAAGAATTGAAGGTGGCCTGAAATTGGTTCTAATAGCGTTTATTGGCCATATATATGATGAAAGAAGCTCCGATCTCCTACGTTTCGTCCTGTACTTATTAATTGCAAGCCTTGGGGCCTTGCTCGCACTACGAAAGGTCATAAACAATGATGTAGAGCGTGAATCCCAGGAGTTGAAACTTCGAGAAAGATTGCACTTTGAAGAATCAAGACGAAAAATGTTACTCGAATTTGCTAGCGATACCTCCCATGAATTGCGAACCCCTTTAACTGTAATCACTGGCTATTTGGATTTGATAACCAAATCTAAATCTGCCTCAATTGAGAGGGATGTAATAGCCACTATGCAAAAGGAGGCTTCCCGGTTAGAGGCCAATATCGCAAATCTCCTCACAATGCTTGAACTAGAAGTTATTGAAGATGAATCTCTGTCTCCTATAAATTTATCCAGATTGATTGAAGGGGAAATGAAGTCCTTCCGCGAAATCGAATCCAAAAGAGAATTGATAGTAAGTATCGAGATTGATTTATGGATCAAAGGATCCGAGGAGTTGGTCCTTAAATTACTCCGAAACGCTCTAGGCAATATACGGAGGCACTCTAAGCTCGATGCTCCTGTACGGGTCATTTTGAAACGGCAACTTGGATTTGCCGAATTATTTATCGAAGATGGCGGCCCCTTGGATGCAACTCAGAGTCTCGAAATTGAAGATTATCTGACTCGTTTTAGTAGTAATAGATCCATATCGAAAGGTGGGTCTGGTTTGGGATTTAGTATCATGAATAAATCAGCAAGCAAGTTGTTGGGCAAACTTTCCCTGTTTAAGTCTGAGCTGGGTGGCTTTGGAATCAACATCAAAATCCCATTGCTTAATTCGACAAGTGCTCAAGCCTAATTCCAAGAATGTGCGTAACCGCCTTCTGAAATATCTTTTCCATCTAGCGTAACTCCGCTGCCTTCAAGGACTCTCCCTATCTCGATAAAGCCTGGAACTACCTCTTTGGAGGTTCCAAGCAAGACATGATCTTCCCCGCCATTCAATACCCAATCGAGATAATTTGCTGCATCAAGTTCTTTTAACTCACTGCGACTAAGAATCTCTGAGTTCAAATCGATCCGAACACTACTTGCCTGAGCTAAATGAGTAGCATCGCTAACTAGTCCATCGCTAACATCAATTGCGCAATTTAACTTTGAGAAGCAATCACGATATTTCTGGTACTCGATTGTTGGAGCTTTATGTTGCAAAACCACTCTTCGGGCAAGTTCAGTGCCAAATTCTTTACCAGAATTTATAAGAAATAGTCCGGCGGCAGATAATCCAGGTAGATACGAGACGTAAAGAGAGTCTCCGACTTTTGCACCGGATCGAAGTAATGGCTTGGTTGTCTCGCCGAGCGCCGTAATTGAAATCGAAAGCTCGCTGCCGGTAGAGAGATCGCCGCCTATTACTTGTGCTCCGACTAAATCTGCCTCATAGGCGATGCCCTTAGCTAGATCCAAAGCACCGGAAAGATACTTTTCGGGAAGAACAACGGTTACCAGTAAGAAGTTTGGCCAGCCCCCCATCGCACACATATCGGCAAGATTTGCCGCCGTTATTTTCCGACCCACTTCAAAGAGTGAACTCCACTCAGGCTTGAAGTGGACCCCTTCGACTGCAACATCGGCACATGCAACAACCTGCTTCTCGGAGGTAAAGACCGCACCATCATCTCCATTGGGTACAACCAAATTGGCTTTACTGGTGCGCGCGAAAATAGCTTGAATCTGCCCAATCAATTTAGCTTCTCGCAAAGTAATTCTCCCCTTACTGCGCTCTTCCCTAAATAAGCCTAAGGCGCTAGCCTAAAGAAATGTCGATTCAGGCTTACATTCTCATCCAGACTGAGGTCGGAAAGGCCGGCAGCGTCACAAAGGCGATAGCCGGTATCGCTGGAGTAACAATTGCCGAATCTGTTACTGGACCTTATGACGTGATCATGCGTGCTGAAGCGGCGAGTATGGAAGAACTCGGAAAGACAGTTCTCAATAAAGTACAAGCCATTCCTGGAATAACCAGAACCCTCACCTGCCCAGTAGCCATTCTCTAAAAGACTTTAGACCTTTTCTCAGACACGCCTTCGCGCCAGCATTGCATTAATACTACATAGTATTTATGCTACCGCCCAATATCTACAGTCATTGGCACTTGTTTGGAAAGGTAGTCATATGTCAGAGATTTCAATCGTTCTAGTAAACCTGGCTGCGCTTGCCATCGCCTACTTCGTCATTTATCCGAGATATGCGGGAAATGATGTAAAGAGACTCGCCTGGCTAGATATCGCAATCGGCCTAACAATCCTTGGAATTCTGGCTCCCTTTAATTGGGGGTCTGAAAACAACTTCACCCTTTTACCCAATTGGGAAGTCCCGTGGTGGATTTTTGCAATCGTTACATATGCCGTGATTGAGTTACCTTTCTTCGGTACTTACTGCTCCCGAAGAAATCTCTGGGGCGCTTACAAAGCGAGCATCCAGGAAAATTTCTCATCTAGCTCGTTCACCGCCACTGCCTCTACCAAATCAGTACATAAGCAACTGGCAGATACGAAGTGGGATTGGATGCGCAAGCCAAGGTTTATGCGCAACCTTGTGATTGCTGCAAATATTTGGATACTTGGTGCAACGATTTTCTTAATAGAAGTTGGAGATAACGTTTGGGCCTCGCTAGCAATTCTTCACATTGCTATCCTCTTTATTTTCTGGTTCATGCTTCGAACCTCGGTTCGACTAATTGCCGAAGCTCGCGATGAGGCGTTAGATGAACGGATGATTGCTGAACGCAATCGCACTTATTTCACTGCCTACCAAGTACTTTCTTCAATTGTTGCGGGCCTTCTAGTTGGACTGATGATCTATGTCATAACGCAAGACGCAAGCCCTGAAAGCGATGGCTTTAACTATGTGCTGAGTTTTACCTGGCCACAAGTTCAAGCGCTCTTCTGGCTTATCTGGGGATACGCATTTATGGCGCCCTCGATGGTGATGGCATGGCGAGAGTCGAAGAAAGCACTGAACACATATGAACATTGAAAATTGGGGGCTAATAGGAGTCTTCATCGCAGGAGCAATCCCTTGGATCGAAGCAATTGCAGTTGTTCCCAGTGGAATAGTTCTCGGCCTAAACCCCTATGCAACTGTAATTGCAGCGGTAGCGGGAAATGCAATTACGATCTTTCTATTCGCATATTTGAGCAGCAATATTCGGCAACGAATTATCAATAGGCGGATGGCACAGGGCAAGAGTGGAGACTCTGCCAAATTTGAGAAGGCATTGAAAGCCTTTGATAAATATGGAATCTATGGGATGGCCTTCTTGGGACCAATCTTGATTGGAACTCAATTTGCGGCCGCGGCTTCAGTCGCGGCAGGAGTGAAGCCCTTAAGAGCATCAATTCTTATTTCAATGAGCATGGCGATTTGGGCGTCCTTGCTTGCTTTCATTATGGTTGCACTTGATATCAACTTCGAGCTTATATAGGAGACGAGATGCAACGTGACATTACTCCGGATGCTTTAAGAGGCTTTGCTCTCCTTGGAATTCTTATGGTCAATATTCCTTTCATGGCCTTAAGCAGCGATGAGGGCGC
>JBJOGL010000001.1:0-208613 GCA_046048255.1 Actinomycetota bacterium | reverse complement strand
CTATCAAAGATTGGATTTCTGCGACTTGAGATGCGCTCAATTCAGGGTTTCCCAAAGAACTTTCGATTCTTTCCCGTCCCCGTTGGGAAGTTCGCTCTGTAGTCATCGCAATCAAAACAGTCCGTTTGCCTTCACGGATATCGTCGCCCGAAGGCTTTCCCGTAACCGCAGTCTCACCGAAGACTCCCAAGATGTCATCGCGGAGCTGAAATGCCTCACCAAGGGGTAATCCAAAACTTGAAAGCGATTCTTGAAGTGATTGGCTTGCATTTGCCAGGGCTGCACCGAAGCGCAATGGTCGCTCGATGGAATACCTTCCCGATTTATAGCGAGCTATTTTCCGCGAGCGATTCAGATCAGATTTTCCGAGCGCGCCTTCAAGAACATCAAGATACTGACCAGCCATTAATTCAGATCTCATCTCATGAAAAATCGGAAGTGAGCGCCTAACTTGTTTATCATCTATCCCAGATTCACTAATCATCTGATCACTCCAGGATAGAGCTAAATCTCCAAGGAGTATTGCGGCGGCAGTTCCGAATCGTTCTGAACTTCCTGCGTAAGAATTCTCTTGATGGAACTTTTCAAACCTTCGATGGAGGGCGGGCTTGTTTCGACGCGAGTCAGAACTATCCATGACATCATCATGAATGAGAGCGCATACATGCACTAGCTCTAGCGCAGCGCATGCTTTGAGCGCTGATATTGAGGGAGTTGCTCCGGCTCCAAGATAACCAAGGTAGGCAAATACCGGGCGAAACCTCTTGCCACCTTCGAGAACGTATTCAGTTAAAGCCTGCGCCACCGGAACAAGGTGATTATCAATCGCCTTTATTTCAGCTGCTCGGATGTGAGAGAAAGAAGCTAACTCAGCATCTATTGAACTTCGAATCTCTAATATTCCTGGTAAAACCACGGCGCAACGGTACCCTCAACCCTTATGCAGAGTCGGCCAACTTTCTCAGTTGAATTCTTCCCGCCTAAAGATTCGGCCGGAGAATCGCGACTCTGGGCCTCTTTAGAGGCGCTTGTTCCATACCAGCCTGATTTTGTCTCGGTCACTTACGGAGCTGGCGGTAGTACGCGCGACCGCACCATACGAATAACGAGTGAAATTACGAAACGAACTGGAATCAAGACTATCGCACATCTAACTTGTGTCGGTGCCACAAGAGATGCGTTGATTGAAACTCTTAACAGTTATCGAAGCGCCGGCATCACATCTGTTTTGGCGCTGCGAGGTGATCCAGAAGGTGGACCCGCTTCTGAGTGGAAGAGAACTGAGGGCGGATTCGATCATGCCGACGAACTCGTCTCGCTAGCTAGTGAGATGGATTTTGAAGTTGGGGTTGCAGCATTTCCGGATAAGCATCCCGCTTCGCAAGATGTCGAGCAGGACATCAAAGTCTTGATTGAAAAAGAGCGGCGTGGTGCTAAGTTTGCCACAACCCAATTCTTCTTTGGCGCAGAAAAGTACTTGCAACTACGAGAGCGATTGGCTCGAGAGAATTCCAAACTTCCTTTAATCGCTGGTATTTTGCCAATCACAAACGTAAAGCAGTTAGAACGCATGTCGGTCCTGAGTGGAACTTCTATACCTTATGAAATCTCAAAACGTATTAATGCAGTTGAAGCGGATCCAAGTAGCGTTAGAGCTGAAGGAGTTGCAATCGCAACCGAACTATCAAAACAACTACTTGATTCAGGAGCTCCCGGCCTTCATTTTTATACTATGAACTCGGCCGACTCCACAATTGAGATTGTTAAGCGAATAGGACTGCGATGAAAAGAGAGATAAAAAGAGCGGAATTCTTTGCTCATTGGAGTTCACTACATGGAAACGCTGAAGTTAGAGGAATAGTTTCTGCTTGGCTCTCAATTAGCTTTCATATTAGTAAGCCGCTTATCTGGTTGAAGCTCTCACCAAATTCTCTCTCGCTTCTCTCAATTCTTGCGGCCGGGGGTTTTCTATTCTTAATTGATAGCCACTGGGCAATAGCTCTATTAGTACTCTCGCTTCTGCTAGATGGAATTGATGGCACGGTTGCCATCTTGACCGAGAAGAGTTCGAAGTTTGGCGCCCTGGTTGATGGCGTAGCAGATCGAATAGTTGAGGGATTGTGGGCTATTGCCCTCTATGCACTCGGCGCTCCCTGGCCATTAGTAATGGCTGCATGGCTAGCTGCCTTTGTGCAAGAGTATTTAAGGGCTCGGGCTGGGGGATTAGGAATCAATCAGGTTCTAATTGTTACTTGGTGCGAGCGCCCTGTTCGAGCAACCCTAATTTTCATTCCGCTTGTAGGACGTATATTTGATCTAGATCTGTTCACGGTTGCATCTTGGGCTTGGGCTGCCCTGCAAATTTCAAGCGCCTTAGCGCTATTCAATTCGCTTCGATTGCATTTGCAACAATCTCAGCGCTAATCGCTACAAGCGGAAGTCCGCCACCAGGATGAGCAGAACCACCTACGCAATAAAGATTTTCGATAGGGGAGCGATTTTTTGCTCTTAGAAATGCAGAGCGCATGCCATTACTTGAAGTTCCATAAATTGAACCACCTGGAGCTCGATAAAGTCGCTCTAAGTCTGCGGGAGTTCGGATTTCCATATTTAGCAACCTATTCTTTATAGCGATACCTTTGGATTCTAGTTTTTGAATAATATGTTCTGCATAACTCTCTTTAAAACCAGGTAAATCCCAATTCATACCTTTATTGGGTTCGTGGCGCGGGGCATTAATCAAGATAAACCAGGCCTCTGTATCTGGCGAAGGGACCATCGACTCGTCTTGAGGATTACAAATGTAGATTGCGGGGTCTTTTGGAGTCTCTTTACGTTTAAATATTGAATCAAACTCATCGTCGTAGTTCTCCGGAAAGATCACAGTGTGATGTTTCAAGCTACTTTTCCCCTTTAATGAGAGTAAAAGTGAGAATCCAGATAGAGATGGGGTCGCCTTTTCCAAAGACTTTCGTGGCTGGCTAGCTCTTGGCAAGTCCCCTACAAGTTCTCCATATAGCTCTGATGCATCTGAATTAGAAATCACTGCATCGCAATCAAACTCTCGTCCATCTTCGAGCAGAACCCCAGTGGCTTTCCCGTTAGTGATTTTCAACTTAGATACACGCGAATTCAAATGTACTTCAACTCCAAGTTGACTGACACGTTCAGCCAGCTTTGCGCCTAAAGTTCCGATTCCACCCTTTACATGCCAGGCACCAAAAGCTTCCTCAACAAAAGCGATTGTCAGCAATACGGCGGGAACTTCCCGAGGATCTGAACCTGTATAGGTTGCATATCGATCAATGATTTTGCGTAGATAAGGATTCTTAGTTTGTCTTGTGGTCAATGACCGGAGTGAACTCCATGGCGCGATAGTGAAGATGTCGCTAATCAGACTTTTTCGTTTGAGAAAGTGTTTGAGGCTTTTCAGCTCTCCTTCAATGAAGTCCTCTCTTGAAGACTCCCACATTGCTTCCGCTCTAGTTAAAAGTTTGTGCCAGTCCTGTCCGGCAGCCTCTCCAAAAGCCTCTGTGATTGCATTTACAGTTCCATTATGTGAGAGGTTAGGAAAAGTGACCCGCTTGCCATCGTGAAATATGTATTCAAAAGCAGGATCGACTGGTTGTAACTCGACTAAATGTTCTAGTCGCTTACCAGTCTTGATAAAGAGATCTCGGTAAACAGCAGGTAAAGTGAGAAGTGAGGGTCCAGTATCAAAGATAAAGCCATTGATATTTTCAGATTGACACTTGCCACCTAATTTCTCGCCAGCTTCAAATAACGTGACTCGGTGACCCTTCTTTGCTACACGTGCAGCGCTAGCAAGCCCAGCCATACCGCCGCCAATAACAATTACGCGCTTGGGTGACTTTGTTGGAAAGTGGTGGCTCATATAGCCCTTCCGCGCCAACTAAGTTTGCCGGTCCGCTTGAGGATTAGCGAACGCAGTATTAGTCCAATCCAAAGCGATACAGCGATTGGATGAAGCGGCGCCGTGACCCAAATGGACTTGGTGCGAACTGCGACGAGCAATCTAGAAGTCAAAAGAAGGAGATATCCATAGATTGCCCACTCTTGCCCCTGGAGCGAACGAAGTAATGGATAAATCGAACTGAAGAAAAGCATTGCAATAACAATCAATGCGCCGAAACCGCCGCCAAAGGCGCGCCATTGAGATTTTGAATAGCCATCAATCAGCGACCTTGTGTCTGGATACATCTCACAACTGGAAATCTTTGATCCATCAACGACTGAGCCGATTCCACCAGATTTTCTTAAGAGACGCGCCAGCTCAATGTCATCAAGGACTTCAGAGCGAATTGCACGGTGACCACCTGCGCTTTTGTAGAGCTCATTTCTAACTATAAAAAACTGGCCATTTGCAACCACAGTAGAAGTGCTTCGACTTCGCTCAATTAACCTTAGCGGTAGAGAGGCAAACCACGACCATTGCAATAACGGTTGGACTATCTTGGCAATTAATGGCTTAGCAAATTGTCGGGGATAAGGGGAGATAAAATCCCAGCCTTCTGATTTCATAAAAGTGATCGAATCCGCTACGGCACTCTTTTCTAACCGAACATCAGCGTCAAGAAAGACTAAGTATTCTTCATCGCTATTATCTGCAAGAACTTGGAGGGCGTGATTTTTGCCTAGCCAACCTTCTGGAAGTTCTTGGGAAGGAACTTCCTCAAATCTTAAATCGCGAACTTCGGTAAGAATTTCCGCTGTTCTATCAGATGAGCCGTCATTAAGAACTCGCACTCGGAAATTATCTATTTGAATCTGTGCTAAGGCTGAGGCAAGAACCTGGCGCACATTGCGCTCTTCATTTCGCATTGGGATTAGTAGCGCGACTGACTCAGATACCGGGGTAGCTAGTCTTCGAATAGAACGTGCTGAGAAAAAATTAAATATTGTAATTAGAGAGATGATTGCGACTAGAAATTGGGAAAATTGATCCATTAGTCATTACGCCCAAGTTTCACTGATAAGAAGTACCAGACAACGATTATTCCGAGAGCTACTCCCGCTAAGGACGCAACTCCTGGTCTATCAAAGAAGAAGAGATTTGCGACAATTCCGCTGATCCAACTCCACATAAGGAAGAACTCTGGGACTGCGCGACTTGCTCCAAGTGAGCGCCTCTCTTTCGGAAGCGCGAGATTCAAAAGCGCCATCAAACCCATTCCTGTTAAGAGCCAACCAAAAGCATTAGATATCGGAATCTCTGGTTGGAATGGAACGGTTGCGCCGGTTATCTCCCAGGTCCATCTACCAGCGGAGACCATCTGCGGATCCAAGAAAAGATCCCAAGCCATCAATCCATAGCCACCAACAAGAAACACCCAACGTGGCGCAATCCTGCGCGCAGCAATAAATATTGGATGCGCCATCATGATCCAAGCGAAGGGAACCACTAATGGAACCCCAAAGATTTGATAACCAAGTGAACCCGAGTACTCATATGAACCGAAGGGCCAACCAGTTCTTACTCCAACTTGTTCGACCAATAACGCGTAGCAGAATGTGATAAATAGAAAACGGAGCACATAAGTTGCCCGATATGCAAAAAGTGCATGTAGCAACATTGCTCCAGCTGCCCAATAAACAGTGGAGATTGTTACGAGTCTTAATGGCTCTCCATCAAGAAGCGGATAGGAAATCTGAAGCCCAATCGCTACGGTCAAGACGGAGATAAGTAAGAAGTTTTGAAACGGGGTGATTCGACGACGCGAGTCTCGTCTGGGTCGGAAATTTCGAATCGACATGGGTTAATTCTGCCTCAACTATGGTTTAGAGCACTCCTGAAGAATCAGTCAAAGCAAACCTTCCGAACATCTCCTCCGCGTACCATTTTTCCCGTGCGGTGGCAGCAATAACTTGCTTATGCGCCTCACCCCGATATGCAAAATAGCTGATGGTTTTCGGATCTTCCCAGATTGAGAAAGTTCCTTGAAGCCCGATTGGAGCTTCACCGATTCCGATGGCTCCAATTAAACCCGGGGCCGCCTTAAGACTTGCGGTAACTGGAGGAACCGAACGCCAGAACAAGAAGTTCTTCCGCCACTTGATTCGAGCCCGAGTGATTGCAACTACTTTTCCATTCCAATCGATTGGTGCGATCTCAGATTTGAAGGGATTCTTCTTTGACCACTTTCCGTGAACTGCAATCGGCTTTAAAGTTCCCTCGAAACAATCCAGAGATTTCTTATTCCAACGCTTCATCAATTTTGAATTTTCAAATGTTGTTAGAGCTCCATCTTCAATATTGATAATCAATCCCCATCTTCTAGGGTCGGCGTCGCGCGGAGTGAAAGTCTCGCCCTTTCCAGTCCCCAATAATTTCCAGAAGTAAATAGATTTATTTTTGCGGAGCGAACGCCGATCAAGAGCCATGTGCAAAATAGCCCATGGAATATCGCTTTTGTCGATGCGCCAGAAATAAACTTTAGTAATCATCTTGCGCTCGCCGTGTCAATAATCGCAGCAATAACATCACGCGGACTATCCCACATCGGTGCATGTCCAGTATCCGGAAAAATTATCCATTTAGCGTGAGCTGGAGCTATTGAGCGTTCCTGGCATGTGGTTGCTGGAAGAGTCCGATCGGAGTCACCAAAGATGATAGTCACAGGAATACTCGACGGAATCGTTCCATCAAATCTCTTCATCAACATGCCATCCCAAGCAGGGTAATAACCATCGGCCTTGGCCATCGCATTGACTGCATCTAGGCATAGTTCATAGGAGAACTCATTCCATCTGGGGCTAACATCAGAGAAACCCAATTTTCTCGCCGCTTCAAAATGCAACGCAGTAGGAGCTAACTTGCTAGTTGAACGGGCCAAGAAACGCGCTAGAGCAGTCGCCGGATATCGCACGTTGTATGGATTTAACCAAAGACCGGCAGGCGCCAAACCGATAACGCTCTTTACTCGCTCAGGTGCGGTGCTCGCCATCTCTAGAGCGATCCAGCCACCGAGTGAATTTCCCACCACATGGAAACTCTCAAAGCCCAACTCAGCCATTTCATGCAGGGTTGCAAGGGCCAAACTATGGGGATCCATGGGGGCGCCCGCTATCAGAGGCGTAGCTCCATGCCCCGGAAGGTCAACTGTTACGACTGTGAAATTTCGAGCGAGTTCATCTCGAATCAGACTCCATGCGGTACTTGCAGATCCCATTCCGTGAACGAGAAGTAGCGGTTCGCCACTACCTAAAACATTAGGGTTTAATCGCTGCATTAATCACCAACTGTCGCTGGCGTTCCTCCAGTAGCGCGGATTAGTTCATTGAAACTAGTAGGAAAGACTGTATGTGGGTGGCCAGCCGCGGCCCAGACCACGCCGTATTCATCGAGCGCTTTATCGATAAGAATAATCTCTGGCTGGGTAAGCCAACCAATTGGTGCGACGCCGCCAACAGAATATCCTGAAATTGATTTTACAAAATCTGCATCAGCTCTTCCCAATTCATTAATCTTCAACTGGGTTGCGACTAATTTGGTATCAACGCGATGACGACCTGAAGTAACTACTAATAGTGGGTTTCCACTCGGCAATTTAAAGACAATTGAGGATGCAATCTGTCCTACTTCAATACCAAGTGCGTTTGCTGCATCGAGGGCAGTCCGGGCGCTTTCCGAGAGAACTTTGATCTCACCCTTCATGCCATGGATCTTTAGAGCTTCGGCCGCTCGCTTAACCGCGGCCTTCTCAAGGATTCCTTCCATATCTCGATTCTATTCAAAATTCGGATTAAAGAATCCAGGTCTCAATGAGAGTAAATGCTGCAATCGCAAAGACGGTGTAGGCAAATGAGCGCTTTAGCGATTCTGGTTTCATCGTGGTGCTCTTGGTCGCAGCAACTCGCGAGAACAATACGGCTACTATCGCAATGACGATTGGAATCTCCCATGAGACCTCATCCCAATGGCGATAGTGAGCGAAGAATCCGGTCAGGGTGTTAATCGTGATGATGAAAAGAGAGGTTCCGGCCGCCTTGGCAGGGGAGACGTTGTAAAAGAGAACCAGAATTGGAATCGCAATAAAGCCACCTCCGATTCCGAAGAGACCGGTCAGCGCACCGACTAAAAGGGATAGGCCAATCAGCGCTGGTACCGGCATCTGCTTCTCGTTTGATCCGGTAGGAGGTTTCAAAAGCATAGAAGTTCCCGCGGTGATTAAGACTAAAGAGAATCCGGTGAGGACTAGGGATTCTGGGATGCTTGGCAGAAGATAAGCCCCACCAAAGTTGGTCACTAAACCTATTGCCCAAATAGTGAGTGACTCTCGTACCAAAACATCTTTACTCTTGAATTTGGAAAGAACGCCAGATAGCGCTCCACTAAAGACAATTATCAAAGATGCTGTGGTGGCTTGAACCGGACTCATGCCAAAGACATATATCAACATCGGAACTGCGACCATCGAGCCCCCGGCTCCCACAAATCCCAAGATGGAACCAATTGCAACCCCGCAGGCAATCGCGAGGGCAATATCCATTAGGTAAAGGTAGCGTGAAAGAAAAAACCCCTAAAGATATTAGGGGTCTTTTCTATTAAATGTCTATTAACTAGAGGTTGAAGAATCCATCCGTAATCGAAGGGCCAAACTCGACGCCACTTCCAACAAGGACGAAAATAATCAAAGCTGCACCAGCAAGTGAAAGGTTCTTGAAGAAGTTAATCATTTCACCTTGCTTAGCTTGTGGATCCTGAATAGTCCAGAAGTTATGCATCATGAAAGCGGTAGGGACTAGGAAGAGGGCCAGTAATAGCGCACCAAGATCTGCATAAACGCCAAATACGATGTATAGACCACCGATTATCAACATTAAACCGGTAACAATTACAGCCAGCTTAGGGGCTGGAACCTTCTTAAACTGGGCATAGCCAGTCATATCTTTGAGCTTGGTTAGGTGGGCGATTCCGGAATTAATGAAGATCAGCGCAAAGAGCACGCGACCGATTACTAGGAGGATATCCATTTATTGCAGTCCTTTCGAAATAGGTAGTTGAAGATTAAATCAAGATTATTGAAATTTCAACTATCAACGCGCCTCGAAAAACAAAGAAAACCGCGCCCCTTGCGAGGCGCGGTCTCCCTTTTTTCTTGTTCTTAACCTACCTTTGTGATTCGGCCATCAGCCTTTGGAGTCTGCGTGACTCGACCAGCAGCTAGATCAGCCTTCACTCCATCTACCAAGATATCCAGCAACAACTTGCCAGGGAACTTTGCGGTAGCAGGATTGAGCATTGTGTATCCATCGCCACCATAGAGCATGAAGTCATTAACAGCGACGGTGTAAGTCTTTGCATCCTTCGCAATTGCAGTTCCATCGAGATTTGTTACCGCAGTGATTCTTGAACCAACTGCTTTAGAGGTATCGAAGGAGAACTTGAATCCAGAGATCTGTGGGAATCGACCGCCAGATGGATGCTGGGACACGCCATTTTCAAGTGCAGCCCAGAGTTGTGTTCCAGTTATGGTGGCAACCGCGACTGAGTTTCCAAATGGAAGAACTGAGATTGCGTCTCCAAGAGTTACATCAAATGGACCTGTTGCACCTGCGGCTGGACGCTTATAGGTGGTGTCAACCACTTTATATGTTGCTGCAGGGAACGTATCGCGCAGACCGCCACCATTTGTGATAGCAAGGTCAGCCTTCAATTCCTTTCGCATCAAATCAGCGATGTAGTTACCCATTGGAGTCTCACCGGCACGTTCAACAGCTGGTGATCCACCACGTGGGAAGAGTTCAGAGACTTGACCGATCTTGACATCAAGTTTTGCCACTAATTGATCCTTGTACTTCTTTACCAGTGCGGCTCCTGCGGTATCAGCAGCCACACCTTTCAAATTAGCGGTAGTCACATAATCAAGTGATGCACCTTGAACCTTATTACCGTTCACGCAGAGTTGGATTCTGTTATAGCCAACTCCAGCGTTTGGGGTCTGAGCTACAAGTGTTGACCCAAATCGAGCAGAAGTTCCAATGATGCTGCTGTAGCGCTGGTGGCTATGGCCACCGAGGATCGCTGCTGCACCCTTGATTTCCTTTGCTAAATCAAGGAGTTGGCCCTTAGCAACGCCATCGGCATTCTCGGACCATCCATAATGCAAAAGCGCTACAACGATGTCAGCTCCGGCTGCTCGCGCTTCTTTAATAGCTGCATTAACGCCCGCGACAGATGCGGAGATTTCCAGCGTCTTCTTTGCGCCACTTGAATCTGTGTAATCAAGGTTTCCAGGGAAAATAACTTCTGGAGTCTCGTCGGTATTCATTCCAACGACTCCAACGTTTACTCCACCTCGTTCAATAATGACATAGTTTGTAGCTTCTTTTGCGCCCGATTTAAGCGGCTCAAGTGAGCTGTAGTTTGAGGCAACCCAAGCAAAGTCAGATGCACCGATAATTTTCTGAACATGAGCGATATTTCGATCGTGCTCATGGTTTCCAAATGTCGATACATCAAACTTCATCAAATTCATTGATTCAATAGTTGGCAACTCTTCAAATTGACTTGAAATAGCGGGAGCGGCACCAATGTTGTCACCGCTTGAGAGAGTTATCGTTGAGGCGACGGCTTCACGCTCATTTGCAAATGCAGATGTCAGTAGCGCGGTACCGGCATTTGATGATGAGCCTTCTAGCGCACCATGGAAATCACTCAGCGCCAGTAGTTGAACATTTGTTGCTGAGGTCTTGGCTACGCCAGCAAGATCAGCAGAGGTGAAAGTCTTGCTCCACGTTGCAGCAGTTGAGAAACCATAAGCGTTTACTGCTTGAACACTTACAGTTGCGCTGGATTGTCCTTCAAGAACTGGTAGTCGAACAGAGCCAGTAGTGGTTGCTGGAACGACAATCGGACATGAACCTTGGCCACCGGTAACTACATAGTGAGTTACGGCAGGCGATGCGCTAACAGGATTGAATCGGACACGGATACCGGCATCAGTTATATATGCGTTGGTGATGGTTGGTGCTGCAGGAACAGCAAAGGTATTTGCTGAGACCTGCGGGGAAGTGAGCACTACTAGGGCGGATGCCGCTAGCGCGATAGAGCTAGCGACGGCGGATAAGCGGACGCGGAGGGATCTTCCCTGGGCGGACGCGGCTGGCTTGTGTGTGATCACGGGCGGATACTTGCATCGGGCGGGTAAAGATGGAGCGAGCGACTCGTATCTATTACGTCAACATTTGGGGTCATATTTGCAACCTGTCAGGCCCCTTCGCTAGGGTTCGAACAAATGTTCGAAAAGCCTAACTCACCCCAGATCTACCTAATAGATGGCGAACCGGCCGAATTTAGCTTCCGTGGCCAACGCTTCCGCATCCATGCTGTTTTATCTTCATGGCGCGAATCCGGTGGCTGGTGGAATCGAGCTAGCGATGGCTTCTATCGCCCTGATGATGGTTCACGGATTCTCTGGCGGGTAGAGGCGGCGCCGATTGGGACGATGGCGACCTTCGAGATTGAGCGCGAAGAGGTTATCGATCCTCGTAATCCAATCTGGCGGATAAGACCTACCTCTAGATCTGCTTCTGCATAAATGCTTTTATAAAAATGAGTTTTACGCATCTACATGTAGCAAGTGGCTACTCATTTAAGTACGGGACAAACCTTCCGGATGAACTAGTTACAAGAGTTAGTGAACTAGGAATGCGCGCCTTAGCTCTAACTGATCGAGATACGCTCGCCGGAGCTATCCGGTTTGCCACAAGTTGTGAGACTAATTCGATTTCTCCAATAATCGGAATAGATATCGAATATGAGAACCAATCCAGATTAACGATTCTTGCAACCCCAAATAGTTGGAGCTCATTAGTTCGACTAGTAACAGAGCTAAAACGTTTAGCCTCACCACCAACATTTGATTTTTTTGCAAATAATGAAAGATATACAAAAAATCTACTTCTGCTACATGGACCAAATTCTGAAGTAAGTAGAGCAATTCTTTCGCGCCGCTATGATAAAGCTCTTGCTCTTTTTAATAAAACTAGAGATCTATTTAAAGACCAAGCCCTCGAATGTGTCTCCCATTTAGAGAACGAAGGTATCCGCTCGACCATCCACGCCGCTAGAACTCTGGGCTTTGCCAGAGATAACGATTTAAAAGCGCTACTAAGTAATGCCGTTCGAATGAGAGAACGCTCAGATGCCCCGATTGCAGACATTCTGGATGCAACTAGAAATCTACTTCCACTTCACCGCAATGTAGTAGAGCGTAAAAATGCTGAAGCCTTCTTGAAAAGCAGTGAAGAGATGGCTCACTTAGCTGAAGTCATTGCTAGAGCTGCCGGCGAACGGAACGGTAAGGCGCTACTTAAAACCACCAAAGAATGGGCTGAGTCCGCTCAGCTTTCAATCCGCTCTGATATCGGAGTCGGCTCAATCCACCTGCCGGAACCAAGCGTTGTTGGAGCATCCAGCCAAGCGGAATTACTAACCCAACTAAGAGAGCGCTCTTACTCAGGGATAAGCCAGCGTTACAGAGGTGAGGTATCTAGAGATGTAATAGATCGACTCGAGAAAGAGTTGAAGATAATAGAAGGACTTGGCTATGAGTCTTATTTCTTAACGGTCGCGGATGTAACTAATCGCGCTCGTAAATCTGGAATTAGAGTTGCAGCCCGTGGAAGTGGTGCAGGATCACTTGTATGTCACTTACTCGGTATATCTGGGGTCGAGCCATTATCACTCGGACTTCTCATGGAGCGATTCTGTTCACCACTTCGAAACGCTCTTCCCGATATTGATATCGATGTTGAATCCGCTCGCCGGCTTGAGATTTATGACCAAGTCTTTGCTACCTACCAGGAACGTGCTGCAACAGTTGCAATGTTCGATACATATCGAGCTCGCCACGCAATCCGCGATGTCGGAGCAGCCCTCTCGCTTCCACCAATAGAGATTGATTTAGTCGCCAAATCGCTTCCACATATTAGGGCGCGAAATATAAGTAGATCCTTAGAAAACCTACCTGAGCTCAGAAATTTAAATCTCACATCACCACTATGGCGTATGGCGATTGGCTTAGCTGAGCGTTTAGATGGGTTACCAAGAAATCTTGCAATGCATCCCTGTGCGGTTGTCTTATCTGATATCGGTTTATACGACCGCGCCCCGATTGAGAAAAACGCTAGCGGCTATCCAATGGTCCAATGGGATAAGGATGATGTCGAAGCAATTGGTTTATTGAAGTTAGATATTCTCGGAGTCCGGATGCAATCCACCCTTGCTTATTCGGTAAGTGAGATAGAGCGCATAACTCATAAGAAGATAGATATCGATGCGATACCGCTTGATGACGCTAAAACTTTCGAGTTAATCCAATCAACCAAAACGTTAGGCCTATTCCAGATCGAGAGCCCGGGACAGCGTGAATTGGTCGGAAAGTTTGCGCCCGAGACCTTCAACGATCTGATTATCGATATCTCACTATTCAGGCCAGGCCCAGTAAAGAGCGACATGATCACTCCATTCTTAAATAGTCGTCAGGGCTGGAAGCCAAGATCGATGATCCATCCTGACCTAGCTCCGATATTGCGAGATACCGAAGGGGTAGTCGTATTTCATGAGCAAGTCATCGAGATCATCTCGACCATGACTGGGGTCTCATTGGCCGAGGCTGATGAGAAACGGCGCGCTTTAGGCGATCGCGATAGCCAGCAAATCATCTGCGACTGGTTCTTTCCAGCTGCGAGCGCTCGGGGTTATTCGCTTGAGGTAGTAACAGAAATTTGGGATGTACTTCGCGCCTTTGCCTCTTTTGGTTTCTGTAAAGCCCACGCCGCCGCCTTTGCGTTACCTACCTACCAATCTGCATGGCTTAAAGCCCATTACCCAGCTCCGTTCTTAGCTGGGGTCTTAACTCATGAACCAGGGATGTATCCAAAGCGCTTGATTCTTGATGAAGTTCGCCAATGCGGGATAAAAATCGCCCCAATCGATATAAATCATTCCGACAGAACTTATCGAGTAGAAGATAACTCAATCCGTATCGCGTTATCTGATGTGAGCGGGATAAGTGATAGCGAAATTAACTCAATAATTGACTCTCGGCCATTTCTAGATCTCGCCGACTTCGTACATCGAGCTGAAGTAAGCAAACCAGTAACCGAATCCTTACTAATGGTAGGCGCCTTTGATTCTCTATATGAAAAGAAATTGAATCGTCGTGATCTCTTACTTCACTTAAATGATTTATATAGGTGGTCTCGTGCATCAACTAAGACCGGAAGCGCCCAGCTAACTATGGCTTTCACTCCATCGATAGTTAAGAGCGGCCTACCTGACTTAAGAAGTGATGAGTTGGTAAAAAATGAGATTGAACATCTCAGTATGGATATTTCGCACCATATGATTGAGTTCTACTCTAATTTCCTAAACGAGATTGGCGCAGTCCGCTCGAGTGATTTGTTAAAACAGCGCTCTAAAGCCGAAATTCTGGTAGCGGGCGTAAAGGTAGCGCTTCAAACCCCGCCTATAAGATCGGGTAAGCGAGTCATGTTTCTGACTCTCGACGATGGTTTTGGATGTAGCGACGCTACTTTCTTTGAAGATACTCAAAAATCCTATGCAAGCACCCTGCTCAATTCTCAGCTTCTATTAGTTAGGGGAGAGATAAGAAGAACTGGCCCAAGAGGGGTCTCGCTGCGGGCCACTGCAGCATGGGAGTTATCAAGCGCCTATGAGAAGTGGCGTAATCTCGCATCTTGTGAGTGAAGTTATGAGAGAGCGCTCCACAATTCTTCACGTAGACATGGATGCATTCTTCGCCTCAGTCTCAGAACTTGAATACCCCGAATACCAAGGAAAACCGCTTGTTGTAGGCGCAGGTGCTCGCGGCGTCGTTCTATCGGCAAACTACCTAGCGCGTAAATTCGGAATCCGTGCCGCCATGCCGGTGGCACGGGCCCAACGTATGGCCCCAACTGCGATTTTTATTCCGCCCGATCATGAACGCTATTCCGAAGTCTCCCGACGAGTAATGGAAATATTCTTTGAATTCACTCCACATGTCGAGCCACTTTCATTGGACGAAGCCTTCCTAGATGTAAGCGGTTCCAGGAGATTGTTTGGCGAGGGGCGAGAGATAGCCTCTTTAATTCGCGAGCGAGTCCGAAGCCAAGAGCGGATAACTTGTTCGGTCGGAATTGCAAGTACGAAATTCATTGCAAAGTTAGCTTCAGGAAGATGTAAACCTGATGGAATGCTCGAGATTCTGGATGATCGTGTATTAACTTTTTTACATCCACTACCTGTAAGTGAACTATGGGGCGTGGGTCCAAAAACCAATGAAGAGCTGCAACGACTTGGATTAAGGACCGTTGGCGAAATAGCCCAGACTCCGCTAGTGACTTTAAAGCGTGCGCTAGGAGAAGGTGTTGGTGAGACTCTCTATGAATTGGCCTGGGGTAGAGATTTTCGAGAAGTAGTCACTGATGCCCCAGAAAAGAGCATCAGCGCAGCCGAAACCTTTGCCTATGATTTAGAAGATAGAGAAGAAATCCTGCGCGAATTACTTAGACTCTCGGACCGCGCAACTCATCGGATGCGCGCCCGCGAATTGCGCGCAAGAACGATTGGTCTCAAGGTGCGTTTCTCTGACTTCACAAATCTAACGAAATCAAAGACCCTTGCTTTGCCAATAAATGGAATGCATGAGGTCTTCGAAGTTGCGCGCGATCTATTTCTATCTTTGAAGCTTGAAGGCTCGCGGATTCGGCTCTTAGGGGTATCTCTGGAAAATCTCGTTTCTGAAGCGGGCGCGGTCGAGCAGCTAGCGCTAGGTGAGCGCGAGAGTGGTTGGCGTGAGGCGCAAGCGGCCATTGATCGAGCCATAGATCGCTTTGGGAAAGGATCAGTCCAACCCGCTCGACTAGTTGATGAACCCTCTCAGGAAGGTAATGGCGATGACCCAGCCACCTCTGAGGGCTAATTGATTAATTCGACTTTCCCTTGCGAATTCCTTCTACTATTGTCAGCGCATGCCACTTTCTGAGCATGAAAAGCGCCTATTGGCCGAGATGGAAGAAGCTCTCGCTGCCGATGATCCGCGCCTGATCTCAGCTTTTAGCGGCAAGACTCCGAGCCGCACACGGGTAGTCGTTGGTTTCCTACTCGTAGTGGTAGGAATACTTGGTCTCTTAATCGGGATGATCTCCCAGACGCCCCCTATTGGTATTGCTGGTTTTGCAATATCCCTTAGTGGAGCGGTTTTGGCCATTTCCAACTTGGGTGGCCTAATGAATAACCTCAAGGATCGCGCTCCGCGCGAGAAAAAAGGACCAAAGTGGAGCGCCCGTTTTGAAGAGCGCTGGGATCGACGGAACCTCGGCGAATAGCTAACTCGCTCGAATGCACCCGCCCAAGAGGCGGGTTTTTTTTGTGCCTAAAAGTGGAGGAGCGGTTTTCTCGCGCCGAATAAAAATGGAGAAAGGTGGTTGAAAATGGAGTAAAAGGGAGTAAAGTGGGGAATTAAGCGGGACGGGGGTCCTGCGGCAAGACCGGGGGAGGTATCCAGTGTTTTTAGGCACCCATGAACCTCGCCTCGATGAAAAAGGCCGATTAATTCTTCCGGCGAAATTTCGCGATGAGTTGGCAAGCGGATTAGTAATTACAAAGGGCCAAGAGCGTTGTTTATATGTATTTCCAAGTAATGAGTTTGCCCGAATCACAGAGCAATTAAGGCAAGCGCCACTAACTGCAAAAGCTGCGCGCGATTACATGCGCGTGATGTTTGCGGGAGCACATGACGAGATTCCGGATAAGCAAGGTCGCGTGATGATTCCAAATGGATTACGCGAATACGCCGCTTTAGAGCGAGATTGCGTAGTAATTGGTGCAAATACTCGAGTTGAAATTTGGGATAGCAAATCTTGGAAGAGTTATTTGAAAGATCGTGAAAAGGGATTCGCCGATGTATCTGAGGAGGTGTTCCCAGGACTGTTCTAACTCTTTAGGCCTCTGTTCTGGCCACCGCCGACCTTCAGCGAACGACGCCCCTTCCCCGGCGCCGTTCAACCCCCCCAGATCCGTCGGCCGGCGGTGACCAGAGCAGAGGAAAAAAGAGAAACAAGGGGGAGATGATGAAAGCTGGGGAGCAGATTCATAAGTCAGTGATGCTAGATCGTTGCATCGCACTTCTTGCTCCATCTATTGAGAAAAGTGCAAATCCAATTGTTATTGATGCAACCCTAGGTATGGGTGGCCACTCAGAGGCGTTACTAGAGCGATATCCAAATCTTCGCGTGGTTGGAATGGATCGTGATGCTGAGGCAATCAAGATTGCATCAAACAGATTAGCAAAATTTGGAGCGAGATTTACATTTGTTCACGCTGTTTATGATCAGATGCCAGAAGTTCTATCGGAGTTGGGGATTGATGGTGTAGATGGAATCCTCTTCGATCTTGGTGTTTCCTCGCTTCAATTGGATCAAGTAGATCGCGGCTTTTCATATTCAAATACTGCGCCACTAGATATGCGTATGGATAAATCATCAGGTTTAACTGCAAGAGATGTATTAGAGAACTACTCAAAAGAAGATTTGGTCAAGATCCTTAGGACCTATGGCGAGGAGCGCTTTGCAACGCGGATAGTCGAGAACATCATCAAGGCTCGTAGCGCTGGAACCTTGAAAACAACAACGGATTTAGCCGAGTTGGTTAAGGCGAGCATTCCAGCACCAGCGCGACGCGTTGGGGGAAATCCCGCCAAACGTACTTTTCAAGCGATTCGAATCGAAGTCAATCAAGAGTTAAAGATCTTAGAAAACGCTCTTCCCAAGGCGCTTAATCAATTGAAAGTAGGCGGACGACTAGTCGTAATGTCTTTTCAATCCCTAGAAGACAAGATTGTTAAACATGCATTTGCATCGGCATCCGAATCAAAGAATCCCATGGGGTTGCCTGTCGAATTAGAGCACTTGAAGGCGAAGTATCAATTGGTTTTCCGAGGAAGCGAAAGCGCAAGCGCTGAAGAGATAGAAACTAATTCCCGAGCACAATCCGTCCGGTTACGTGCGATTGAGCGGGTGGCGAGCTAATGGCGCTATCTGCTCTCGCACCGGCCGTAGCAAAATCGCGTAAGGTGGTCGTTGATAAATCTGCCAAAGCAGTACTCCGATTAGTTCCAGATTTAAAGCCCACGCCCGGAGAGCAAGCAAGTGATCGACTCTTCTATGGCTTGATTGGGGTAATACTTTCACTCGGTCTTCTCGGTCTACTCGGTATCAATATCTTGCTCGGAAACGATGCAGTCAAAATACGTGAATTGAAGTTAGAGGCGATTGCCATAAACGAGCAGAGAGAGGCGGCGCTCCGTGAAGTGGCGCGGATATCAACCCCCGACAACTTAGCCGCTCGAGCAACCTCTTTAGGAATGGTTCCAAGCACCACGCCAAGGTTTATTGATCTTTCGAAACCTTTAGAAGTGAAGGTGAAGCCTTAAATGCCTCACGAACTGCTCTCACTGCGTCGTATCCGGTATCTAGTCGCTCTTTCGCTGGTTCTCATTGTCTCTTTTGCGGTTCGACTCGTTGATGTACAGGCGGTCAGAGCAGCTGGTTACGCAAATCGTGCCGATGCTGAATTGGCTAAGAAGTCAATCATTTTAGCTCCGCGAGGTGCGATTACCGATATAAATGGAGTCGAGTTTGCCCGAAGCGTTATCTCATATCGACTACTGGTCGATCAAGCAATCATTGATTACCCAAAGAAATTGGCGAAGCTGGCAGCTCCAATTCTTGATATGCGGGAAGAGGAACTCCTTCCTCAACTAATTGGAGATCGAAGGTATGTTGTTATCAGCAAGAGCATTAAGCCAGCAATCTGGCGAGAACTCCAGCAGGCCGTTGATGATTACAACGGTGCTGTAATGGAGACCGAGAATGGCTTTAGTAAGAGGCTATCGGGATTCTTTGCAGAGCGAATTTATGGAAGAGAGTATCCCGAAGGCGAGCTTGGGGCGGCAGTCGTTGGATTTGTAAATCAAGCAGGAAGTGGCGCGGCAGGACTTGAGTACAGCATGAACTCAACTTTGTCAGGAGTAAATGGCGAATACACCTATTCAAATGCGGGCGGAACAATAATTCCAGGAACCCAGAAAATAACTGCCGAAGAACGTAAGGGAAATACGATTCGTTTAACAATCGATCGGGATGTCCAATGGGTTGCCCAAGAAGCAATCATGAAGGCGGTTAAGAAAGCTCGGGCACTCTCGGGCACCGTAATTGTTATGGATCCGGCTAGCGGAGAAATAATCGCCCACGCAACATATCCATCATTCGCGCCCGGCAAAACGCAAGGCGTTGATCCATATCGATGGAAGAACCCTTCAGTTCAAGAGGTTTATGAACCTGGATCGACTGGGAAAATTGTGACCATTGCGGCTGCGATGGAAGAGGGCAAAATCGAGCCAGAGAGTGTTTTGTCAGTTCCATATAAATTGAAGCGAGCCAATAAATTATTTCGCGATCATGACCCCCATCCGGTATTGAAGTTGACGTTGGCAGGGGCCCTTGCGCAATCAAGTAATACGGCTGCAATCAAAATCGGAGAAATGATCACGAATGAAAAACTCTTTAGCTACTTGAAGAAATTCGGCGTTTCTAGCAAGACCGGCTCTGGGCTTCCCGGTGAAGAATCAGGAAAACTCCTGGAAGTTAAGGATTGGTCAGGAACGACCGCGCCTACAGTCGCATTTGGCCAGGGATATTCAGTTACCGCTATGCAGGCAACATCAATATTTGCCACCATCGCAAACGATGGAGTCAGAGTTACTCCAACGCTTATTGCTGGTGTGAGCGATGCCGCCGGTCGATATACGCCAGCTGATCAACAGAAATCAGAGAGAGTTATAAGCAGCGAGACAGCCGCCAAGATGCGTTTGATGATGGAGAGCGTTGTTTCGTCTGCCGGAACTGCACCGGGTGCGGCAATTCCCGGATATCGAGTTGCCGGAAAGACTGGAACTGCCCAGCGCGTTGACGATAGCTGTGGCTGTTATCGCGGATACACCGCTTCATTTATCGGATTTGCGCCAGCTGATAAACCAGCATTCGTTACTAGCGTGACTATTCAAGATCCCAAAGGAATTTATTACGGCGGTTATCTTGGCGGTCCAGTATTCAAAGAAGTTATGAGTTTTGTTCTCAAAGATCAACAAGTGCCACCAACTCCTAAGTCTGATTCGCTTTATCCACTTGATGAAAAGGCCTTGAAAAAGAAAATTGCGGCTGAGCAAGCTGCCCTGGAAAAACAACCTAAACGGAACCATTGATGAATCGTCCAAAGAGCGCTAGCCAACGAAACCTCTCTGAATTAGCGAACTTTTTGGGCATTCCTGGGCATGATGCCAGCAATGTAAAGATTTCTGGGGTCTGTAGTGATTCTCGATATATAGAAAATGGCGACTTATTCGTCGCGCTGCCGGGCGAGCGAAGCCATGGAGTTTATTACCTTCAAACCGCAGTAGAGCGGGGTGCGAGGGCGATATTGACTGATCAGCAAGGTAACGAGGTGGCATCCCGCGTTGCGCCTACGCTACCTCGATTAGTTGTATCGAAGCCCCGTTCTATCTGTGGCGTCGCAGCTAGTTGGTATTACGGAGAACCAAGTCGCTCCATGTTCGTTGCTGGTGTAACGGGCACTAATGGCAAGACCACAACTACGCATTTACTCAATCAAATTTGGAGCTATGCCGCCTACAGTTCTGGGTTGATTGGCACGATTGGGATAAAGATTGGAAATCGCCAAATTCCCACATCTCACACAACGCCTGAAAGCGATGAGTTACAGCGGTTGTTGGCCATGATGCGAGAGTCGGGAGCTCGTGGAGTCGCGATGGAGGTAAGTAGCCACGCATTGGTTCAAGAACGAGTGAAATCAATTGAGTTTAAGGCAGTGGCGTTCACAAACCTAACTCAAGATCATCTCGATTACCACGGCACCATGGAGAACTACTATCAGGCTAAGCGATCCCTATTCACCCACGATTATGCAGAATTTGCAGTGGTTTCAATCGATAGTGATTATGGAAAACGTCTCTGGGATGAAATCGCGATTCCCAAGCTCTCAATGTCAACTCATACCAAGGCTGACTGGAGTTTCGAAAGATTAAATCAGACCGCAAATGGATTTGAATTTCTGATTCGAGGTCCCGAGGGAATTTCAATAGAGAATAGCTTTAATCTAATTGGCCAGCACAACCTCGAAAATGTTTTAGCAGCAATTGCACTCTCATTTAGAAGTGGAATTGATCCACTTGTTATCAGCGCAGCGATACCAACTCTCATCGGAGCTCCGGGGCGGTTAGAGAGAGTAGAGAACGAAGTTACAAAGTCCCGAGGTATTAAGGTGCTAGTCGATTATGCCCACACTCCGGATGCTGTCGAGCGGGTTTTATCGGCCGTACGAAGCCCTCAGATTTCGCGGGTTATTGGGGTTCTCGGCTGTGGAGGAGAGCGTGATGTAGACAAGCGTCCATTGATGGGGCGAGCGTTAAATGCTGGCGCTGACATTCCAATATTTACGAGTGATAACCCAAGAAGTGAAGATCCCCAGGAAATAATCGACCAGATGTTGTCCGGGCTAGAGATGCAAAAGAGCGCAGAGATAATTCTCGAGCGCAGAAGCGCCTTGCAACGCGCGATTGACTTGGCTGAAAAAGGTGATGTTGTTGTGGTTCTAGGGAAGGGCCATGAAACGGCACAGGAAATAAACGGCAATAAAGTCCCATTTAACGATTTTGAAGAATTAGAGCGAGCCCTTAGGGAGCGCTTATGATCAAGATTTCCGCACTCGACATTGCAAAGCTTGTTGATGGAAAGTATCAAGGCGATCCAGACTTAATAATTGATGGGGAAGTGCATTTCGACTCTCGAGAAGTTATGAGCGGTTCTATCTTCATCGCGCTCAAAGGTGAATCTCAAGATGGACATGACTTTGTCGAGTCAGCTATCGAAAATGGCGCAGTCCTATCGATTGTGACTCGCACTGTTCCTGGCAATCACATAGTGGTGAAAGATGTCATGCTGGCTATCGCCAAATTAGCTACAGATATTCGCCGCAAATTGAAAAATACAAAAATTATTGCCATTACTGGCTCGCAAGGAAAAACGACCACCAAGGATATGCTGTACTCAATACTTAGTGAGCGCGGAGAAAGTGTTGCACCTGTTGGTTCATACAACAATGATCTTGGAGTTCCGGTAACAATCTTGCGCTGCAAGGAGAGCACTAAATTCTGTGTTTTAGAGATGGGAGCACGTCACAAAGGTGATATTGCTCGCTTAACTGAGATTGCTATTCCAGACGTCGGAGTTGTTCTGAAAGTCGGAACAGCTCATCTTGGCGAGTTTGGTTCACGGGAGAAAATTGCTGAGACCAAGGGCGAACTAATCAGGGGTTTGCGATCAGACGCTGTAGCAGTATTAGGAACCTATGATGAGTTCACCCCAAAGATGAGCCACAATTTAGCTCTCCAAACACTGACCTTTGGTGAATCGCCGGGTTGCTCAGTGCGTGCGGCAGATCTAGAACTTCATGGAGGATTTCCCGCATTTGATTTAGTCACGCCCGAAGCCCGGGAGCACGTTGAATTACAAATGTTAGGCATGCATCAAGTACCAAACGCACTTGCAGCTGCCGCTGCGGCTTACGCAGTTGGGATCTCGACATCGGATATCGCAGCTAGCCTGTCAACCCATCAAAGTTCTAGCAGGTGGCGTATGGAGTTAAGCGAGATAGATGGAATCACGTTAATAAACGATACCTACAACGCCAGTCCTGAGAGCGTTGAAGCAGCACTTCGAACTTTGTCCCTCTTAACGCAAGAGCGGGGCGGAAACTCATGGGCACTCTTAGGCAGAATGCATGAGTTAGGCAATGAATCCGAGTTAATGCATCGCGAGATTGGCATACTGGCTGGCGAGTTGCGAATTGATCATCTTGTAGTAATCGGAGAGCGGAGTTACATATCAAAGAAAATTAATCCCGCTACTTCGGTACATTTTTATCAAAATCAAAATGATGCCGAGGATTTATTTGATCGATTTGAATCGGGAGATGTTGTTCTAGTGAAGGCATCCCGAGCAGAGCACTTGGAGCTAACAGCGGAGAAGATCCTTGCGACTTGGCGAGCGAGAATAGGAGCAGATTCATGAGAGGTATATTGATTGCCGGCGCACTTGCCTTCTTGTTGAGCTTCCTCCTTACGCCCTTATTCATTAAGTTTTTGGCAAAACGTGGTTACGGCCAACAGATTCGCGATGATGGTCCTCAATCCCATCACGTTAAGCGTGGAACGCCCACCATGGGTGGAGCGGTTCTCATATTTTCTGCGCTCCTTGCATACTTCGTGTCTCATCTTGCAACTGGAGTACCCGCCACAACTTCAGCGCTTCTTGTCATTGGATTGATTCTGGGGCTCGCCGCCGTGGGATTTCTCGATGACTGGTTGAAAGTTGTGAAGCAACGTTCACTGGGCTTGCGCGCACGAGAAAAGCTTGCGGGGCAAGCTTTGGTGGCTGGAATCTTTGGATATTTCGCTACCAGATTTCCAGATGAGGTAGGAAATACCCCGCTTTCACTTTACCTATCTACTGTTCGTGATACCTCGATCAAATTGGGATTAGTCCTTGTGATCATCTGGGCAATCATTCTCGTCCTTGGAACGAGTAACGGTGTAAATCTCACAGATGGATTAGATGGTCTTGCAACTGGTGCGGCCATAATGTCATTTCTTGCCTTTGTTTTGATTGGCGTTTGGAAGTTTGGCCAACGATGCGAGATTGCAGTAACGAATTGCTATAACGCTCGCGACCCCTTGGATATGGCGGTATTAGCCGCAGCCCTTGCTGGAGCTTGTGCTGGTTTCTTGTGGTGGAATGCTTCCCCAGCTCGAATATTCATGGGCGATACTGGTTCGCTGGCGCTCGGTGGAGCGCTTGCTGGGCTTGCAATGACTCTCAGAACTGAGCTGCTTCTGATTCCAATTGGTGGTCTATTTGTAATAATCACGCTATCGGTAATTATTCAGACGAGTTACTTCAAGATTTCTGGCGGTAAACGGGTATTCAAGATGGCTCCACTTCAGCATCATTTTGAACTAATGGGATGGGGCGAAGTGACTATTGTTATTCGTTTCTGGATCATCGCCGGTTTATCTGTAGCAGCTGGCCTAGGACTTTTCTATGCCCAGTGGGTGGTTGCTTAAAGTGGGATTTGTTGATTCGCTCGCATCCAGACATATACTGATATTTGGCGCGGGAGTTACTGGCGATTCAGTGCTTCGCTTCTTGCAATCAAGAGGTTCTAGAACCTTTTTAGTCGATGAGAACAAGGAGCTAACTGGCACTTCGAATTTCGAGGAGATTGACCTAAAGAGCGTCACTCTTGGAGTCGTGTCACCTGGTTGGAAAGTTGATCATCCTTACATTTCCAAGTGTCGCGAATCTGGTATTGAATTGATCTCAGAGATTGATCTGGCTTGGCGGGTAAAGAGTGAGTTAAACCCGAGTCAGAAGTGGTTAGCACTTACTGGGACCAATGGGAAAACGACTACAGTCCAGATGGCTGAAGCCATGCTTCTCAAGGGCGGCCGGCGGGCAAGAGCGTGCGGCAATGTTGGTAACCCGGTGATTGACTTAGCGACCGACTCAGAGACCGAGATCTTGGTACTAGAGCTATCTTCGTTCCAGCTCGCATGGAGCCATGAGGCTCGTATTCTCAGTAGTGGAATTTTGAATATTGCTGATGACCATATTGACTGGCATGGCAACTTTGAAAATTACGCAACTGCCAAACTATCTATCGCTGATCTGAGTGAAACCTTGGTTGCAAATCTTGATGACGAGGAGCTGTCAAAGCGAATTGGAAAAACTGCTGCTCGCCTAATCACTTACACTTTAAATACACCAAAGCCGCACCAAATTGGTTTGGTAGAAAATCTAATTGTCGATCGCGCATTCGTATCGGGCGATGCCGAGGTTCTCTTCGAACTCAATCAAGTAAAGCCTGCCGTTCCGCATAATGTTTCAAATGCCATGGCGGCAGCGGCGCTAGCTCGTTCTGTAGGTGTTGATGCAACGGCCATTGCTGAGGCGATTGAAGAATTTCGCCTCGATCATCATCGTTTAGAAATAGTTCTTGAGAAAGATGGCGTCACTTGGATTGATGACTCTAAGGCTACCAATCCGCATGCAGCACTTGCATCATTGAGATCTCAACTCAAATCAATTTGGATCGCCGGGGGATTGGCAAAAGGCGCTTCAATGGATCAGTTGGTAAGAGATGGTGCCAGTAGGATCAAGTTTGTAATTCTTATTGGGACTGATGCAAAACTCATCGAGGATGCCATACGTACCCATGCCCCTCTGGTTGAATACCAAGCAATCGACAAGGCCATCATGGGAAGAGAATTAATGGATGAGGTAGTCAGACTCGCTTTAGCAAAAGCGAGCTCGGGTGACTCAGTCTTACTAGCCCCTGCATGTGCATCAATGGACCAGTTTAAGAATTATGGCGAGCGTGGAGATTTCTTCGCAGATGCGGTCAGGAAGATTGTTGATGGCAAATAAGACCCCGCTATTTTCAAAGCCTGCCTCAGCTTATTTTCTAATTCTCGGTTCGGTCTCAATTCTCTCCGCCCTTGGAATTGTCATGGTTTTAAGCGCATCTTCTGTTAAGGCGTTGAATGAGTCTGGAAACTCTTTCTCGATTGTCTTCCGCCAGGCAATTTTTTTGGTTCTATCACTATTGATTGCCTGGCTTGCTATGCATTTGCGCGAGAAACTTTGGCGACCACAAGCGCGCCTAGCGTTAATATTTTCTGCGATTTTTTTAGCGCTCCCTCAAGTGCCCAGCTTAGGAAAAACAGTTGGTGGAAATACCAACTGGATTGAAGTAGGCAACTTCTCCATTCAGCCTAGTGAATTCGCCAAATTTGGATTGATTCTATGGTGCGCGATGCGATTAAAGATTCATGATCAACGGATGCTAGAGAGAGGGTCTAGTAATCCTTTGCCGCTAGTTGCTCCTGGTATCGGAATCGTTTTGGTTCTAGTTATGTGGGGAAATGACTTAGGCACTGCAGCGGTAATCGCCGGAATAGTTGGTGGAATGCTCTTTATCGCTGGAATGCAAGCGCGCTTTTTCGCTACGCTCTTTGCTCTCGGAGTCGTGGCGCTCGCAGGCTTCGTTCTAACTAGCCCAAATCGCCTAAGTCGATTCTCCGCATTCTGGGATCCCTTCTCGGACGAGAATTACAAGAGTGCAGGTTGGCAACAAGCTCACAGCATCATGGGTCTTGCCTCGGGCGGACCATTGGGAACAGGACTTGGTTCCAGCAAGCAGAAGTGGGGAAATCTTCCAGAGGCTCATACCGATTTCATTTTTGCGGTCATCGGAGAAGAGCTCGGATTGCTCGGAACGCTCACAGTCCTAGTTCTATACGCAGTTTTAATTCTCGGTATCTTTCGAGTAGCTCTAAGGGCGCGCAATAATTTCGATCGATATGTAACGGCAGGGATTGGTTGCTGGATAGCTGTTCAGGTAATCATGAATATTGGAACTGTAATAAGCGTTATGCCAGTAGTAGGAGTGACTCTCCCATTTATCTCCTACGGCGGCTCTTCATTACTGGCTACTTTTGTGGCAATCGGTTTCGTACTCGGCGTTTTGCGTCGGGACCCAGAAATTGCGGCAGATCTCAAGGCTCGAAGAGTCGCGAAGAGCGCGAGAGGATAAGCCCGTGCCTAAACGGATCGTCCTCGCCGGGGGCGGAACTGCAGGACATATTGAACCGGCGCTAGCGGTCGCTGATGCAATCCGAAAGTTGGATAAATCGATTGAAATCGAGTTCATCGGAACTGCAACGGGGCTCGAAAGCCTCCTAGTTCCGCAACGTGGTTTTCGATTGAGAGCGATTCCTAAGGTCGCACTTCCGCGCAGATTCGCGATTAGCGCGCTGCGTTTTCCCTTTGCCATTATCAAGAGCGTGCTAACGGCTCGCAAAATAGTAAAGGGCGCAGATTTGTTGATTGGGTTTGGAGGATACGTAAGCGCTTCTTCCTATTTGGGAGCAAGATTGGCAGGGGTAACGATCGCCATTCATGAGGCGAACGCTAAGCCTGGATGGGCAAATAGATTGGGAAGACATTTCGCCAAGATTGTTGCGGTTAATTTTGAAGAGGTAAGAGCTGATTGGCCAGGATCGATATTGACTGGAATGCCGATTAGAAGCGCCATCACAGAATTAGCAAAGCTTTCTCCTGAGGAACGCAATAAATTCCGTGAGCTACAAGCTCAGAGTCTTGGGTTGGATCCAAAGCGGCCAATAATTGCCGCATTTGGGGGCTCTCAAGGTTCAGCGCAAATAAATAGTGCAATCCAGAGCTTTATCGCAGAATCATCAACCGAGAGTATGGGCAATTTACAGATCTTGCACGCAGTTGGATTGAATAATGCTCTTCCATCCCCACAGGAAAATTACCTGCCGGTGGCCTACTTTCATGACATGGCTGCAATCTATGGCGTAGCTGATCTACTTATAACTCGCAGCGGGGCAGTAACTTGTTCTGAGCTTAAGACTGTTGGAAAGTTTGCGATTTTGGTTCCTCTGTCTCATGGAAATGGCGAACAGATAGATAACGCTCTTTCGCTAGTAGAGCAGAGTCGCGCTGTTATGGTGCCCAATGAAGATTTCACTGGCGAGTGGCTACTGGATAATCTAGTTCGCACCGTGAAGGATGTGGTCAGAACCTCGATTGAGCCTGCAGATTTACATATCCGAGCGGCCGATCGAATAGCTTCACTTCTGATGGCTGAAATAGTCGGCAAGAGAGAAGTGAAGAACTAGTGAAAGATCTTATGAATTGGAAGGGTCTGCGGGTCCACTTCATTGGGATTGGTGGCTCGGGAATGAGCGGCATCGCAAAGGTAATGGCTGCTCGGGGAGCGCTCGTTTCTGGCAGCGATATTCAAGATTCTGGAACCCTAGATGCGCTCCGCGCTTTTGGCATCAGAGTCTTTGTGGGACATGAAGCTGAAAATATTGGGCAAGCTGAGTTAGTTGTAAAGTCGAGTGCGATTGAATCTAGCAACCCGGAATTGGCTGCGGCTATGAGTTCTGGAACAACAATTTTAGGTAGGGCTGAAGCGCTTAGCCGTCTGCTGATTGGAAAGAGATCGATTGCAGTAGCTGGTACCCATGGAAAAACGACGACCACATCGATGCTTACTGTCGCTCTTCAGAGTTGCGGACTCGATCCATCTTTTGCCATCGGAGCTTCCATAAGAAATTCCGGGACTAATGCCCATGATGGATCCGGGGATATCTTCGTTGTTGAAGCAGATGAATCAGATGGATCTTTCACTTCATACAAGCCTTATGGAGCAATCATCACCAATATTGAGCTGGATCATGTCGATAATTTCAAAGATTTAGCCAGCATCGATTCGCTATTCGACCAGTTTGTCGAGACTGTCTCTTCCAAGCTAGTTCTATGTAGCGATGATCTTGGTGTGCAAAGATTGTTGGAGCGCTCAAGGGGCGCCTTGAACTCTCTGGAGGTTACAACTTATGGGACTGGGGGCGATCCAAACTTGCTCCTTGATCGGATTTTTCTTGGCCCCCGCGAGAGCAAAGCGCGACTCGTTTTAAGAGGTAGGGTGCTTGGCGAATTAAACCTAGCTATTCCCGGTGCGCACAATCTCTTAAATGCTGCAGCCGCAATTGCAATGGGGGAGCAACTTGGTGCGCCGATTGCCCAACTTCTTTCCGGGCTATCAAATTTCACGGGCGCACGCCGTAGATTTGAGATTCGCGGATCGACAAATGGAATTACCGTTATTGACGACTATGGCCATCACCCCACGGAAATCCGGGCGACTTTAGACACGGCTAGAAACTTCGCCGGAAGTGGCAGAGTCCTAGTTGTATTCCAACCCCATAGATTCTCTAGGACAAAGGCGTTCGCCGGCGATTTCGCCGAGGCGTTGCAAAAGGCAGATCACACTTACTTATTGGAAGTTTATCCAGCCGGAGAAAACGTTCTACCTGGGGTCAGCTCTCTTTCAATTTCCGCGAAGATGCCCAAAGAGCTGGTCACTTATGAACCGTCCATGCTGGAGGTAATTTCAAAAGTTGTGAAGGCTGCTTCACCCGGCGACGTGATTATCACTTTGGGAGCCGGTGATGTTAGTTCCCTTGCACCTTTGATTGTCGAGAATCTTTAGACACATTCGATGAAGCGATTTTTCACTCTTAGCGCTTTGGGCATAATAGTTGGGTTGGCGTATCTATTGGGCTGGTCAAATGTTTTTCCAGTGAAGAGCATCGAGATTGCTGAAAAAGATGAAGCTATCATTGAGGAACTGCAGGCACGACTAGATCAACCCCCAGCAGCGCTTGTCATCGGAGAACCAATTGCGCGGGTAGATAAGCGAGAGATTACGAGCAGACTTCGCACCATAATCTGGGTAGACCGCGTTGAAGTCAGGCGTAGTTTTACCTCGGGAAAGGTCAGCATCTCAGTTGATCCTCGAACCGCAATCGCACAGCTAGATTCAAGATGGAGCGCCAATCCGGGAGAGTTAGGTTTTCTGGGAAGGGACCTTAAATTCTTCTTTGTGGCGCGAAGCGAGGTTGCAAAGGCAGCGCAATCTGGCGATGCAGACTGGCTCTCATTGCCAAGCCTCTACTTGAGCTCAGCCGAGACGGCCCTCATTGAAGATTCAGCCAGACTGATGGAAGCCATAACGAAGAATGGCGCAGAAGTCCGCAACCTCAGAGCCGCTAGTCGGGACGCGCTAAAAGCCAGAATCCGCTATCAAGATCGTGAATTAGATATTTCTTGGGGAAGTGTCAATGAATTAGAGCTCAAATTTGAAGTCCTTGACCGACTTCTTTCATTGAAGGCTAATCGAAACATTAAGCAAATAGATTTATCTTCGCCAACATCGCCAATTGTTTCCAGTAATCGTTGAAATCAAATTACTACAGAGTTCAATAATTCTTTCGTGTCGGTGTTTGCTACCCACTAGCTACGCGCCTACTTTTGCGCGCACACTTTGGGGAAACCCTAAGTCTAAAGTTGAGAATTAGGGTTAAAAGAGAGGCGTATCGTGGCAACACCACAGAATTATTTGGCGGTAATTAAAGTTGTCGGAGTTGGTGGCGGTGGAGTAAATGCTGTCAATCGAATGATTGATGCCGGACTCAAGGGAGTCGAATTCATCGCAATTAATACTGATGCGCAAGCTCTCTTGATGAGTGATGCAGATGTGAAATTAGATATTGGTAGAAAATTGACAAGAGGTCTTGGGGCTGGCGCAAATCCAGAGATTGGTAAGCAAGCCGCGATTGATCACACCGAAGAGATAGAAGAAGTACTTCGTGGTTCGGATATGGTTTTTGTAACTGCTGGTGAGGGTGGCGGAACGGGTACTGGCGGAGCACCAGTTATCGCGAAAATTGCAAAGGGACTTGGTGCGCTAACTGTCGGTGTAGTTACTCGCCCATTTAGCTTTGAAGGAAAACGACGTTCAACTCAAGCGGAAATCGGAATCGAAGAATTACGTAAAGAAGTAGATACCTTGATAGTGATTCCAAACGACCGTCTCCTTTCAATTTCAGATCGTTCAATTTCTGCACCAGAAGCATTTAAGACGGCCGACCAAGTCTTGTTATCGGGTGTTCAGGGAATCACAGATCTAATAACCACGCCTGGATTAATAAATCTTGACTTTGCAGATGTAAAGAGCGTTATGGACGGAGCTGGCTCCGCGTTAATGGGAATCGGCTCTGCAAGGGGTGAAGCAAGAGCCACGCGTGCTGCTGAATTAGCGATTTCATCACCACTTCTTGAGGCATCAATTGAAGGGGCACACGGCGTACTTCTCTCTATCGCCGGTGGTTCCGATATGGGACTCTTTGAAATTAGTGAAGCCGCTGAATTAGTTGCTAAGAGCGCTCATCCTGACGCAAACATCATCTTTGGAACGGTTATTGATGACTCACTAGGTGATGAGGTTCGAGTTACAGTCATTGCCGCAGGCTTTGAAGGTGGTGCGCCAAAGCGTCTCTCTGTTCCCGTAATTTCGACAGCTGGCTTGTCGGGTCAAGCAGATCCCATCCCGGATAATGATCCAATCCAAGTTGCGATGGATTCGCCGACCCAGACACAACGTCGCCGGATTACCTTTGAGGAGTTAGTTTCTGAGGACGATATCGATGTCCCAGATTTCATGAAGTAAAAAGTTCCGAGATGGTCCGGACGCTCTTCACATCTCGCATTGGTGGATCGAGTTCTCCGCCCTTCGACTCATTCAACCTGGCTACTCATGTTGGTGATAGCGCTGAAGCTGTCGCGAAAAACCGCGAGACCTTGGCATCAAGAGTTGGACTACCGCTAAAACAAATATTCTTTATGACTCAAGTCCATGGCAATAAAGTAGCTGTTATAGATAAGGATTCTGATCCCAACCATGCTCCCGAGGCCGATGCTCTCTTTACTTCGGAGCCTGGTTTTGCCCTCTCTACTTTGATTGCCGATTGCACTCCGCTGCTACTTAAATCAAACCGCGCGGTGGCAGCAGTTCACGTAGGAAGAAAAGGGTTAGTTGCCGAAGTTCTTGAAGCAACGCTACAAGTTTTTAAAGAGTATGGCATCGCGCCCGCTGACTTAGATGCTGAGATTGGCCCTTCGATATGCGCAAAATGCTACGAGGTAGATCTTCAAACTTATCGAGAAGTCGTTGTGAGCAATCCTGCTACCGCCACCGATGAAATCAAACATTGTTTAGATGTAGCAGGTGGTCTGAAGTCCCGGCTTGAAAAGTATGGGATCAAATACAAGGCTTCAGATGTATGCGTTAACCATACGCCCGGATATTTCTCTTATCGACGCGATGGCGTTACCGGCAGACAAGCGGGGATAGTGTGGATTCAAAATTGACGGAGCGGCGTGAGGAAATTCGTACAGCCCTTAAAAGGGTAAGCAGCGACATCCCCGATTACGTCACCCTCATAGTGGTAACGAAGACCTTTCCGGTCAGCGATATCGAAATTCTCTATGAGTTGGGCGAGCGCAACTTTGGCGAGAATCGAGATGAGGAGGGCCTCGAAAAGTCCGCAATTCTGCCAAAGGACACAATCTGGCATTTTCAAGGAAACCTTCAAAGTAAAAAGATCCGCTCCATTGTCTCCTGGGCTGACTTCATCCATTCCTTAGATAAAACTTCTCATGCCAATAAAATCAACGAAGTAGCCCATTCACTTGGCAAGGTTCAGAAAGTATTCATACAGGTCAATTTAGATTCAGGGTTAGGCTCTGATAATCGCAGCGGAATCGATCCAAATGATTTTGATCAGTTCTTGGTTGAGCTAGATAGTTTGAAAAATATTGAGATAGTTGGAGTGATGGGGGTCGCTCCGTTGGGAGCGGACCCCGCTCCCGGTTTTGAGCTCCTCTACAAACTTTCACTAAAACTGCAATCGATAAAGCCCAGGGCCACCTTAATATCGGCTGGAATGAGTGGAGATTTCCCAGTCGCGCTCCAGTTTGGAGCGACACATATTCGGATTGGAAGTTCAATCCTCGGTACTCGATAGCCCCAACCCTAAAATTCACCCTATGGCTAATGCACTTAGAAGAATGACTAACTATCTAGGTCTCACCGAAGACGATGGATCGGCAGCTCCTGCACCAACTCGCGCTCTCAATCCAGTTACAAAAGCGGCTACCCCTAGCGTTCGATCCCCGAAGTTAAGCGTTGCTCCTGTTGTAGACGCGCAACCTGCGCCGGCTATGGATCGGATTGTGACGATAACTCCTCGTTTCTATAGCGAGGCGCGTGCGATTGGTGAGTATTACCGTGAAGGAAATCCGGTAATCATGAATCTCAGCGATATGGAAGAGTCGGAACGAAAGCGTTTAATTGATTTTGCATCCGGACTTGTTTTTGGCCATGCAGGCACTATTGAACGGGTCACTTCAAAAGTCTTTTTGTTAACTCCGCCCAATGTAATTGTGAGTGGTGAAGAGAAGAGCGCAGCTGCTCAAGCAAGTTTCTTTAATCAGAGCTGAAATCCTTGTTGAATTTCACTGCTTGGATAGTTTTTGCACTCAACATCTTTCTGCTCGCCTTATTTGTACGCTTAATTCTTGATTATGTTCGACTCTTCAGGCCGAGCTGGCGACCGAGCGGAATCTTGATGCCCCTTGCTGAAATCATTTATATCTTGACCGATAAACCTCTAGCGTTTGTAAGAAGGTTTATCCCTCCACTTCGCATGGGACCAGTTGCGCTAGACCTCTCCTTCATAGTTCTGTTCTTTGGGATTCAAATCCTGATCGGAGTCTTGCGCTAGTTTCTTCAAGTCATAGACTCAAGGCATGGAGCGAAGCGAAGCTTTAGCACTTGACCAGCAGGATCCACTACGCGAATTTAAAAAGAGATTTGTAATCACCGATCCCGATACCTGCTATCTGGATGGAAATTCATTGGGTCGACTCCCGCACGAGACTGTTAAAGCGATAAATGATTTTCTCCATGATGAGTGGGGCAGGGAAGTAGTTGTTGGCTGGGGACATTGGATTGATGAAGCACGGAACACCGGAAATCTAATTGGCAGATCAGCTCTTGGAGCAGCGCCAGGCCAAGTCCTAGCATGCGATACAACGAGCGTAAATATTTATCAGCTTGCCTCAGCGGCGATTAGAGCCCACCCAGGTAGAAAGACAATTATTACCGATGCGGCTAACTTTCCAACCGATCGTTACATTCTCCAAGGTTTAGCTGAATCTCATGGTCTGCAACTCGTAACCATCAATAATGAAGATTCATCAATATCTGAAAATGAACTTATAACGCCAGCACTTCTAGAAAAGTACCTTACCGATGATGTTGCCCTGGTTAGTCTCCAAGTCATTCAATATCGTTCCGGCGCAAGGCAAGATGTAAAGGCTTTAACAGAGCTAATACATAAATATGGAGCGTTTGTTTTATGGGATGCTGCACACGCCATAGGTTCAATCAAATTGGAATTAGATAAGGATGAAGTAGATCTTGCAGTTGGCTGTACCTACAAATATGGCAACTCCGGACCGGGTGCTCCAGCCTGGCTTTACGTTAACAAAAAGATTCAAGATGAATTACAAGTTGCTATACAAGGTTGGTTTGCGCAACGAGATCAATTTGCGATGGGTCCAAAATTTGAAAAAGATGAATCTATCCGTGGCTTTCAAATCGCTAGCCCTTCAATCATTGGATTGCGCTGTATCAATACAGCTTTTGCGATGATAGAGGAGGCAGGAATCGAGCAGATAGAGAAGAAGTGCGCAGCTGGGACTTCGATGATGGTTAGCCTTTTTAAGTCATGGCTCGAGCCGCTCGGTTTCTCGCTTGCGACTCCAGCATCACCTGATCGAAGGGGTGGACACATCACTATCGCTCATCCCGAAGCGGAACGAATCTCGATCGCGCTGCGGAAATATGCAAACACTGTGGCCGACTATCGAACTCCGAATTCGATTAGGTTGGCGATCTCACCACTTGCTACTTCTTATCTTGAGGTATTTGATGGTTTTGCGCGGATTCGTGACTTAGTCTCAACTCGCCAATATGAGAAAGTCACTCTCGGGGGGTCTCGCGTAACGTGAGCAACGAACAAGCCCTTAATTACAGCAACTACCTGAAGGTTGATGAGTTGCTTGCTCTGCAGGAGCCACTATCCGATGGTCCCGAGCATGATGAACTGCTCTTTATTGTGATTCATCAGACTTACGAACTCTGGTTTAAGGAGTTAATCCATGAATTTGCGGCATCTCAAGCTGCTCTAGAAACTGGAGATACTCACAGAGCGCTATCGATCCTTGGTCGCATCCGAACCATCTTGAAGATATGCGTTGCTCAGATCGATATCTTGGAAACGATGACACCACTTCAATTTAACTCCTTTAGAAGCAGGCTGGGTGAGTCGAGTGGATTTCAGTCGGCCCAATTTCGTGAGGTTGAAGCGATTCTCGGCAGACGAGATGAACGAGCCGCTTCGCATCTTCTTCCCAAAGATAAGGAACGGGTTAATGGATGGATGTCCAGAAATTCAATTTGGGACTCAGTTATGCATTACGTGGTGAAGCGTGGATACAAAATCCCAGATTCAGTTCTCCAAAGAGATGTCTCAAAGAGTTATGAAGCTAATCCAGATGTGCAGGAAGTTCTAATTGAAGTTCATCGCAATGACCCGGAAGCCGGCCTGGTCTTTGAACGTCTGGTGGATATTGACGAGGGTCTACAAGAGTGGCGCTACCGACATGTGAAGATGGTGGAACGAACTATTGGGCGAAAGACCGGAACTGGAGGCTCGACTGGTGCCGACTACCTCAGGCAGACTCTCTTTACTCCCGTCTTTGCAGATCTCTGGGAGATTCGAAATCGCTTCTAGCTCCGGGTTAATTTAAGCGCTAGGCCCAATTCATCATCGCTAGCGGCGAGCTGGATATCCCTCTCAAATGAAGTTGCTAATACTTCATCAGATATATGTGTAGCTGCTTCTTCTATAGCTTTAGCGACTTCTTCAATTGAATTCCAGCGAACATGGATACGATCACTTACATCAAATCCTGATTCTTTTCTGGCATCTTGAATTGCTCGGATTGCCTCCCGAACAACTCCCTTAGCGATCAGACGTGCATCCAGAGTTAGATCAAGCGCAACGCTCTCACCTGAGTGAGATGAGACAGACCAACCGCTGCGAGGAGTTTCAGTAATTACTAGGTCCTCCTCGGTCAACGTAGCGAGGCCGCCGCTAAATTGCAGTCCCGCAGAACCTGAGGCTCGCACTTTGGCGACAAGTTCTGCAGCATCAAGTGATGCAAGAATCTTGGAAATTTCTTGGACAGCTCCGCCATATTTACTTCCCAGCGAACGGAAGTTTGCTTTTATCGAGATATCCACTAAATCTGGCGCAGTTGATAAATCATCTAAGCGTTCCACATTTAATTCATCAGATATCTGATCCTTTAATTCTTGAGCAAGGTTTTTCCAACCACTAGCAGCTATCAATGCGCGCGAAAGCGGTTGTCGAATCTTGACTTGTGATTGGGCGCGAGCTGCTCTACCTAGTTCAACTAAGCGACGCGCTAACGCTACATCCGAAGATAACTTCACATCGACTGCACCATCGTTAGAGCCTGGGAAGTTGGCCAAATGCACGGAGAGCGCAAGGTTGGGGTTAACCTTACGGATCAGAACTTGCCAGACATGTTCAGTAATAAACGGAACCATTGGTGCCATGAGCAAAGTTACGGTCTCAATACATTCATGAAGTGTTGCTAGCGCGGTTGGGTCCCCATCCCAGAATCTCCGGCGAGATCTTCGAACGTACCAATTGGATAGATCATCGACAAACTTTGCGATTGCAGTACCTGCGCTCTGCGAATCAAAGTCGGCATAGGCTAAATCGACCGCCTTCACCAACTGATTCAATTCGCTAAGTATCCAGCGATCCATCATGGGGCGATCGGAAATCGGAGGTATTTCACTAGGGATGTAATTTGAAGCAGAGGCATAAAGCGCCAGGAATGAGACGGTATTCCAATAAGTGAGGAGCGTTTTTCTAACAACTTCAGAGATGATGTCATGTCCGACGCGACGCGCACTCCATGGCGAACCTGAGGCCAACATGTACCAGCGGACTGCATCAGCGCCATGTCGATCCATAAGTGGCATTGGCTCTAGGACATTCCCGAGATGTTTGCTCATCTTTCGGCCATCCTTGTCGAGGATATGCCCCAAACAGAGCACGGTCTTATAAGAGGATTGATCAAAAACAAGCGTTCCAATCGCCATCAAGGTATAGAACCAACCACGCGTCTGATCAATCGCCTCGCAGATAAAGTCAGCTGGATAAGCTGCAGCAAATTTTTCACTGGAACCAGCCTTATGCGGGTAGCCCCATTGCGCGAAGGGCATTGCGCCTGAGTCATACCAACAGTCAATTACTTCGGGAGTTCTAGTCATCGGCAGCGAGCATTCACTGCAAGAGAAAGTTATCTCATCGACATATGGGCGATGCAGTTCAAGATCTTTTAAATCTCGACCTGCTAAGGCAGAGAGCTCACTCTTGGAGGAGACGGCTAACTCATGCCCTTCCTCACACTTCCAAATCGGAAGCGGCGTACCCCAGTAGCGATTTCTTGAGAGCGCCCAATCGATATTGTTATTTAGCCAATCACCAAACCGTCCAGTCTTGATCGTCTCTGGATGCCAATCAGTTTTTGCATTCTCACGCAACAGGGCTTCTTTAATCTTTGTGGTTCGGATGTACCAAGAAGGTTGCGCGTAATAGATCAATGGGGTGTGACATCTCCAGCAATGTGGATACGAGTGTTGGAAAGTCTGATGCCTAAAGAGCGCACCACTCTCTTTCAAGCTCTTAATCAAGACTTTGTCGGCTTCCTTGAAGAACTTTCCGCCGACCAAATCAATTTCAGCTAAGAAATTTCCATTTGGAGCGACTGGGTTTACTACAGGTAACTCATACTTCTTGCAGGTAGAAAGATCATCGGCGCCAAAAGCAGGAGCCTGGTGAACTAGGCCGGTTCCATCTTCAGTAGTTACATATTCGGCGAGAAGAACGAAATGCGCATCTGGTATTTCAACTAGATCAAAAGGCCGCTTGTAATGGACGCGCTCGAGTTCTCGACCCTGAACCCGTTTCAATTCCGTGAAGCCAGGGGTAACTTTCTCAGCCAAAGGCTCGGCGATAACCAATACCTCTCCGCCTTGCTCTTCCGAAGTACGAACTACTAAATAAGTAACCTCCGGATGAACAGCAATCGCAGTATTAGAAACTAGTGTCCAAGGAGTAGTGGTCCAAACTAAGAGGTTTGCGTTCAGAGATGCTAAGTCGCCACTAGTAATCGGGAAGCGAACGTAAACCGATGGATCAGTGACGGTTTCATAACCTTGTGCCAATTCATGATCAGATAACCCAGTTCCACATCTGGGGCAATATGGTGCGACTCGATGATCTTGTACGAGAAGTCCCTTCTTATGGATTTCGGCGAGCGACCACCAGACACTCTCAATATATTCATCCGACATCGTCCAATATGCCTCGTCAAAATCAACCCAGAAGCCCATACGTTCAGTCATCTCTGTAAATGCGCTGACGTGGCGTTGAACTGACTCGCGACACTTATCGTTGAACTTTGCGATACCAAATTTCTCAATATCGCCCTTTCCAGAGAAACCTAACTCTTTCTCAACTGCAATTTCGACAGGGAGGCCATGGCAATCCCACCCTGCCTTGCGGATTACATATTTACCTTTCATCGTGTGATAGCGCGGAAACACATCTTTAAACACACGCGCTTCGATGTGATGAGTACCTGGCATGCCATTTGCGGTGGGGGGACCTTCAAAGAAAGTCCATGGCTCGCCATTAGCGCGTTGCGCTAAGCTCTTATGAAAAATTTCTTGAGTGTTCCAGAAAGAGAGAATTTCTCGCTCAACGCTAGGAAGATCTATCTGAGGACTAAGCGCCTCATATGGTGACTTTAAAATGATCATCCCTTTCCAAAAGAACCAACCACCTTGACTGGTTTTTCTCTTTGGAGGGGCGATCTTGTGACCGCGGTACCACCCGCCTTATCTACCAATTGGGTAGATCACTTCGTGACCTTGTAGTCAGTTCTACGTGTGCCAATCGGCACATTTCTTCTAACTCGCTCTTGGGTGATTACCCAGTCAATGCGATTCATTACAAGGCGTCTGTCGACCGTCGAATTTTAGCCCATCGAACTGTGGCGAGTGGCATTTGCACCTAATAACCCCTAGCCTTCGGCGCTGTGGCGATAAAGAAAAAGCTTGCAAAAGCAGTAGCAAAGTTGAAGAAAGCTCCTGCTAAAAAGGTGGCTCCGAAAAAGAGTCCGGTAAAGAAAGCCGTCAAAAAAGCTCCGGCCAAAAAAGCTCCAGCCAAGAAAGCGCCGGCCAAGAAAGCTCCGGCCAAAAAAGCTCCAGCCAAGAAAGCGCCGGCCAAGAAAGCGCCAGTAAAACCAACTCTGGCCAAAAAATTACCTCCTAAAAAGCCACAAGCCGAGATCATCAAGGGACAGCACAAAACCGCTTTAACCAGTAGTACTGCTAAAGGCGCCACCACAATTTCGGTTTACAAACCTGAGGTCGAGGCGAGCGATGTTGTAGTCGTTGAAGAGAAGAGGTTGGTATTACCTCCACCCGTACGCAAACCAAAGCCCGGGAAAAAGCCGGCTCCGCTAAAGCCAATCAAATCCGCCCCGGCGCCGTTAATTGTTAACGAAGGCGCTGAAAACTGGAACGCAACAGAGTTGAAATCGATTCGTAGCGAACTGGCCAAAGACCTTGTCAGATTGAAGAAAGAGTTAGCTGAAGTTGAGAGCGAAATGGATGCTCTTATTGAAGCCTCCGGAGTCGGCGCTGGCGATGACCAAGCCGATGCTGGCGCTAAGACTTTTGAACGCGAGCATGAGATGTCACTTGTTTATAACGCCCGAGATATGGTTCTGCAAACAGAGCGCGCGCTTGAGCGAATTGATAACAAGACCTATGGAAGATGCGAGGATTGCGGAAATCCAATTGGAAAAGCAAGACTTCAAGTCTTCCCTCGCGCAACGCTCTGCATGTTATGCAAACAGAAGGAAGAGCGCCGCTGAAGTCGTCCCGTGCTGATCGCGCGCGACGACTATTTATCTCTTTTGCAGTTTCTATTTTTGCGATTGACCTTGCCACTAAAAATTGGGCTGAGTCGTATTTACAATATCGTCCACCACTCGAAGTCTTCGGAGATTTTTTAAAACTTAGTTACTCCACAAACTCAGGCGCTGCATTCAGTCTCTTTACTGATGCTACGTTACTGCTCTCATCGCTGAAATTAGTGGTGGTCGGATTTATTATTTTTTATATGCGTAATCTCACTAATCCATTCTGGGGGTCAGCGCTCGGCGCATTGCTCGGGGGAGTCGTAGGAAATCTCTACGATCGCGCAATTAGACCACCTGGGGTATGGCGTGGTGAAGTTATTGATTGGATCGTTCTTCCCAATTGGCCCACCTTTAATATTGCTGATAGCGCGATTGTCTGTGCTGGCATAGCAATGACTATTTTGACCATGCGAAACATCAATCCGAAAGAGCCTAAAGATCGAATTGATGGTGCTGCATGAGCGAGCGAGAAAAACGCGCTCTACTGATTGACGAGTCTCTAGAGGGCGAACGTGTGGACGTTGCTTTAGCAGGGTTATTGGGCCTCTCGCGCAGCGCGGTAGCCGATCTCTTAAATGCCGGAAGTGTTCTACAAGGAAAGAAGCCGCTCTCTAAATCTGACCGAGTCAAGACTGGGGATCGGATTCAGGTGCTAATGCCGGCTGAGATTGATCCACTCGATTTCACCAGAGTTGTCAGCGAAGAATTAGATGTTATCTATGACGATGCAGATGTCGTGGTGGTAAATAAACCAGTTGGAGTCGCTGCTCACCCTAGTCCTGGATGGCAAGGACCTACTGTGCTCGGAGACTTAATCTCACGTGGTTACAGTATTTCTACTTCAGGGGCTGAAGAGCGAAAAGGAATTGTGCAACGGCTTGATGTTGGCACGACTGGTTTGATGGTGGTAGCTAAACATGAAGATTCTTACATCGCGTTAAAGAATCAGTTCCGCGCACGAACGGTTTCAAAGATTTATCATGCACTTGTTCAAGGCCATATGGATCCTTCCGAGGGAAGTATCGATGCGCCAATAGGTAGACATCCAAAAGAGGATTATCGTTTCGCTGTTGTTGCCGATGGCAAACCCAGCATCACCCATTTTTCCTTAATTGAATTTCTTCCCGGAGCAACTCTCTTAAAGGTTGAGCTGGAGACAGGCAGAACACATCAAATTCGAGTTCATTTCAGCGCTCTGCGCCATCCACTAGTTGGCGATTTGGCATATGGCTCAGATCCGGTGCTCGCCCAGCGCCTTGAATTAAAGAGACCTTGGTTACATGCGCTCGAACTCTCCTTCGACCAGCCTTCAACCGGTGAGCGGGTCACGCTTAAGTGTGAGTACCCGAACGACCTGAAACGCGCGCTCGCGATACTCGCCTCTTAGTCCCGCTTTAGTCATAGCTGGGGAGTAATCTCGCCGACCGTGAGCAAGGACTTCGTGCACCTTCATGTACATACCGAGTATTCAATGCTCGATGGGGCGGCGCGAATCGATCAACTTGCGCAAGAGGTTGCCAGCCAGGGAAGCCCCGCAATTGCGATAACCGATCACGGCCACGTCTTTGGCGCCTTTGATTTCTACAAATCAATGAAGTCGGTTGGGGTTAAACCGATAATCGGGATTGAGGCCTACGTGGCGCCTGAATCAAGACTTGATAAGCGGCGCGTTAAGTGGGCTGAAGGCGGAGAAGATGATGTCTCTGCTGGCGGCGCGTATACACATATGACAATCCTGGCCGAGAATAACGAAGGGTTATCGAATCTCTTTAAATTAGCCTCGCTGGCATCTCTAGAAGGTTTTTATTACAAGCCGAGAATGGATCGCGAACTACTATCAAAGTATTCATCAGGACTAATTGCAACATCTGGGTGCGTTGCCGGTGAGATCCAAACCAGGCTCCGTATGGGAGCTTACGAAGAGGCTCGATCTGCAGCAGCTACTTATCGAGAGATATTTGGCCCGGACAATTTCTACATCGAGTTAATGGATCATGGTTTAGAAATTGAGAATCGAGTTAAATCAGATTTATTGAAACTAGCTAAAGAGCTTGGACTCCCGCTACTTGCTACCAACGATCTCCACTACACCTACGCAGAAGATGCCAAGCCTCACGCGGCACTTCTCGCAGTCCAATCCGGAAGCACGCTCTCAGATCCCAAGAGATTTAAATTCGATAGTGAAGAGTTCTATCTGAAGGATGCGGCCACTATGCGCCGGCTCTTTAAAGATCTTGAAGTGGCTTGCGACAACACGCTCGTAATTGCTGAACGATGCAACGTAACCCTCAGAGAGAACGAGAATCTCTTGCCTAAGTTCCCGGTACCTGAGGGCGAGGATGAAAATTCTTGGCTAGTTAAACAAGCACGCGTTGGACTAACCAATAAATTTCCAGAAGGTGTAACAAAAGAGCATGAAGAGCGACTTGAATATGAGCTAAGCGTTATGACCAAGATGGGCTTTGCTGGCTACTTCCTCGTCGTAGCCGATCTAGTTGCTCATGCAAGAGCTGTCGGAATTCGTGTTGGCCCAGGTCGCGGTTCTGCGGCGGGATCGCTAGTTTCATACTGCCTCGGTATCACAGCGCTTGATCCGATTAAGCACGGACTGCTTTTTGAGCGCTTCTTGAATCCAGATCGCATCTCGATGCCAGATATCGATCTTGATTTCGATGAAAGAAGACGGGGCGAGATGATCCGTTATGCAATCGATAAATATGGTGAAGACCGGGTAGCCCAGATAATCACCTACAACACGATCAAGTCCAAGCAATCCATTAAGGATGCCAGCCGAGTTTTGGGATATCCATTTGCAATTGGAGACCGTTTAACCAAAGCGCTACCACCACCAATCATGGGTAAGGACATTTCGTTAAGTGGAGTCTTCGACAAGAACCATGAGCGTTATCAAGAGGCGCAAGAGTTTCGTAATATCTACGAGGATGACCAAGAAGCAAAGACAATTGTCGATACGGCGCGTGGCCTAGAAGGACTAAAGCGACAATCTGGTGTACATGCTGCTGGCGTAATTCTGAGTCGCGAACCTTTGTTAGATGTAATTCCAATTCAACGTCGCGAAGCCGATGGCGCGATTATCACCCAGTTCGACATGGTCGCTTGCGAAGCTACGGGACTTCTGAAGATGGATTTTCTCGGGCTACGAAATCTCTCGGTCCTCGATGATTGCTTGCTTAATATTCAGAAGAACAAAAACGAGAAAGTCGTTCTTGAAGAGTTACCTCTTGCTGACAATAAGACCTTTGAACTTCTAGCTCGGGGCGAGACCCTTGGCGTATTCCAGCTCGATAGCGCCCCTATTCGCGCGCTACTTCGTTCGATGAATCCTGATTCCTTTGAAGACATTTCAGCTGTAATTGCGCTTTACCGCCCTGGTCCGATGGGTGTAAATGCACATAACGATTATGCCGATCGAAAAAACAAGCGGAAACGAATTGAAGCCATCCACCCAGAATTATCAGAACCATTGCGAGAGATTCTTGATGACACTTATGGATTGATCGTTTACCAAGAACAAGTTATGGCCATCGCCCAGAAGGTTGCTGGATTCTCATTGGCACGTGCGGACCTACTTCGTAAAGCGATGGGAAAGAAGAATAAAGAGATCCTTGATAAGGAATACGTCCATTTTGAAGCAGGCATGAAAGCCAATGGCTTTTCAAATATAGCGATAGAAGAATTGTGGAAGACGCTAATTCCATTCTCTGACTACGCATTTAATCGCGCCCATAGCGCGGGATACGGTGTGGTCTCATTCTGGACGGCGTACTTAAAGGCCAATTACCCAACTGAATACATGGCAGCCCTGCTATCAAGCGTCAAAGACGATAAAGATAAATCGGCTCTATATCTCAATGAGTGTCGCAGAATGGGAATCAAGGTACTTCCACCAGATGTAAATGAATCTGACTCTGAGTACACCCCTCGTGGAAATGACATTCGCTTCGGTCTAGCCGCAATTCGAAACGTTGGCGAGAATGTCGTAGGTTCAATAGTTAGAAACAGAGATTCGAAAGGCCGATACACAACCTTCGGAGACTTTTTAGCAAAAGTAGATGCGGTCGTCTGTAATAAAAAAACGATCGAATCACTCATAAAGGCAGGAGCTTTTGATTCGCTTTCGCATAGCCGCAAAGGGTTAATGGCAGTACATCTCGAAGCGATCGAGGCTATCTCAGAGACGAAACGCGCAGAGTCGATCGGACAATTCGATCTCTTTGGTGGCAACGAATCTCAGGGAGTCATTTCTGGGGTAGTCCTAGATATCCCTACAGATGAATGGGATAAGCCGCTGTTGCTCTCTTATGAAAGAGAGATGCTCGGATTATACGTTTCAGACCACCCACTACTTGGAGTTGAACATGTCCTGAAAAGTGTTCGAGATATCCCGGTCTCACAAATCTTTGATGAAAATGTTGGGCACGAAAGTATTTTTACAATTGCAGGATTGATAACCAATGTTCAAAGAAAAGTAAGTCGTCAAGGTGCCAATTGGGCAATAGTGACAGTAGAAGATCTTGAAGGCGCAATCGATGTTCTCTTCTTCTCAAACTCCTACCAACAACATGCATTGAACCTGATCGAAGATCGAATTGTCGCGATTCGCGGTCGCGTTGATAAGCGCGAAGAGACACCCAGATTTACTGCGTTAGATCTCTCGCTGCCGGATATAAATCAGGCACCTATTGGTCCATTTGTAATCAAAGTTGAAGCCGAACGGTGTACTCCACCGTTGGTTGACCGGATGAAGGAAATCCTTCGCTCTCATCCGGGAACAAGAGAAGTTCATCTGCGAATTGAAGGTGGATCGAAAGACACGACCTTCAGATTAGATGATGGCTTAAAGGTCACAGCATCACCGAGTTTGAGCGCCGACTTAAAGTCGATTCTTGGGCCAGACTGCTTGGTTTAAGAGTAAATAGAAATCAGAGCGCACCTTTATACCTATTTATCTAGAATAGGGCCGTGTCTTCAATCGCCAATTCGCCCATGAGAGTCGTAGATCTTCGAGGTCAACGTCTTACCAAGAGCGAGTACCAGGCAAAGCTTCCGCGCGCTGCATTAGATGTTAATGCCGCTATGGCTCAAGTGGAGCCCATAATTGAAGAGGTCCGGAACGGTGATGTTTCCTCCCTGCTTTCGCTATCAGAACGTTTCGATGGAATTAGACCAAGTCAGATTCGCGTACCTCGGGAAAAAATTAGAGAGTCGCTAGAGTCGCTAGATCCTGCTTTGAAGAAGGTTATTGAAGAATCGATAAGACGAGTTCGAATAGTTCATCGGGATCAGGTGCGTGGCGAAACTACGGTTCGCGTAGTTGATGGTGGAGAAGTAGAAGAGCGTTGGATTCCAGTAGATCGAGTTGGACTCTACGTACCTGCAGGGCGAGCCGTCTATCCCAGTTCCGTAGTGATGAATGTAGTACCGGCACAAATCGCCGGCGTAAAGAGCATTGCGCTCGCATCCCCGCCACAGAAAGACAACGACGGTTGGCCACATAAATTAGTACTTGCAACTTGCGCAATATTAGGAATTGATGAGGTGTATGCAATTGGCGGAGCACAGGCGATTGCTGCATTTGCATTTGGAATCAAGGACGAAATCGGAAATCGAATAAGTGAACCCGTTGATATCGTCACTGGCCCAGGAAATATTTATGTAGCTGCAGCCAAACGCGCACTTCGGGGCGTGATCGGTATTGATTCAGAAGCGGGTCCTACTGAGATTGCGATTGTCGCAGACTCAACCGCGGCTCCAGGAGAAGTTGCATCAGACCTCATTAGTCAGGCAGAACACGACACAATTGCCGCAGCCGTTCTCATAACCGATTCAATTGATTTATCAGATCGAGTTAATCGAGAGCTTACAGTTAGAGTTTCGGAAACTAAACATCGCGAACGGATTAATCAGGCGCTTAGCGGTGAACAGTCTGCAATAGTTTTAGTCGATGATTTAGACCATGCTTTAGATGTAGCAAATGCCTATGCAGCCGAACATTTAGAGTTATTGGTTAAAGATCCCCAGAGTGCCAGCAAGAAGATTAGGAATGCTGGCGCTGTTTTTCTCGGTAGATTCGCACCTGTATCACTCGGCGATTACCTTGCTGGTTCAAATCACGTGCTTCCAACTGGTGGATGCGCCTGTCACTCCAGCGGATTGTCGGTACAGACTTTTCTCCGCGGATTGCACTTCATCTCTTACAGCGAGCGGGCTTTTCGCGAGATTGCCACGAGCGTAATTACTTTTGCGGAAGCTGAAGACCTACCTGCCCATGGTGAAGCCATTAAAGCGAGATTTGAATGAGCGATAAGAATTGGCCCAGCTGGCTCCCGCTTCGGACCGATCTATCTCAGCTATCCCCATATGGCGCTCCACAGGTAGATGCACCGGTTCGGCTAAATACAAATGAAAATCCATACAACCTAAGTGATGAACTTCAAACAGCTCTCCGAGATGAAATCTCTAAGGTAGTAAAGGACTTAAATCGATACCCAGATCGAGATGCCCGGAATCTTCGAAAGGCTCTTGCCGACACTATTAGCGATTCATCCGGAATCAGATTTGAGCCTGATTCGATCTGGGTTGCCAATGGAAGTAATGAAATTATTCAAAGTATCCTGCTTGCATTTGAGGGCGCTGCACTAGGTTTCGAACCTTCCTATTCGATGCACCCACTAATTTCTCGAGTTGTTGGTAAGACTTGGATCTCAATTCCAAGAGGCGCAGACTTCCAGATAGAAGCAGCGCAAATGAAAGAGGCGATTGATGCACAAGATGCAAAGATTATTTTTATAACCACCCCAAATAATCCAACGGGAAATTCAACTTCTCTCGAAGTAATCGAGGAGATCGCTAAAGCAGTTGCGCCCAGAAGCGGTTTAGTTCTGGTTGATGAGGCGTACGCAGAATTCTCAAATCAGAGCTCGGCGCTCAGCTTATTGAAGAGTAATCAGAACATTATGGTCTCGCGAACCATGAGTAAGGCGTTTGCTTTTGCGGGAGCCCGACTCGGCTATTTGATTGCGCACCCTCAGGTAATAAATGCTCTCCAGTTAGTTCGGCTTCCTTATCACCTAAGCGCCTTAACTCAATCTGCTGCCATTGCTGCAATCTCGAAGCAGGGCAAGTTGAGTAAAGATGTAGATCGGTTGCGTGAAGCGCGCGAAGAAATGGCTCGTGAAATTGAGGCACTGGGCTTGAGATGTTTTCCTAGCGATGCAAATTTTCTGCTCTTCGCGGGTTTTGATGTGGCCTCAGAGATTCTCTGGCAGCGCCTACTAGATCGAGGCGTTCTAATCCGAGATGTAGGAATTCCCGGGCACTTACGAGTCACAATTGGTACCCGCGCCGAGAACCGAGCTTTTCTAGATGCATTGAGCGAAGCAATTAGGGGATAATCGCCAAATGAGTCAAAACCCAAGAATTGCAAATGTCGAACGAATCACGAAAGAGTCTGAAGTAAGAGTTGAATTAAATCTAGATGGATCTGGAAAGATTGACGTTGAAACCGGTGTACCTTTCTTTGATCACATGCTCTCGCAACTTGGTAAGCATGCCGGATTTGATCTAACTGTAAAGACCAAAGGCGATGTTGATGTTGATTCACACCATACTGTTGAAGATACCTCTCTTGCCGTTGGCCAGGCGCTTCGGGAAGCTTTAGGAGATAAGTCGGGAATTCGCAGATTCGGCGATGCACTAGTTCCGTTAGATGAAGTAATTGTTCAGGCAGCAGTCGATCTATCTGGACGGCCGTACTTAGTTCATCGCCAACCAGAAATCGTTGAGCTGATTGGTACATTCGATACAACTTTGGGCAAGCACATCTGGGAGTCTTTTGTTGCTGAAGCTCGGATCGCACTTCACATCAGAGTCATTGAGGGAAGAAATGCACATCATGTTCTCGAGGCACAATTTAAAGCGGTAGCTCGAGCGCTACGTGATGCAGTCACTTTAGATTCAAGGGTTTCAGGGGTTCCCTCAACAAAAGGCGTCCTTTGAGCGGGTCCGGCTTAATATCAATACTTGATTACGGATCTGGAAATATCCGTTCGGCGCAACGAGCTCTTGAACATGTTGGGTTGACCGTTGAAGTAACTTCAAGTTACGACCGTGCGCTAGGTGCGGATGGATTAGTAGTTCCTGGAGTCGGTGCATTTGGTAATTGCATCAATCAACTTAAGGAAATTCGTGGTGATGAGGCAATTAAGGAGCGAAACAAGTTGGGTCGTCCAACTCTGGGAATCTGTGTCGGGATGCAAGTTCTCTTTGAGAAGAGTGCGGAGTCGCAAGAGTCAGGTTTAGGGCTGATTACTGGAGTTGTAGAAAAGTTATCCGCGCCAGTTCTACCGCATATTGGTTGGAATAAGTTGCACACTGATCGAACGCCTAAGCTACTAACGGGGCTAATTGATGAGAGATTCTATTTTGTACATTCATATGCAGTTAAAAAATCACCTCAAGGCTCAGCTTTTGCTACATCTAATTACGGCGAAAATTTTCTGGCGGTAATTGAGCATGGATCGCTTAGCGCGGTTCAATTCCACCCTGAAAAGAGTGGTGAGGCTGGGCTACAGCTTCTTCGTAACTGGGCTGACTCGATATGAATAAATTGATACTTCTGCCGGCCGTTGATGTGCGAGATGGGAAAGCGGTTCGCCTGGTAAAGGGTGAGTTGAGCGCTGAAACACAATACGGAGCGCCGCTTGATGCCGCACTTGCTTTTCAAGACTCCGGCGCTGAATGGATTCACTTAGTTGATTTAGATGCGGCATTCGGTACTGGTAGCAATCATGAGTTACTCAGAGATGTCGTTTCTAAACTTAATTTAAGGGTCGAGTTGTCCGGAGGTATTCGCGATGAAGAATCCCTGGCTCGCGCATTAGCAACCGGTTGTGAACGAATTAATTTAGGAACTGCCGCACTCGAAAGTCCCGAGTGGACCGCTTCAGTGATCGCACGTTTTGGCGAGCGAATCGCAGTCGGATTGGATGTTCGTGGCCAAACTCTAGCCGCGCGTGGCTGGACTAAAGACGGTGGGGATCTATTCGAGACTTTGGAACGGCTCGACCGCGAAGGTTGCGCGCGTTATGTTGTTACTGACGTTAATAAAGATGGGACTCTGCAAGGTCCAAATTTAGATTTACTATCTGCAGTCTGTGAACGCACTAATCGACCTGTAATTGCTTCAGGTGGAGTTTCGTCTTTAGCGGATCTATCCAAACTGCGGGAGTTAGTGGAAATTGGGGTAGAGGGTGCGATAGTTGGGAAGGCTCTTTATGCAGGAGCATTTACTCTCGAAGAGGCGCTAGAGGTAAGTCGATGAGTCTTGCGACGAGAATAATTCCTTGCCTTGATGTTGCCAATGGACGAGTCGTTAAGGGTATTAATTTCACAAACCTAAAGGATGCGGGCGATCCAGTAGAGATGGCCGGCATCTATGCCGCAGAGGGCGCAGATGAGATTACCTTTCTGGATATCACAGCTAGCGTTGAGGAGCGGAGTACAACTTTGGAAGTACTTCGAAAGACTGCCGATCAAGTTTTTATTCCGCTAACAGTTGGCGGAGGTATTTCATCTGTTTCTGACGTAGATCAACTATTGAGAGCTGGTGCCGATAAGGTTTCGATTAATACCGCAGCAATCAAAAATCCGGATTTGATTTCAGAGATCACCGAGCGATTTGGAAATCAAGTGTTGGTTCTGTCAATTGATGCAAAGCGAGCGAGAACAGAATCTGGTTTTGAGGTAACAACGCATGGCGGCAGAGAGAGCACCGGAATTGATGCGCTTAAGTGGATAGAGAGCGCTACATCCAAAGGCGTGGGTGAAATCCTTTTGAATTCGATGGATCGTGATGGCACCCGCTCTGGATACGACCTGGAGATGATTCGGCGAGTGCGGGAAATTTGCGATACCCCCTTGATTGCCAGCGGGGGAGCCGGAGATATCCAAGATTTTCCGCGGGCGCTAGCCGAGGGAGCAGATGCTCTACTTGCTGCGAGCGTATTTCATTTCGGCATCTATCGAATTGCTGATGTAAAAGATTCAATCCGGGCAGCAGGATATGTTGTGCGAGAGCGCTCAAAGTTGGGCGAGAATTAACTATGGACCAGGGCGCGGTTGACCTTAATCAATTATTCAAGGACGAGAAGTCTCTAATTGCAGCTATTCTTCAAGATGTCTCGACTAAAGAAGTTCTAATGCTCGGCTGGATGAATCGTGAATCACTGGAACTGACTCTCTCAACTCGAAGGGCAACTTTTTGGAGTCGAAGCCGTAACTCAATCTGGGTAAAAGGCGAGACTTCAGGAAACTTCCAGGAAATAACTTCAATAAGTATTGATTGTGATCGTGATGCAATTCTTATCCAGGTCAAGCGCCACGGGCCTGCATGTCATACTGGTGAAATCTCGTGCTTTAGTGAGCCGCTAGTTCAATGAAGCCGATATCACTAGAAGATTTTCGGGAATTCGCCAAAAAGCATAACGTTGTGCCACTAGCAGAGAGTTTCCTTGCAGATAGCGAGACTCCTCTAACGCTCTATGCCAAGTTAACTGAACATCGTGAAAATACTTTTCTTCTCGAGTCTGCCGAACATGGAGGAGCTTGGTCCCGCTATTCATTCATTGGTGTGAATAACGAGGCGACGTTAACTGAACGCGATGGAAAGGCTTTTTGGATCGGCAGACCCCCTGCAGGAGCGCCTAGCGGTATAGATCCGCTCGAAGCGTTGAGAATAACGAGCGCACACTTGAAAGCACCACAATTTCCAGGGTTACCGCGACTTACTAGCGGATTAGTTGGATACATGGGTTACGACGCCGTGCGCAGGCTAGAAAAGCTTCCCAATACTTTGGAAGATCCACTAAGGCTTCCCGAGATTGCATTTATGTTGACGAGTGATCTGGCAATTTATGATCACCTTCAAGGTAGCGTCACTCTGATTGCGAATGCAATTAACTGGGACGGCACCGATGAACGAGTCGATGAGGCATACAACGCTGCACTCTCTAGATTAGAGTTGATGAAAGTCGCACTTCAGAAGCCTTTACCTACAGAAATTTCGCATCTAGATCAGCGACCAAACCCTGATTACAAACGACGTACCACTTCCACAGAATTTGTTCGCTCTGTTAACGAGATTAAGGAAGAGATAGAGCGGGGCGAGGCTTTCCAGGTAGTTCTCTCGCAACGCTTTGAAATGCCTGCTACATCCGATCCATACGATGTCTATCGCATGCTGAGGCTCCATAATCCAAGTCCATACATGTACCTATTTCGCTTCGATGGCGGGCTATCAGTAGTGGGTTCCAGCCCTGAGGCGCTAGTGAAAGTTACAGATGGTGAAGTGATGGTTCACCCCATAGCCGGAACCAGGAAGCGATCTTCTGATCAGGCCGAAGATTTGCGACTAGGAGAAGAACTCCTGGCCGATCCCAAAGAACGCGCCGAACATTTGATGTTGGTTGATTTGGGACGTAATGATTTAGGTCGGGTATGTGAATCAGGGACTGTAGAGGTCATTGAGTTCATGCAACTAGAACGTTATTCCCATGTAATGCATATTGTTTCTACGGTGATTGGAGAACTATCGAGAAATCGTCTTGCTGTTGATGCTCTATTCGCGGTTTTCCCTGCCGGAACTTTATCCGGCGCACCGAAGCCGAGAGCCATGGAGATTATCGAAGCGCACGAACCTTTTCGGCGGGGTATTTATGGTGGGGCCATCGGCTATGTAGATTTCACTGGCAATCTAGATACATGTATCGCTATTCGTACCGCAGTAATCAAAGATGGAATCGCTCATGTTCAAGCAGGTGCCGGAATCGTTGCTGATTCAATCCCGGAGAGTGAAGATGAAGAGTGTCGCAACAAAGCGGCTGCGGTGTTAGGGGCAATCGCGGCTGCAAATAATTTGCGGAGACTTAAATGAGCGTCTTGGAATCCATCATTGAGGGTGTTCGCTTAGATGAAGCCGCTCGCAAAGTATCCGATAGCGAACTTAATGAACGTATTGCAAGAGCTCCAGCGCCTCGAAGCGCGCTGCCAAAATTGAGCGTGGCTGAGCTCTCTTTAATCGCTGAGATAAAGAGGTCCTCTCCTAGCAAAGGTGATTTATCAAGTATTCCAGAACCAGCAACGCTCGCCAAGATCTACGAGAATAGCGGTGCATCAGTCATTAGCGTTCTTACTGAAGAGCGACGTTTCAAAGGTTCGTTATCTGATTTCGAAACGGTGCGAACTGCAGTTAATCTCCCAATGCTTCGAAAAGACTTCATGGTTAGCGAATATCTCATCAGAGAGAGCAGAGCCTTCGGAGCAGATTTGGTCCTATTGATAGTTGCGGCCCTTGATGATCATCAACTGCGAGACTTTATGCAGCTCTCTGTCGAGTTAGGCATGGATGTCTTAGTCGAGATACATGATGAATCAGAACTTGAACGTGCTGTTTCTTTAACGCCCAGGATCATTGGAGTTAACTCACGCAATCTAAAGACTCTTGAAGTCGATATATCTAGTTTTGCACGTTTGCTTCCAAAGATTCCAGATGGCGTCGTTAAAGTCGCCGAATCTGGGATTAGCAATGTGGGCGATATTAAGAGAGCGCGCCAGGCAGGTGCTGATGCGGTCCTTGTAGGAGAGGCGCTTGTTAAGTCGGCAGACCCAGGGGAGACCGTGAAAAAATTTCTAGAGAGCGCACTCTCGCAATGAAAAGTATGGTTGGAGCATGAGCACAGATTTGTTGGGACACTTCGGCAGATTTGGTGGTCGCTTTGTACCCGAAGCTCTAATTGGAGCTCTAGATGAACTTTCACGCGCGCATCAAGAGGCTCTGACTGATCCGACATTTCAAGTTGAGTTAATGGAGCTACATCGAACTTACACCGGACGACCATCAATTATCACCGAAGCGCGAAGATTTGCTGAGCACTGCGGCGGAGCACGAATCTTTTTAAAGCGGGAGGATTTGAATCACACCGGTAGCCACAAGATAAACAATGTGCTTGGTCAAGCGCTTCTCACTAAGCGCATGGGAAAGAAACGAATAATTGCAGAAACTGGTGCTGGTCAACATGGAGTCGCATCAGCAACCGCAGCAGCCTTGCTTGGCCTTGAATGCGTTGTGTATATGGGTGAAGAAGATACAAAGCGCCAAGCCTTAAATGTTGCAAGAATGAAACTGCTTGGAGCCGATGTAGTACCAGTAACTACCGGTTCAAAAACTTTGAAAGATGCAATAAACGAAGCGATGCGCGATTGGGTAACAAATGTCGCCACAACTCACTACCTTCTTGGCACAGTAGCGGGCCCAGATCCATTTCCAACGATGGTTCGTGATTTTCATCGAATTATCGGAGATGAATCTCGGGAACAGATGCTGCAACTAACTGGTCGATTACCTGATGCGGTTTTGGCATGTGTAGGTGGAGGCTCAAATGCCATTGGAATTTTCTATGCCTTCCTAAAGGATGAATCGGTCCGACTAATTGGACTAGAAGCGGGCGGTGATGGCGTTAGCACCGGGAGACATGCAGCCACTCTTGTGGGCGGGACTCCCGGGGTTCTTCATGGAACAAGAACTTATGTGCTGCAAGATGAAAATGGTCAAACGCTCGAATCGCATTCAATCTCGGCTGGCCTGGATTACCCCGGAGTTGGACCGGAACATGCTTATCTCCATGAGATTGGACGGGCCGAATATCGCGCGATTACTGACGCAGAAGCGATGGAGGCCTTTGCGCTGCTTTCTAAGAGTGAAGGGATAATCCCCGCAATTGAAACTGCGCATGCGCTGGCTGGCGCAATAAAGATTGGTAAGGAGATGGGTAAAGAGTGCAATTTACTAATCAATCTATCGGGTCGCGGCGACAAAGATGTACAGACAGCGGCCAAGTACTTTGGAATTCCACTCTAAGTAATTTCAATGTCACGATTAACAGATAGCTTTGCCATAGCTAAAGAAGAGAATCGAGCTCTGCTCATCGGATATCTGCCCTCAGGTTTCCCGACTTTAGAAGGTTCATGGTCTGCAATCAGCGCGATGATTGATGGCGGGGTAGATGTAATTGAAGTTGGGCTTCCATATAGCGATCCAGTCATGGATGGGCCAATAATTCAAAGAGCCTCTGAATTGGCTCTCGCAAATGGAAGCAATACAAAAGCTCTATTCAAGACTGTGGCACATAGTTCTGTACCGACTCTGGTGATGTCTTACTGGAATCCCATTGAACGTTTTGGAGTCTCTGAATTCGCTTCAGCGCTCCAGGAAGCTGGTGGCGTCGGCGTGATAACCCCAGATCTCACAGTTGAAGAATCTGAAAATTGGAAGAGTGCAACGAATCAAAACTCAATCCATCGAGTTTATGTTGTTGCACCAAGTACGAGCGACGAGCGACTCTCAAAAGTGGCAGGCAATTGTTCTGGATTTATCTACGCGGCAAGTTTGATGGGAGTAACTGGGGCAAGGACGGATATCTCATCACAGGCTGAGCTGCTAGTCGAAAGAATTAGAAAGGTGACACAGACCCCGGTTTGTGTCGGCCTGGGAGTCTCAACTGGAAACCAAGCCCGCGAAATTGCTCGATATGCCGACGGTGTAATAGTTGGCTCAGCATTCATTAAGTTGATTCTTGAATCAGATAGTGAATCGGAGGCCAATTTGAAGGTTAAGTCGCTTGCCGAAGAGTTGGCGGCCGCTGTGAGAAGGTAGCTATTCAAGTTGAGGCTGTTGAAACAGCCTTCATGGAATAGAATTTTAGTAACAATCGTCAGAGGAGTAACCGTGCCAAAAGAGCCACGCCAGAAGGTAAGAGATGCACAGCCAAAAGGTGACACGCTCACAAGAAATTTAGTTATTGGAATGGTGGGGCTGGTCGTGCTCTCTGGCGTAATTTTCACATTCCTAGATAGAAGCTCCGGTGAGAGCAGCGAAACTCCAACCGCTATTGAGAGTTTAGATACCTCAAATCTAGGCGAACCATTAGCTGCCCAGGTAAGTGAGGCGGACGACTACGGAATTGTCTTTAATCCAGATGCGCCGCTACAAATTGATATATGGGAAGACTTCCAATGCCCATTCTGTAATTTTTTTGAACAAGAGATGACGGGCTACCTAGATGAATTGATTCGAAATAAGGAAGCGAAAGTGGTTTACCACATGGCCTCATTCCTTGGCCAAGAGTCAGTTCGTGCCACTAATGCCTCATATTGCGCAATTGACGAAAATAGATTCTTGGATTTCCATAAAGCGGTCTATGAAGTACAAGGCAATGAGAATTCGGGAATCTTCTCCAATAAGAATTTGATTACGATTGGTAGCAAGCTGGGAATAACTAGTGAAACTTTCGCTGATTGCGTCAATGACAACAAGTACGGGGATTATGTTAAGAAGGTCGCCGAATCTATGGCGCCAAATAAAGTTGAGGGAACTCCGACTGTATTTATCAATGGAACTCGCTGGGAGAGAACTACAAGTGAGTTTAATCTAGATGAATTTAGAGCAGCCGTAGAGGCCGCTAAACAGTAAGCAACCTTCAAGTGAAGTTTGCCAGCATTCCTTCACCGGCCCAGTCCTTTGTTGAGATCGGGCCATTGACGATTCACTTTTATGCCTTATGCATCATGTTGGGTGTAGTCGCTGCTGTTCTCATCGGTGGTCGAAGATATGTAGCGCTTGGTGGAAAGCCTGGCTTGGTGGGTGATGTTGCGATCTTTGCGGTGCCAGCCGGAGTAATTGGGGGACGGCTTTATCACGTGATCACGTCTCCCCAAGATTATTTTGGAGCTGGCGGCCGGCCGATCGAAGCTCTCTATATCTGGCAAGGTGGTCTAGGAATTTGGGGTGCAATCTCACTTGGTGCTGTTGCAGCCTATTTCGCATACAAGAAGCATCCGAATCGCGGCGAGATCAGATTTACTCAGTTTGCAGATGCAATTGCCCCAGGATTACTAATAGCTCAAGCAATTGGAAGATTTGGAAATTGGTTTAATAAAGAGTTATTTGGCAGACCACTCGAAGCTCCTTGGGCGCTAGAGATTCCGTTTCGCTATCGTCCAATTGGATACACAACTTTTGAAACATTTCATCCAACATTTCTTTATGAAGCGCTATGGTGCACCGTAGTTGCCATTGCTTTGATTTACCTAGGCAAGAAGAGGCAGTTGGCTGATGGCTCAATATTTGCGATGTATGTCGGGGCTTATTCTTTAGGTCGGGGCTTAATAGAGGCGATTCGAATCGATGAGGCAAATTTAATCTTGGGGCTACGTCTAAATCTATGGACGAGCCTAATTCTCTTAATTACCTCGCTCGTATTGATCCGGAGATTGAACTCAAAAGTTAGCTTCCACGAAAACTCTGCTACCAAGTAGTAGGGTGAGAGTATGTCTCTTCATGAAATCAATAAGCGTAATGAGGACCATAAAACAAATCGTGCCGGTTGGCTCCGCGCTGCAGTACTTGGGGTAAATGATGGTCTTGTCTCAACCGCATCCTTAATGATTGGCGTCGTATCTGCCGGAAAGAATGATTTTGTGCTCACCGCAGGATCAGCTGCCATAGCTGCGGGTGCAATGTCTATGGCGGTCGGAGAATATGTCTCAGTGCGCTCTCAAAATGATATTGAAGACTCAGATCGGCGACTCGAGATGGAGCACTTACAACTAGATCCGGAAGGCGAACTTGAAGAGTTGACTCAGATCTATCAATCGCGTGGCCTATCGCGGAAGACCGCAGAAATAGTTGCTAAAGAGCTTCACGAACACGATGCACTTGGCGCTCATCTGCGCGATGAGTTGGGGCAATTCGAGGCGACTAAAGCGCGTCCCTTTCAAGCTGCCTTTGCTTCAGCGCTCAGCTTCACTGCCGGAGGTTTAATTCCATTTCTCGGCGCATTTGCGCCATCGTTAGGTGATAAGGCAATCTCGATTGTTGGGTTTTCATTTGTTGGCTTAGTCATTGCTGGAATCATTAGCGCAAAGACCGCAGGAGCCAAGATTGGTCGCACCACACTAAGAATTCTCACAGGGGGAGCGCTTGGAATGGCGATAACTGCCGCTGTGGGTCAGATTGCTCATATCTCAGGTATTTAGTTTTTTTGGTAGATTTTCCCTTCCTCGGGCCATCGCTGTCCCTTCAAAAATAAGAACCTCAAGTAGAAGTGATTCGACTTGGGATTGAAGTTGGAGCGAGATGGCAAAAATCGAAAAGCTCTTTAGCGCACTGCCGGAGCGCAGTGGTCTATATGACCCTGCCTTCGAACATGATGCCTGCGGAGTCGCCATGGTCGCAACCTTGAAACGTGAAGCAACACACGAAATTGTCCAGCAAGGCCTTGAAGCGCTCCGTAATTTGGATCATCGCGGCGCATCAGGAGCAGAAGTCAATAGCGGTGATGGCGCCGGAATCATGATCCGAGTGCCAGATGAATTTTTAAGATCTGTAGTTTCATTTGAGCTACCAGCGCAGGGTGCATATGCCGCTGGTATCGCTTTCGTTCCAAGAGATTTTCGCGAGTTAAATCAACTTGAGCAAATCGCAAGTGAGGAGGGAATCGAGCTCTTAGGTTGGCGTGAAGTTCCAGTTGATTCCTCATCGCTCGGCGCTACCGCCTTATCGGTTATGCCCGACTTTAAGATGTTGGTGATTGCAGGGAAAAATGGGGAGACAGAAATCCAGTTAGATCGACTCGCTTTCTGTTTCAGGAAACGAGTTGAGCATCAACTTCCAATTTATTTTGCCTCACTCTCCGCCCAGACTCTGGTTTACAAAGGGATGCTCACCACACATCAGCTCTCGGAATTCTTCCCCGATCTAAATAACCAGAAATTAAAGTCTCCATTTGCGTTGGTCCACTCTCGCTTTTCCACCAACACATTTCCTTCTTGGCCATTAGCCCATCCATATCGGTTCATTGCTCATAACGGTGAAATCAACACCGTTAGGGGAAATCGCAACTGGATGGCGGCGCGTGAGGCTCTACTAGAAAGCAACTTGATTCCAGGGGACTTAAAACGACTATTTCCTATCGTTGATCCGCAAGGCAGCGACTCTGCTTCTTTTGATGAAGTTTTGGAACTCTTGTATCTAGGCGGACGTTCACTTCCTCATGCGGTCTTAATGATGATTCCCGAAGCTTGGGAAAATCACGAATCCATGCCAGAACTCCGGCGTGACTTTTATCGTTTCCATTCGGCGCTTATGGAGCCTTGGGATGGACCTGCTTGCATCACATTTACTGATGGACATCAGATTGGTGCAGTTCTAGATAGAAATGGTTTAAGACCAAGTCGCTTCTGGATTACTAACGATGGTCTCGTAGTTCTAGCTAGCGAAGTTGGAGTTTTAGATATTGAGCAAGACCGGGTGCTGCGTAAAGGCAGACTGCAACCAGGCAAAATGTTCTTGGTTGATCTCGACGAGGGTCGAGTTATTGAAGATGATGAAATCAAAGATTCTCTGGCAAGCGCTGCGCCATATGGTGATTGGCTACATGCTGGGATGGTCCGCTTAGAGGATATTGCTCCAAGAGAGCACATTTTTTATCCGCACTCCTCAGTGCTGCGCAGACAGAGAGCCTTTGGCTACACAGAAGAAGAACTTCGCTTAATCATCACGCCGATGGCGCGAAGTGGGGCCGAACCAATTGGTTCTATGGGTACCGATACCCCAGTTGCTGTGCTTTCTGAGAAACCTAGATTGCTCTTCGATTACTTTTCTCAACTTTTTGCTCAAGTAACCAATCCACCGCTAGATGCAATTAGGGAAGAGATGGTGACATCTCTTGGTGGATCAATTGGTCCAGAACATAATCTTTTGGATCCAGGCCCGGCATCTTGTCGCCAGATAGCGCTGGATTTTCCAGTTATCGATAATGATCAGCTCGCAAAAATTATTCACGTTAATGCAGACGGAAATCATCCCGGGTTGTCGGCCCACGTAATTAAAGGTTTATTCCCGATTTCTGAAGGTGGCGCTGGTTTAACGGAGCGGTTAGAAGAGATTAGAGCTGAGGTATCTAGAGCGATTGAATCTGGCGCGCGAATTATCGTGCTTTCAGATCGTGATGGCGATGCTGAGAATGCCCCAATTCCCTCCCTGTTGCTCACCGCTGCAGTGCATCATCATTTGATTCGCGAAAAGACTCGGACCAAAGTGGGCCTGGTAGTTGAAACCGGGGAAGTGAGAGAAGTTCACCATGTTGCCCTACTGATTGGTTATGGAGCTGCTGCTGTAAATCCATATTTAGCGATGGAATCCGCCGAAGATCTTGTGCTACAAGGTGTGATCACTGACTTAACTTCTGAAAAAGCCGTTTATAACTTGATCAAGGCGCTCGGTAAAGGTGTATTAAAAGTAATGTCAAAGATGGGAATTTCCACAATTGCCTCTTACACCGGTGCCCAGGTATTCGAAGCGCTTGGAATTTCACAAGAGTTAATTGATGAATATTTCGTTGGCACAACATCAAGACTTGGCGGAGTTGGGCTCGACGTAATAGCTGAAGAGACTATTAAGCGCCATCACATTGCATATCCGCCTGGCGGAGAAATCCCCAATACGAAACGTCTGCCCATCGGAGGCGAGTATCAATGGCGCAGGGATGGCGAGCCTCACTTATTTGATCCTGAAACGGTTTTTGCCTTGCAACATGCGACTCGCTCAAAACGTTATGACATCTTCAAGCGGTATACAACTCGAGTTGACGAACAGTCAAAAGCTTTGATGACTTTAAGAGGGCTATTCACCTTTAAAGAAGGATTGCGAGAACCCATTCCAATTGACGAGGTTGAGCCAGTTTCGGAAATCGTGAAGCGTTTTTCAACTGGAGCGATGTCGTATGGCTCCATTTCGCAAGAGGCACATGAGACTCTGGCAATCGCGATGAACAGACTCGGTGCAAAGTCAAACACTGGCGAAGGTGGCGAGGATCCTGAGCGCTATGAGCCACTTCCCAATGGTGACCTGAAGCGTTCTGCCATCAAACAAGTTGCATCGGGACGTTTTGGAGTCACAAGTGAATATCTTGTAAATGCTGACGATATTCAGATAAAGATGGCGCAAGGTGCAAAGCCGGGCGAAGGCGGTCAGCTTCCAGGTAACAAGATTTATCCTTGGATCGCCAAGACGAGGTACTCCACACCTGGAGTAGGCCTAATTTCGCCACCGCCACACCACGACATTTATTCAATTGAGGATCTAGCCCAGCTGATTCATGATCTAAAGAATTCAAATCGAGATGCCCGAATCCATGTAAAACTAGTTGCTCAAGTCGGTGTCGGCACAGTTGCTGCGGGAGTCAGCAAAGCACATGCCGATGTCGTACTAATTTCAGGACACGATGGCGGAACTGGCGCATCGCCTCTTACATCGCTCAAACATGCTGGCGCACCTTGGGAATTAGGTCTTGCAGAAACTCAACAAACATTAATCCTCAATGGACTTCGCGATCGCATAGTGGTTCAGACCGATGGCCAGATGAAAACTGGTCGCGACGTCGTAATCGCGGCCTTGCTTGGTGCCGAAGAGTATGGTTTCGCGACCGCACCATTAGTTGTCTCTGGATGTGTAATGATGCGAGTCTGTCATCTCGATACTTGCCCAGTAGGTGTAGCTACTCAGAATCCAGAATTGCGTAAGCGATTCACCGGTAAACCTGAATTTGTCGAAACCTTTTTTGAATACATAGCCGAAGAAGTCCGCGAATGGCTTGCGAAGCTTGGATTTAAGTCTTTGAATGAGGCGATAGGTCAAGTTGAATCACTAGATACGAAGAAAGCTGTCGACCACTGGAAGGCATCTGGCCTAAATCTTGGACCAATTTTGGAATTCCCAGAATCAACCAAGTACCCAGCTCGAAAGCAGGAAGTTCTCCAAGATCATGGCCTGGATGGCGCGCTTGATAACGAACTTTTGAAATTAGCTGCACCAGCTCTTATGACGGGTGAACACATCTCAATCTCGCTTCCAGTCAGAAATAGAAATAGAACAGTAGGTACGATTCTTGGTTCAGAGATCACGAGAAGGTTCGGGGGAGCAGGTCTTCCTGCCGACACCATAGAAGTCACGTTCCACGGCTCGGCAGGCCAATCGCTTGGTGCGTTCATTCCGCGCGGCCTCACCATTCGACTTTACGGAGACACAAATGATCATCTCGGAAAAGGTATTTCCGGCGGCCGAGTAATAGTAAGGCCAGATGAAAAGGCGCAATTTGAATCAGATAAAAATGTAATCGCTGGGAATGTTGTGGGATACGGGGCGACGAACGGTGAAATTTTTGTTCGCGGAATTGTTGGAGAAAGATTTTGTGTACGAAACTCTGGTGCTACAGCCATCGTAGAAGGTACCGGAGATCATGGCTGTGAATACATGACAGGTGGAACTGTGGTCGTCCTTGGAAAGACTGGACGAAATTTTGCTGCTGGCATGTCCGGGGGAGTCGCATTTTTATTGGATTTAGATCCAAGGTTAGTAAACACCGAGATGGTTGATCTTCAAGATTTAACATCGGAAGATAGCGCTCTTCTCCAAGGACTTGTTTCGAAGTTCTTTGCAGAGACCGGATCAAAAGTTGCAGCCGAACTTCTAAAAGAATGGGCTCCTTCTATAAGTCGTTTCACAAAAGTTATGCCACGCGACTATGCCCGTGTTCTGAAGGTTATCTCTGATGCCGAAAGAAGTGGGAAAGATGCAGAACTTGCCATCATGGAGGTGCTAAATGGCTGATCCCAAAGGTTTTCTGAAGTTTGATCGTGAGACCCCAAAGCGCCGACCAGTCGATGTACGGATTAGAGATTGGCGAGAGGTATATGAAGATCAAGAATTCTCTTCACTACAACGTCAAGCTGGTCGCTGTATGGACTGCGGTATCCCCTTCTGTCATCAAGGCTGTCCGCTCGGTAATTTGATTCCAGAGTGGAATGACCTGATTTGGCGAAACGAGAAAGTTGATGCAATTGATCGACTTCACGCCACCAATAATTTCCCTGAATTTACCGGTCGACTCTGTCCTGCCCCATGCGAAACTTCTTGCGTACTTGGTATTAATCAGAATCCAGTAACAATCAAACAGATTGAACTCCGCACGATAGAAGAGGCTTTTCAAGCGGGAAATGTCCGCCCTCTGCAACCAGATCGCATAACCGGAAAAACGGTTGCCGTCATTGGGTCTGGACCAGCTGGCTTAGCTGCTGCTCAACAATTGACTCGGGCTGGACACACCGTTGTCGTTTACGAGCGGGCCGAAAAAATAGGTGGATTACTCCGTTATGGAATTCCAGAATTTAAGATGGAAAAGTCAATTCTGGAGCGCAGACTTAATCAGATGCAGCGAGAGGGAACTCGCTTTCGCTCTGGGGTCAATGTTGGAGTAGATCTAACTGCGAGCGAACTTAAATCTCGGTATGACGCAGTCGTGCTCGCTCTCGGTGCTACTCAAGCGCGTGACTTGAATATTCCCGGACGTGAGGCGCTCGGAGTCCACCAGGCAATGGAATATCTGCCTTGGGGTAACAAGCAAGCGCTGGGAGAATTGAATGAGGCGCCAGCTATAAATGCTCAAGGAAAGCGGGTAATCATTCTCGGTGGTGGCGATACTGGTGCAGATTGTTTAGGAACTGCGATTCGCCAGGGAGCGTCACACATCACACAGATTGAAATTATGCCTCGCCCTAGTGACGAACGTCCTTCCTCTCAACCATGGCCAACCTATCCAATGGTCTATCGAGTGAGTAGCGCTCATGAAGAAGCGGGCAATCGACTCTATTCGATTGCAACTCAGGAATTCGTAAAAGATCAGAATGGAAAGCTGACTGGCTTGAAGGTAATTGAGACTGCTTTTGAGAATGGAAAATTCGAGCCGGTCTCGGGAACTGAAAAAGTTATTGAAGCTGACTTAGTCTTTTTAGCTCTAGGCTTTACCGGGATAGAACAGAATAAATTGGTTAGCGATCTTGAATTGAAACTGGACGCTCGGGGTAGTATTGAAAGAAGCAAAAACTTTGCCACAAATATTGAGAACGTGTTTGTGTGTGGCGATGCTGGTCGGGGACAATCGCTAATAGTGTGGGCAATCGCAGAAGGTAGAAGCGCAGCGGCTGCCGTAGATCAACACCTAATGGGAAGAACACAACTACCTTCGCCGATTGAACCAGATTCAAGACCGCTAACGGTGTAGTCAAACAATTACCAATCCGGTTTTGATGGAATAAGGTTCTCCAATGCGTAGAGCAAAAATAGTCTGCACTCTCGGTCCCGCGGTCGAAAGCCTCGAAGGGATTTCGTCGCTAATTGAGGCCGGAATGAACGTCGCTCGGCTCAATCTATCCCACGGCGGATATGACGAACATCAGACCAGATTGGATTTAGTTCGAAGCGTTGCTCGGAGCAAGGATGTTTCGATTGCAATCCTTGTGGATCTTCAGGGACCGAAAATTCGACTCGGTAAATTTGAGGGTGGTCCTTATGAATTAAAGGTTGGCGACGCGCTAACAATCACGACTGAAGATGTAATTGGAACGAGAGAAAAGGTAAGCACCACATATAAAGGACTACCAGGAGATTGCAAGTCCGGTGATCGAATACTTATCGATGATGGAAAAGTCGCAGTCGAGGTAGTTGAAGTAACCAAGACTGAGGTTAAAACCAAGTGTGTTGAGGCTGGTCCTGTTTCAAATAACAAAGGACTTAATCTTCCCGGAGTCGCCGTATCAGTTCCAGCTCTCTCCGAAAAAGATATTGAAGATCTTCGCTGGGGACTAAAGGCAGGAGCCGACTTTATTGCTCTCTCCTTCGTCCGAAGTGCAAGAGATATTGAAGGTGTTCATGCTGTAATGAAGGAAGAAAATATTTACCGTCCGGTCATTGCCAAAATTGAAAAACCACAAGCAGTCGAAAATCTTGAAGAGATAATAAAAACTTTTGATGGAATTATGGTTGCGCGTGGCGATCTTGGTGTTGAGATGCCAATCGAAGATATTCCTTTGGTCCAGAAACGTTGCATCACGCTTGCCCGTGAAGAAGCTAAGCCGGTAATTGTTGCTACCCAGATGCTCGATTCGATGATTACTAATTCAAGACCCACGCGCGCCGAGGCAACTGACTGTGCTAACGCAGTTCTGGATGGCGCAGACGCGCTCATGCTTTCTGGTGAAACAAGCGTAGGTAGCTATCCGATAGAGGCTGTTAAGACTATGGCTCGTATCATCGAAAAAACTGAGACCGATGCTCTTCATTTGATCCCAGCCTTAATGCATAATCCGAAAACAAAGGGTGGCGCTATCACAAAGGCAGCGACCGAGGTTGGTCTGGTGATCGGAGCAAAAGTTTTAGCTACTTTTACAAAGTCAGGAGATTCCGCGCGAAGAATGTCGCGATTGCGCAGCAACATTCCCGTGGTGGCATTAACGCCTGACGAATCAACTTACAGACAACTTGCCTTGTCTTGGGGTGTTGAACCATTCATTACGCCACTGGTAAATACGACAGACGAAATGGTCAAGCAGGTTGATGCAATACTCATCGCAGAGAAACGCGTAACAAAAGGCGAATCAATCATGATTGTTGCGGGGTCGCCGCCGGGGATACCAGGCTCAACCAATGCGATGCGTGTTCACATCATCGGTGATGCTGTGGGTGGCGTTGCTCCCGCATATCGCTAAACTTCAACTGCTTAGCCTCGGTACTCCAACGGTAGAGAGGACGGTCTCAAAAACCGTATAGTGTCGGTTCGAATCCGACTCGAGGCACATGACAGATAGCCAAATTGCCGCCAAGCGAATTCTGATTGCTGAAGATGAGACGCTAATTCGGATGGACCTTGCCGAAATGCTGAAAGAGAGCGGGTACGAAGTAATCGCGGAGGCCACAAACGGCGAAGAAGCCATTGCTCTTGCAAGTGAATTGAAACCTGATCTTGCAATTCTAGATGTGAAGATGCCGAAGATGGATGGTATTTCGGCGGCCGAGGTGATTGTGAAGACATCGCCGGTTTTAATGTTGACCGCATTTAGTCAGAAGGATTTAGTAGAGCGTGCATTGGATGCTGGTGTCATGGCATATGTTGTAAAACCATTCACAATCGATGACTTGATTCCCGCTATAGAGATTGCGACTGCCCGCTATCAACAATTGGTCGCACTACAAGCAGAAATCTCGGATCTAAACGAGCGATTAGAAACCCGGAAGATAATCGATAGAGCCAAAGGTCTCTTGATGCAGGCCATGAAATTAAGTGAACCCGAGGCCTTTAAGTGGATTCAACGAACGGCAATGGATAAGCGGGTCTCGATGAAAGCGGTCGCTGAGGCAGTAATTGACCCCTCTCGGGCCCAGAACTGGTAAAAGTCCACTATTTGGGATTTTTCGTTACCTGATATTTACCTTTTCCCGAAAATCTCCGTTGTCACATTCTGAGAAGCTCATCTAAACTGCGCCATCCCGTGAATCCGGAATTCGCGGACAAATGAAAGGTAAATATGAAGAAGCTTCGCTTAACGTCGGTTGCTGCAGCAGCCGCTTTGGCGTTCACTTCGCTGGTTGCGTATGCACCGGCATCGAACGCTAAGGCAAAAGTTGTAACACTCGCTTTCCAAGGTCCATTGACCGGTGAAGAAGCACAGGTTGGACAAGATGAGTTAGCTGGCATGCTTTACGCCGTAAAACTCTTCAATGCAAAGAATAAAGGTAAGTACAAGGTAAAAGTTGTGCGCGCTGATGATCAGGGCGATCCTGCACAGTCCGCCAAAGTTGCGCCAGGAATTGCATCAAACAAGAAGGTAATCGGTCTTGTCGGTGCTGCCTACTCAGGAGCAACTATTGCTGCGCTTCCTTATTACAAGCAACGCAATCTTGCAATGGTCTCACCATCTGCGACGCGCGTTTCAATCACTGACCCAGAAGCTGGAAACATCGGCTTCCCAGTCTTCCACCGCGTAGTTCCAACTGACAAAGTTCAGGGACCATCACTATTTAAACTTGCTACCAAGGGTGTTTCATCACCTAAGGTCTTCGTAGTAGATGATCAGTCCGCGTATGGCGTAGGTCTTGTTGATTACATGAAGCCTGGAATTCCTGCCGGACAATCTGCAGGATTTGATAGCGTTTCCGATAAGACAACTGACTGGTCGGCAACAATTGCTAAGGTAAAGACCGCAGGTGCAAATGTTGTTATTTACACCGGTTACTTCCCACAGGCAGCTGTATTCTTCAAGCAGCTCCGTGATAGCGGATACACAGGTATCTTGGCTGGTGGCGATGGCGTTCTTAGCCCGAACTTCGTAACTCTTGCTCCTGCATCAGTTCTCGAGGGTGTTCGCCTAACTGCTGGAACTGTTCCATTGGCTGAAATCGATGCAAAACTAGAGGCTGATTTCGCAAAGAAGATGGGTAAGGCTTCAGGTGTTTATGCAGCTGAGTCCATCGATGCCACAAACGTATTCCTAAGCTGCGTTGCAAAGGGTGTCTCAACCCGCGATGCAATGCTTAAGTGCGTTAAGTCCTACAGCGGAAAGTCACTAACTGGTTCAACGATCAAGTTCAACCAATATGGTGATGTAGCTGGCGGCGTAATGAACGGCTTCGAAGTAAAGAGCGGAGCTATCAAGTTCACTGGACCAGTTAAGTAATTAATTAGGTCAGCTTGAAGTAGTGCCCACGGGTAGTTCGTTTCGACGAACTACCCGTGGATTTAAATGTTGATTCAGTTTTAGATTTATTCAAGATAGAGAGACGGTGTAGCTCTTGATCGGAAACTTTCTCGATCAGTTTTGGTCGCTGACATTTGGTGGCTTGAGCCTCGGCTTTATCTATATTCTTATCGCTCTGGGTTACACCATGGTCTATGGAGTACTGCGGATGATTAACTTCGCAAACTCAGAAGTATTTATGGTTGGCACATTCGCTACCATCATAATTGTTCGGGATGTTTATAAATTCACACAAACTTCCGAATATGCAACAGGTTTCAGACTTTGGCTGATCCTTGGTACGGCTTTACTTGCCTCGATGGCGGTCTCAGGGATTCTCTCTGTACTGATTGAGTTGATTGCCTATCGCAGACTCCGCCGAATGAACTCGGGCGTATTGGCTCCTCTGATTTCAGCAATTGGTGTCTCGATGGTTCTCGCTGAAAGTATGAGAATTTTGACAGATTCAAGACCGGTTGCGAGTCCGCGCGCAATGGAAAAAAAGTTCATCGGTAAATTTTTTGATGCGGATATTAGACTCGATAACACGATAATCATTGTTGCCGCCATTTTTCTTCTGGCGTTATTGCTAGCCTTCGTAAATCGAACCAGACTAGGCAAAGCTATTCGTGCGGTTTCAATGAACCCAAGCGCTTCGAAATTGATGGGAATTAATATCGACGGAGTCGTCTCAATTACATTCTTGGTAGGCGGATTAATGACGGGCGCTGCCGGATTCTTCTACGTTTTGAAGTACGAAAACAGCAGTTTTAGCATTGGGTTTGAGTTGGGTATTGCTGCCTTTACGGCTGCCATCTTGGGTGGCATCGGTAATATCAAGGGCGCGTTCTACGGGGGACTATCTTTAGGTTTGCTTGAAACCTACGCCTCGTTCTTCCTTGGAACTCAGTGGAAGGCCGTTACAGTCTTTACTGTTCTTGTTGTTGTTCTCTACACCCGACCAAATGGACTATTTGGTGAAGCGCTAACGCAGACGAGGGCATGATGATCAACATTAGAGATAAAGGCGCTGAAATTTGGGAGAAGGCAAACCGAACCCAGCGCGTTCTGATGGCGTTGTCGTTTATAGCGATGGCCGCCGCGCTACCCTTTATGGGCGGAACGATTCTCAATACTCCAATCGCGGATTACGAGTCCGTACTTGTTTATCCCGTAGCGATGTTTGTTCTCATGGCGATTGGCTTAAATATTGTTATCGGAAAGAGTGGTCTTTTAGATCTTGGCTATGTGGCCTTCTTCGCCATCGGTGCTTACACCATGGGTCTTCTAGGAACACGAACGAGCCTAAATACTTGGGAAATTCTTCCAATTGGCATAGCGATGGCTATGTTCTCCGGAATTATCCTCGGCGTACCAGCTTTGAAGCTCCGGGGAGATTACTTAGCAATTATCACCTTAGGTTTTGGCGAAATTGTTCGTATCGTCGCGCTTAATCTAGGCACCTTGGGCCGATCCGAAGGTATTTTAGGAATCCCAACTCCACCGCCAGTTTTTGGAATTGAATTCACATTCGATAGCCATCGAATTTATTACTGGACCCTTTTGATCCTTATTCTCTTTGCAATTTGGATGGTCCGTCGCCTCTCTGTTCGCAGGGCCGGGCGCGCCTGGGAATCAATCCGTCAGGATGAAGACGCAGCGGAGTTAATGGGAGTTCCAACTTTCAAATACAAGGTTTGGGCCTTCGTCCTCGGCGCATCCGTTGGCGGCGCAGCAGGCGTTTTCTACGCTTCAAAGACCCTGTTTATCGCCCCTGATAACTTTACGCTCCAAATCTCAATTCTTATTCTGGCCTGCGTTGTATTTGGTGGCATGGGAAATATTTGGGGCGTAATTCTAGGCGCTGTTATTTTGGGTTACCTCCCTGACCGAATCCGATTCCTTTCTGATGCTCGTCTCTTGGTTTTCGGATTGGTACTGGTAATCATGATGAACTTAAGGCCGGATGGACTTCTACCAAGAAAGAAACGCGAGAAGGCTCTTCCAGCGAAAATTGATAACCAGGAAGGAAAGAAATGAGTAGCTCCATACTTTCCTTGCAAAATGTCACAATGCGATTTGGTGGAGTTACGGCTCTGAACGATGTCACATTTAATGTGAACCAAGGTGAGATCCTTGGTCTAATAGGCCCCAATGGCGCCGGAAAGACGACAATTTTCAATGTGATTACTGGCGTTTATCAGATAACTTCGGGCGATATTTCGTTTCAAGGTAAATCGTTAAAGGGGATTAAGCGTTACAAAATTACTCGTGGCGGCATAGCAAGAACGTTTCAAAACATCAGGCTCTGGGGCGATATGACTGCCCTAGAAAATGTTTTGACAGCTACAGATACCCATAAGCGTTCAGGTTTAGTGGGTGGACTATTTGGTTCTCCTATCTCTAGAAAAGAGGAGCGTCGAGACAAGGCGAGAGCTCAAGAACTTCTTGACTTTATCGGAATCGGTGAATACGCGGACCGTTTGGCGAGGAACCTGCCTTACGGTGTGCAGCGTCGACTTGAGATAGCGCGCGCACTTGGAACAGAACCGAAGTTAATCTTGTTGGATGAACCGGCTGCGGGTTTTAATCCTGCTGAGAAGGTCGAATTAGCTCAAGTCATCCGAAAGATTCGCGATGCCGGCTATACGGTACTTTTGATTGAGCATGATATGTCGCTGGTGATGAAGGTCTCTGATCGAGTTGTCGTTCTAGATTTTGGCCAGAAGATTGCCGATGATGTCCCCGAGAAAGTGCAGGATGACGCTCGTGTTATCGAAGCTTATTTAGGAGTTCCTGAAGATGCGTCTTGAAATTAAAGATTTAAAGGTGGCATATGGAAAAATCGAGGCGCTTAAAGGGATTTCGCTTACTGTAAATCAGGGAGAGATTGTCTCTTTGATTGGCGCCAATGGAGCGGGAAAAACCACTTTGCTTAAGACCATCTCCGGTCTTTTGAATCCGACTTCCGGTTCGATTGAGTACGACGGCAAGAGCATTTTGGGCGTTAAGGCGCACAACCGGGTTCATTTAGGAATCTCTCAAGCCCCAGAGGGAAGAGGTATATTCCCAGGCTTGTCTGTTCTAGAGAACCTTGAACTTGGCACCTATCACATGAAATCCTCGAAGAGCGAAATGCAAGAAGATTTGGCGCGAGTTTATGAATTATTTCCTCGATTGAAAGAGCGAATGACTCAGGCTGGAGGAACCCTTTCCGGAGGTGAGCAACAAATGCTCGCCATCGGTCGCGCCCTCATGGCGAAGCCGAAAGTTCTTCTCCTCGATGAGCCATCAATGGGTCTTGCTCCCCAGATGATTGCAAATATCTTCAGAATCATTACCCAAATCAACAAACTCGGAGTAACGATTCTCTTGGTAGAACAGAACGCCCAACAAGCGCTCTCGCGATCGGATCGTGCTTATGTTCTAGAGACGGGTTCAATCACCAAAGAAGCCCCAGGCAAGGATCTCTTAAATGATCCCCACGTTAAGTCTGCTTATCTTGGAACTGGCGCGCACGAACTCGATTAGTAAGTTATTTCCGCTCCGCCAAGATCAAACAAGTTATTCGAGCTGTACAAGTGCGCTCACCATTTTCATTGGTGATTTCAACGTTGTAAGAACAGAGCGTCTTACCTAAAGTTATGGCGGTAGCTACTCCGGTTACCATTCCTGAGGTAGCAGACTTATGATGAGTTGCATTGATATCAACTCCGACAATTCTTCGATTAGGTCCGGCATGAAGCTGAGTTCCGACTGAACCGAGACTTTCTGCAAGAACTACATTTGCTCCGCCATGAAGTAAGCCAAGTGGTTGGGTATTTCCCTCAACCGGCATAGTTCCAACGAGACGCTCCGGTGAGGCTTCGATAATCTCAATGCCCATCTTCTTATCGAGCGCTCCACGGCCACGCTCGCGGAGGACTTCCATGAAATCAGCCATGGCGAGAATTCTAGGTGGCTATGCCTAGGATTGTCGTTGATGAAGCGGCGAATCCTTCTAATTGATGGCCATTCCCTTGCCTATCGAGCTTTCTTTGCTCTTCCGTTAGAGAACTTCTCGACGTCTACGGGTCAACATACAAATGCCATATATGGATTTGCTTCCATGCTCTTAAACCTAGTTCGCGATGAAAAGCCAACTCATATCGCTGCCGCCTTCGATGTTTCACGTAAGACTTTCCGCACCGAAGCTTTTCCGGAATACAAAGCCAATCGCGCCAAGACGCCCGATGAGTTCCGGTCTCAAATCAGCTACATCAATGAGCTTTTGGAGGCTTTTCAAATTAAGAGTTTTGAATGTGAGGGCTTTGAGGCCGATGACATACTTGCCACGATTGTTGCGAAAGACGATGGTCAGAGCGAATTCTTGATATGCACGGGTGATCGAGATGCTTTCCAATTAGTCTCGGAGAAAGTCACGGTGCTCTATCCGAAAAAAGGCGTTACAGAATTAGCGCGAATGACCCCCGAGGCAGTTGAAGAGAAATATGGATTGAACCCGGAGCAGTACCCCGATTTCGCAGCCTTGCGTGGTGACCCTAGCGATAACCTACCTTCGATTCCTGGTGTGGGGGAGAAAACTGCAGCCAAATGGATTAAGGAATTTGGTTCGCTTAAGAAGTTGATTGAACGAGTAGATGAGGTTCCTGGCAAGGCCGGTGATGCGTTACGAGAATCCCTAAACAACGTAATCCGTAATCGCGAACTAACCCAGTTGAGATTTGACGTTCCAATTCAACTCGATATTCGCAATCTTGAGTGGAGCGGAATCGATATCGATAGCTCGGTTGCACTATTTGAAAAACTAGAGATAAAGGCTTTACGCGACCGGGCGCGTTCCCTTTCTGGGGTAAAAACGGAAGCTACTACAAGCACGACTCGCAAGATAAAAATTGAGCAAGTCAATTTTGCCACGCTAAAGCGTCGCGCATATTCGGCTAAGGCTCCGGTATCGCTTTATGCGACTACCGATGAAATTATTATTGCGCTAGATGCAAAAACCGTCATCAAGAGTGAATATTTAAATGAGACATTGGTAATTCCATCTGGCATAATAACTCATAGAGCCAAACCACTTATCCGCTCTTCAATAATCAATAACTCTCACTTCGATACCGAACTCGCTGCCTACCTAATTAACCCAGGTACAAGGGATCTTGAGATTGAAGAGCTTCTAAATCGATACTTAGGCGTCAGTTTCACTCCTGGAAGTGAAGATCTATTCGGAGGTTCCGTTAATCCTGAGATTGTTGCCTACTTATTCGATTTGCAGATTGCCCTAACTGAAGAACTAGCCAAGCGCGAATTAGAGAAGCTATTTGTAGAACTTGAGATGCCCACCCTTCACCTTCTGGCGCAGATGGAACGAGTCGGCATTGGAGTAGATCGAGAAGAACTAAATGGGCTTCATGATTTCTTTTTGAACGCAGAATCAATCGCCTCTAAGTCCGCGTTTGAAGCAGCGGGCCAGGAATTCAACCCAGCATCGCCGAAACAACTTCAAAGTATCCTTTTTGAACAGTTAAAGCTCCCAAAAACTAAACGCATTAAAACTGGATATAGCACGGATGCGGAATCTCTAGAGTGGCTCTTTGCAAAGACTGGACATCCGGTTCTACAAAATTTGCTTCGGATTCGTGAAGTAGGAAAGCTAAAGACAACGATCGAAGGCCTGCTCTCATCGATTGGAGAGGATGGCAGGATTCATACGACTTTCCAGCAGACCGTTGCAGCCACTGGGCGGCTCTCTTCTACCGACCCGAATCTTCAAAACATTCCGATTAGAACTGATGAAGGTAGACGAATCCGTAATGCTTTTATTGCTGAAGAGCCTTACGTTGATTTACTTACAGCTGATTACAGCCAGATAGAGATGCGAATCATGGCACATCTCTCGGAGGATGCCGGATTATTGAAAGCCTTCCATGAAGGTGAAGATCTACATACAACCGTTGCGGCACAAGTTTTCTCAGTACCGGTGAAAAATGTAGATCCTGAGATGCGACGCCAGATAAAGGCGATGTCATATGGACTTGCCTATGGACTTTCATCTTTTGGTTTGGCGCAGCAATTAGATATTGATCCAGGTGAAGCGAGCGCCTTAATGGGTCGCTATTTTGAGAGATTTGGCGGAATACAGGATTACCTGAAAGAGGTTGTGAAAATTGCTAGGGAACGTGGATACACAGAGACGATTCTTGGAAGACGCCGCTACCTCCCCGACCTCAATCATGAAAATCGTCAACGGCGTGAAGTTGCCGAGCGAGCTGCGCTGAATGCTCCAATTCAAGGTTCAGCGGCAGACATCATCAAAGTCGCAATGTTAAATGTGGCAAAAGTTTTGGAGCAGGAGCGTTTAGAATCACGACTATTGCTACAGGTTCATGATGAGTTGATTTTTGAAGTAGGGCCCGGTGAGCACCAAATCTTGGAAGAAATCGTGCGACGGGAGATGGGCGGGGCCTATCCGTTGAAGGCGCCGCTAGATGTAAATGTTGGTTTTGGAAAGAGTTGGGATCTCGCTGCCCATTAGGGCTCAAATTGACCCACAAGGCAGCGAGAAAGTAGCCTTCAGCTCCTCGCTTAGGGCTCTTGCATCGCCTCGGACCTAGTAGGAAATGCCCAATACAAATTGGAGTCAGACTTTAAGCGTGCCCTTCTAGTTTTCATTCCCCACGGAGCAACTTGTCAACTCAAATTTCAGTAAATGATGTCGGCTCAGCAGCCGAATTCCTTGCCGCAATTGAAGGCACAATTAAAAACTTTAATGATGGCGATCTCGTATCAGGCGTTGTAGTCCAAGTAGATCGCGATGAAGTACTTCTTGATATCGGATATAAAACTGAAGGTGTGATTCCTTCGCGTGAGCTTTCCATCCGAAATGATTTAGATCCAACAGAATTAGTAAAGGTCGGAGAACGTATCGAAGCTCTCGTCCTTCAGAAGGAAGATAAAGAAGGTCGCCTGATTCTTTCCAAAAAGCGCGCTCAGTACGAGAAGGCGTGGGGCGAGATTGAAGGCAAGAAAGAACGTGACGAAGTTGTGACCGGAACGGTAATCGAGGTAGTTAAGGGCGGGTTGATCGTTGATATTGGTCTCCGTGGCTTCCTTCCCGCATCGCTCGTTGAGATGCGCCGGGTTCGCGATCTTTCGCCATACATTGGCAAGCAGGTCGAGGCGCGAATTATTGAACTAGATAAAAACCGCAATAATGTTGTTCTATCTCGTCGCGCTTATCTCGAGCAGACTCAGTCTGAATCTAGAACCACATTTTTGAATCAACTCCAGAAGGGGCAAGTTCGCACCGGAGTTGTTTCTTCCATAGTTAACTTCGGCGCTTTTGTGGATCTGGGTGGAGTAGATGGCCTGGTGCACGTATCCGAACTTTCTTGGAAGCACATTGACCATCCCGGTGAGGTTGTAGAAGTTGGCGATGAAGTTACCGTTGAAGTTCTCGAGGTTGATTTTGAAAGAGAGCGAGTTTCGCTTTCACTAAAGGCTACCCAGGAAGATCCATGGCAAGCATTCGCTCGCACTCACACTATTAATCAGGTTGTACCCGGCGAAGTAACCAAACTGGTTCCATTTGGTGCGTTTATCCGCGTATTTGATGGAATCGAAGGATTGGTTCATATCTCCGAGCTTGCTGAACGTCATGTTGAAATTCCAGAACAAGTTGTTCAAGTAGGAGACCAGCTCTTTGTAAAGATCATTGATATTGATCTTGAGCGTCGCCGTATCTCACTCTCATTGAAGCAGGCTAATGAAGGTCACGATGTTCCTGTCGAGGCTTTTGATCCAACTCAATATGGCATGCCCGCTCGCTATGATGAAAGTGGAAACTTTATATATCCAGAGGGATTCGATCCACAGACTCAAGAGTGGAAGCCTGGATACGAAGCCCAACGTGAAGAGTGGGAGCGTCAATACGCCGAAGCTCAAGCTCGCTTCTTGGCACACAAGAAGCAGAAAGCTGAAGCACAAGCTGCTGACGCCGCCGCCGCAGCCGACCAGCCAGCTGATCAGGCTTCATCGGCAGAGTAGTTGTTTATGAAAACAGGGCCGGAAATAATCTGGCCCTGTTTTTCTTTTTTGTTGAGCTCTAACTAGTTTTGGAGAAATTCAGATGCTCTCAATTGCACTGACTGGCGGAATTGGCTCAGGCAAATCGCTGGCTGGAGAAATCTTTCAAGAGCTCGGGGCAGTCGTAATCGACTCGGATCAACTAGCTCGTGACGTTATCGAACGTGGAACAGATGGTTTTGATGAAGTAGTCGCGCAATTCGGCGATGAAATATTAACTGGCGGCGATATTGATCGAGCTAAATTGGCGGAGATTGTATTCAAAGATGAATCAGCGCGGCAAAAACTTGAAGCAATTATCCATCCAAAAGTGAGAGAGCTAGCCACCAAGATTGCCTCCCGAGTTCCTAATGAGGGTGTGGTGGTCAATCAGATACCACTTCTATTTGAGACTAAAGGGGCAGGGCGGTTTGATTTAGTCATATCCATTTCGTCATCTTTAGAAATTCGTCGGGGACGATTGATTGAGCGAGGCTTAAAGAGCTATGAAATCGACCACCGAATAGGAGCTCAAGCTACTGATGAGGATCGCGCATCAATTGCCAACTTTGTGATTGAAAACGATGGAACGGTTGAGGAACTCGAGAAGGCTATTCGAGAGTTGTGGGAGCGGGAGATAATTCCGCGAATCAATAAATGACTCGGGCAATTACGAGCACTCCGCGAGCAGATCGCGCATTCGAAGTAATCAGCGAATTTAAACCTGCAGGAGACCAGCCTAATGCAATCGCGGATCTAACCGAGCGCGTAAATCGCGGCGAGCCTGACATCGTGTTACTTGGAGCTACCGGAACTGGAAAGTCGGCTACTGTGGCTTGGCTGATTGAACAAGTTCAACGTCCGACTTTGGTTTTGGCTCCCAATAAGACTTTGGCCGCCCAACTTGCAAATGAATTCCGGGAACTCTTCCCAAACAACGCTGTTGAGTATTTCGTTTCCTACTATGACTATTACCAACCCGAAGCTTACGTACCGCAGACTGATACATTTATTGAAAAAGATGCATCTATCAATTCAGAGGTAGAGAGACTTAGATACTCAGCAACTTACTCGTTGCTTACCCGTCGCGACGTCATAGTAGTCGCAACTGTTTCATGTATTTATGGCTTGGGAACTCCTCAGGAATACATCGATCGAATGGTCAGAATTAGCGTTGGTGATTCAATTGAGCGAAATTCGCTACTACGGAAATTCGTTGACATCCAATACAAGCGTAATGACATAGCTTTCGAACGCGGAACTTTTAGGGTACGCGGCGACACCCTTGAAATCATTCCCGTTTACGAAGAGCTTGCTATCCGAATTGAGATGTTTGGAGATGAGATTGAGAGATTGACTACTTTGAATCCGTTGACTGGTGAGATTGTCAGTGATGTCAAAGAGGTATTCATCTTTCCGGCAACCCATTACTCGGCCAGCCCGACCACGATGAAGCGGGCGATGGCTGATATCGAAGCAGAATTGAGTATTCGCCTTCAGGAATTGGAGCGTCAAAACAAGCTTCTTGAAGCGCAGCGCCTACGGATGCGCACCCAATTTGATTTGGAGATGATTCAGCAACTTGGCTTTTGCTCTGGAATCGAAAACTACTCTAGACATATTGATGGACGTGCCCCAGGCTCGGCACCAAACTGTCTACTTGACTATTTTCCGGAGGATTTTTTATGCGTTATCGACGAGTCCCACATAACCGTTCCACAGATTGGGGCCATGTTTGAAGGTGATGCTTCACGAAAGCGAACACTGGTAGAGCACGGTTTCAGGTTACCTAGCGCAATGGATAACCGACCGCTTACCTTCAATGAGTTTCTTGAGCGAACGCCCCAGAAGGTTTATCTCTCGGCAACGCCAGGACCTTATGAAATTGATAAATCGGGTGGCGTCTATGTGGAACAAGTCATTCGACCAACCGGGCTGATTGATCCAAAAGTCATTGTGAAGCCTACAAAGAATCAGATTGATGATCTCCGCGATGAGATTAACAAGCGCGCTGAGCGAAATGAGCGAGTTCTAGTCACAACCCTGACGAAGAAGATGGCAGAAGATCTAACTGACTATTTCTCAAATGCAGGAATCAGAGTTCGTTATCTTCATTCAGAGGTTGACACCTTGCGACGGGTAGAGTTGTTACGCGAATTAAGACTTGGTGAATACGATGTCCTAGTTGGAATCAATCTTTTACGTGAAGGACTTGATCTTCCTGAAGTATCGCTGGTTTCGATTCTTGACGCTGATAAAGAGGGATTTTTGAGATCCACGCGATCCTTGATTCAGACCATCGGCAGAGCTGCTCGAAATGTATCGGGAGAAGTTCATATGTACGCAGATAACCTTACTGACTCAATGAAGAATGCAATTGATGAAACTAATCGCAGGAGAGCCAAACAAATTGCCTACAACGAAGCGATGGGTATCGATCCGCAACCGTTGCGTAAGAAGATAGCTGATATAACTGATTTGATTGAAAGCGAGAGCGACGATACCCAGAAGTTGATTGCGGGAGGTAAGCGACGGGGAGTCAGTGAGACTCCAGTTGGCGTTCATGCCAAGTCACTCGTAGCCTTACCTAGAGCCGAGTTGCTCGGACTTATAGAGTCGCTAACTGAGCAGATGCGAAATGCGGCGGCCGAACTTCAGTTCGAATTGGCAGCACGACTTAGGGATGAAATTAAGGAATTGAAGCGAGAACTACGAAGTATGGATGAGGGTGGGATTAAATGAGCGCCGAGCGATTGGTCGTTAGAGGTGCTCGAGAGCACAACCTAAAGAACGTCTCACTTGATTTGCCGCGAAATTCACTAATCGTCTTTACCGGCCTTTCCGGCTCAGGGAAGTCTTCACTTGCTTTCGATACGATTTTTGCGGAAGGCCAACGTCGATATGTTGAATCTCTCTCCGCTTACGCCCGTCAATTCTTAGGTCAGATGGATAAGCCAGATGTTGACTTCATTGAGGGCTTATCACCAGCTGTATCAATCGATCAAAAGTCAACTAACCGCAATCCTCGTTCAACAGTTGGAACTATTACCGAAGTTTACGATTACTTGAGGCTACTTTTTGCTCGAGCTGGGAAGCCACACTGTCCGAAGTGTCGAAAGCCGATCGCTAAGCAGACGCCCCAAAATATCGTTGATCAGATTCTTAGCTTGCCCAATGAAACGCGTTTTCAAGTACTTGCGCCGATGATCCGCTCGCGAAAAGGTGAGTTTGCAGATTTGTTTAAAGATCTTTTGGCCCAAGGATATTCGCGCGCTCGAGTAGATGGGACAACAGTCCAATTAAGTGAGGCGCCGAAATTAAAGAAGCAAGAGAAGCACACCATAGAAGTGGTAATCGATCGCCTTACTGCTAAATCAGAGTCGAAACAGCGAATCACAGACTCGATTGAAACTGCGCTGCGCTTAGCAAATGGTCTAGTAACGCTTGAATTTGTCGACGCCAAGGCAAAAGAGGAGCGCGAGCGAACTTACAGCGAACTCTTGGCCTGCCATGACTGTGGTCTATCTTTTCAAGAGATGGAACCTCGTTCATTCTCTTTCAACTCACCGTTCGGCGCTTGCCCAGAGTGCACCGGAATTGGTTCAAAATTAGTCGTTGATGAAGAACTTGTAATTCCGGACGATTCAATTTCAATCAATGAGGGAGCAATAGCCCCGTGGTCGGGCGGTCAAACTTCAGAATATTTCAACAATCTGCTGGAGGCCCTGGCCAAGGACGTTAAGTTCTCGATGGATATGCCATGGCGAAAACTCTCCGAAAAAGCCAAGGCCGCAATTTTAAATGGCTATGAATATGAAGTACACGTCAAATATAAAAACCGATATGGACGGGTCCGCAGCTATTCGACTGGCTTTGAAGGTGTTATTCCGTTTATCGAACGTAGACATGGTGAGACCGAAAGCGATTACAGCCGTGAAAAATATGAAGCTTATATGCGCGAGACTCCCTGTTCCGTATGTGAAGGTTCACGATTAAAACCTGAAGTTCTAGCAGTAACAGTGGGTGGAAAAAATATTGCTGAGATCTGTGAACTTTCAATTGATCAATGCGCAGGCTTTCTTAAGGAGATCAAGTTAGGTGCTCGCGAGGCGAAGATCGCCGAGCGAGTCATGAAAGAAGTTAATGCGCGCCTCGGTTTCTTGCTCGACGTAGGACTTGAATACTTAACGTTAGCTCGAGCTGCTGCTTCGCTCTCGGGCGGCGAAGCCCAGCGAATTCGGCTAGCAACCCAGATTGGTTCCGGACTGGTTGGCGTCTTGTATGTACTTGATGAGCCGAGTATCGGCCTACATCAAAGAGATAACCGGCGATTGATAGAAACTCTTACACATCTACGCGACTTGGGTAACACCCTCATAGTTGTGGAGCATGATGAAGAAACAATTCGCACGGCAGACTGGATAGTTGATATCGGCCCAGGTGCCGGTGAGCACGGTGGCGAGATTGTTGTATCGGGCGACTTCAACTCATTGATTGAGTCAAAGAAATCAATCACGGGCGCTTACATCTCGGGCAGAAGCGTAATCGCAGTCCCCAAATCACGGCGAAAAGTTGATAACAAGCGAGCTTTGGTGATTAAGGAAGCGAAAGAAAATAACTTAAGGTCTATCGATGTTACTTTTCCGTTGGGCCTTTTTCTAGCCGTGACTGGAGTAAGTGGTTCAGGTAAGTCGACCTTGGTAAATGACATTCTTTATTCGGTTTTGGCAAACAAACTCAATGGCGCCCGGATAGTTCCAGGTCGCCACAGAAGCATTTCCGGTATCGATCACCTCGACAAAGTTGTGCATGTTGATCAATCACCAATTGGGCGCACGCCACGATCCAATCCAGCGACTTATACGGGAGTATTCGACAAGATACGCGCCCTCTTTGCGGAGACAAGTGAAGCTAAGGTGCGCGGCTATCAACAGGGCAGATTCTCCTTTAATGTTAAAGGTGGAAGATGCGAAAACTGTGCTGGCGATGGCACGATCACAATTGAAATGAATTTCTTACCGGATGTATATGTTCCTTGTGAAGTCTGTCATGGAGCCCGCTATAACCGAGAGACTCTTGAAGTTCATTACAAGGGTAAGACCATTGCTGAAATCCTTGATATGCCAATTGAAAAGGCGAGCGAATTCTTTGAATCCATCCCCGCTATTCATAGATACCTAAAAACTCTATGTGATGTCGGTCTAGGATATGTGCGGCTAGGGCAATCAGCCCCAACGCTCTCCGGTGGCGAGGCCCAGCGCGTTAAGTTGGCCACTGAACTTCAACGTCGTTCTACCGGAAGGACTATCTATGTACTCGATGAGCCGACTACCGGTCTTCACTTTGAAGATGTACGTAAATTATTAGGAGTCTTGCAGCGCTTAGTGGATACAGGAAATACGGTTGTTGTAATTGAGCACAATCTCGATGTTATTAAGTGTGCCGATTGGGTAATTGACCTCGGCCCCGAGGGGGGTTCTGGGGGCGGAACCGTCGTTGCTTCGGGAACTCCGGAAGAGGTATCAAAGAACAAATCTAGTTACACCGGTAAGTTCTTGGCTGAAGTTCTCAAAAATGGCTGATCCAATAAGTTATCGACCATCTGGGGTGCCGGATGAACCTGGGGTCTATAGATTCTTTAACGCTGATGATCGCGTTATCTATGTGGGCAAGGCGCGTTCCCTTAAGAATCGCTTGAATTCCTATTTTCAAAAGAATCTCCCCGAGAAAACCAATCGGATGGTTCATGCTGCGAATCGAGTTGATTGGACCGTAGTCAATTCAGAAGTAGAGGCGCTTCAACTTGAGTTCACCTGGATAAAAGAAGAGAATCCTGAATTCAATGTGCAGTTCCGGGATGACAAGTCCTATCCCTTTTTAGCAATTTCCACCAACGAAGAGTTTCCCCGGATTTTTATAACCCGGAGAGCGAAACAGAAAGGGCTGAAGTATTTTGGACCTTTCGCACACGCTTGGGCGCTTCGAACGACCTTCGATCTAATCCTTGAGCTGTACCCAATTCGATCATGCTCCAAGAGTAATTTTGACCAAGCAGTCAGAAGCAAGCGCCAATGCTTACTGGGGGACATTGGCAAATGTGCAGCCCCTTGCGTTGGGAAAATTTCGCCATCTGAGCATCGCACACTCATCGAAAAATTAAGTGATTTCATGGAAAATGGATCATACGATCTAGAGTCCCTACTACAGGAGGAGATGGAGCGCGCTGCGCAAGCGGAGCAATTTGAGCGAGCCGCAAAAATCAGAGATCGACTAAAGGCGCTAGAGCTGGCGACTGAATCAAGTGATGCAGCCATTTCGGATTCGATTACTGGAGACTTCATAGCAATTCACGATGACATCACCCACTCAGCAGCTTCGATGTTTAGGGTGCGGAAAGGCCGAATAGTCGGGTCACGCTCGTGGATTATGGATAGAGCCAAACTGCCCGAAGAAGATTTGCTTGTAGAGGCAACCCTCGATGTCATCTACCGTGAATTCGAATTGCCAAGAGAGATTTATGTAAATATTCAAATGCCTGAATGGACCTCGCTCGAAGAGGTGCTCGCTGCTCGATCCAAAAGCAAGACTTCTATCCACTCGCCCCAACGCGGTGAGAAATACGAAATTCTTAATACTGTAAAGCGAAACGCTCAACAAGCTCTGATTCAATTCCTTAGTAAGAGAGCGAACGATGCCGGAGTATCAGGCAAGACTTTAGAAGAACTCGCTAGCGCTCTAGAACTGGATGAGCTTCCGCTGCGGATAGAGTGCTTTGACATTTCAAACATTCAAGGCACTTCTGTTGTCGCATCTATGGTGGTTTTTGAGGATGGCCAACCTAAAAAGAGTGATTATCGAAGATTTGGAATTGATGACAGAGAGAAATTTGATGACACAAGAGCCATGCATCATGTAATCACAAGAAGATTTAAAAGATATCTGGAGGAGCAAGAATTGGATATCGAGGAAATCGCTCTTCAAGGCGGTAAGAAACCTCGCTTTGCTTATCCGCCCCAGCTAGTGATAGTCGATGGTGGCAGGGGACAGGTCAATGCCGCGGCTCGAGCACTTTCCGAGCTCGGGATAACCGATGTTGCTCTCGTAGGTTTGGCAAAGCGACTTGAAGAGATCTGGTTTCCGGATCGCGCTTATCCTGTGATTCTGCCGCGGAATAGTGAAGCCCTTTATTTGGTACAACGGATTCGCGATGAAGCGCATCGTTTCGCCGTTACTTTCCACCGCTCAAAGAGGTCGCGCCTGATGCTTGAATCTCTATTGGATGAGATATCTGGCCTAGGTGAGAGTCGAAGAAGCTCTCTGCTTGAATTCTTTGGATCGATCGCGGCGCTAAGAAAAGCAAGCCTCACTGAAATAGCCGCGCTACCAGGCATTGGTGAAAAAACAGCCTCACTTATTGTTGAAAGGCTTCGTGAAATAGAGGTCCCAATTGAAGTCGACGCTCAAACTGGTGAGATATTGGAACGTCCTTGACATGGATAGCAAGATGAAGCCATGGCGCGCGAACTAGTTGTTGTTACCGGCATGAGTGGAGCAGGGCGCTCCACCGTGGCCCACTCAATGGAAGATTCCGGTTGGTATGTTATCGACAACCTTCCGCCATCTTTATTGGCTTCGGTGCTAGATATGACTGAACGTACCTCTGATTCGATAGCTGTAGTGATTGATGTAAGAGGAAGACAGTTTTTCGACGATCTAAATCGCTCTTTAGCGGAATTGGTGGAGCGGGGGGTCTCTCGGAAAATCATCTTTGTCGATGCGTCGGATGAAGTTTTAATAACACGGTTTGAATCTTCGCGGCGACCACATCCGCTTCAAGGAAATGATCGAATAGTCGATGGTATAGAGCGCGAACGTGAAAAACTCCGCGAGCTCCGCGCTGGCGCCGATTTGATTGTTGACACCTCACAGCTAAATATTCACCAACTCGAGCGGAAGATTAATGAGCTATTTCAAAGTGGATCGCTAGCAGCTCTAAAGGTAAATGTCCTCTCCTTTGGATATAAATTCGGAATCCCGGCTGATGCCGACCTTGTCATGGACTGTCGCTTCATCCCAAATCCTCACTGGCAACCTGATCTTCGGCCGAAAACTGGATTAGATAAAGAAGTTAGCGAAGCCGTCCTGAACACAAATTCTGTACCAGAGTTTCTCGATCGATACGTATCGCTCTTTGAAAGTATTGCGAAGGGATACTTACATGAGGGAAAGAAGTTTTTGACGCTTGCGATTGGATGTACAGGTGGTAAGCATCGAAGCGTTGCAGTAGCAGAAGAGTTGGCAAGAAGATTAAATTGCGTCGAGATATCAGATGATGCAGAAGTATCTGCCCATGCTATTCATAGGGACCTCGGGAGAGAGCGTTGAAAATTGTTTCATTTGGCGGCGGGCATGGACTTGCTGCCACTTTGAAAGCGCTGCGCCAAATAACTCCCGAGTTAACAGCGATAGTAACCGTTGCAGATAACGGTGGTTCAAGTGGTCGACTACGCGCAGAATTTAACGCGCTACCTCCGGGGGATTTACGTATGGCCCTTGCCGCACTCTGCGGAGATGACGAATGGGGTCGAAACTGGGCTGATTTAATGCAGTATCGGTTCACCTCAGATGGAGAGCTAAACGGTCACGCTTTAGGAAATCTACTTCTGGCAGCCCTCTGGGATAGAGATGGTGATCCAATTCAAGGTTTAGAGCGAGTCGGTGCCTTACTTAAAGTAGTTGGTCGAGTTCTACCAATGTCGCTTGAACCTTTGGATATAGAGGGCATATTTAAGAGTTGGCAAGGAACTCAAGTGATACGGGGCCAGAAAGAAGTTGCCGTTGGCAAGGGCGCCTTAGAAAAACTAACTTTGATTCCGCCTGACGCGAAAGCGACTGCCGAGGGAATAGGGGCAATCAAAGAATCGGATTGGCTAACCTTTGGTCCTGGTTCATGGTTTTCAAGTGTGTTACCGCACTTGCTTCTCAATGATCAACTGGCAGCAATATTGCAGAGTCAAGCTAAGCGGATCTTTCTATTGAATCTCGATGCTAACCCCAGCGCATCAGGTGATGAATATGCTGGTGTCTCGGCCGCTGAACATCTCCGTCTGCTACAGAAATTCGCGCCCTCTCTAACATTAGATTTCGCTCTAGCGGATCAATCAATAGTGGCAAGTACCGAACAGCAAAGCGCCTTGAGCGGAATAGTCAAAGATATGGGCGGCGAGCTCGTTGTGGCTGATCTCGCAACTGCTCCAGGCAGTAATCACCACGATCCAAGAAAATTAGTTTCCGCATTCCGCAACATTTTTGCGCGAGAGGTGATTAGATAACGCTCATGGCGATGACCTCATCAGTCAAAGACGAATTGAGCCGTCTCTCTATCTCCAAGCCCTGTTGTCGAAAAGCCGAAGTATCCTCGATTCTCCGTTTTGCTGGAGGTCTCCACATTGCATCGGGCAAAATCATGGTCGAGATTGAGCTAGATACAGCACAAGTAGCGCGCAGAGTTCGCAAAGATATCGCTGACATTTATGGACATGAATCAGACCTTGCTGTAATTAGCGCAGGTGGATTGCGCAAAGGAAGCCGTTATCTGGTTAGAGTTTTGCGGGATGGAGATGCTCTTGCCCGCCAGACCGGACTCGTCGATTCAAATGGACGTCCGGTAAGAGGTTTGCCACCTCAAGTAGTCTCCGCCGGAGTATGCGATGCCGAAGCTGCTTGGCGTGGAGCCTTTCTTGCTCATGGTTCGTTGACCGAACCCGGAAGATCTTCTGCCCTAGAGATCACTTGTCCCGGTCCTGAAGCCGCGCTGGCTCTTGTTGGTGCAGCGAGACGACTTGGCATAACTGCAAAAGCGCGCGAAGTTCGCGGTGTTGATCGAGTTGTTATCCGTGATGGCGATGCCATCGGTGTTCTCTTAACGCGACTAGGTGCACACGAGAGCGTCTTAGCTTGGGAAGAGCGGAGGATGCGCAGAGAAGTTAGAGCAACTGCAAATCGTCTCGCAAATTTTGATGATGCAAATTTACGGAGATCGGCCCGAGCCGCGGTCGCAGCCTCTGCGCGAGTACAGCGTGCACTCGAAATTCTTGGAGATGAGATTCCAAAACATTTACGAGAAGCCGGCGAACTTCGAATTAATCATGGTCAAGCTAGCTTGGAAGAACTCGGCTCACTTGCCGCTCCACCCATGACTAAAGATGCAATCGCAGGTCGGATTAGAAGGTTATTGGCCATGGCCGATAAAAGGGCTTCTGAATTGGGAATTCCAGATACTGAAGCGGGACTTTCGCCTGACCTGCTCAACTGATTATTAATTTATTCGCAATCTCACTGATAGACTTTCCCCGGGTCCACAAGGTCGTGGCGCATAATCTTTAAGAATTCGTAAAGGGTGTAATCATGGTAAAAGTTGGTATCAATGGTTTTGGCCGAATTGGACGAAATTTCCTGCGCGCAGCGCTTGCATCAAACGCTCCGATTGAAATTGTTGCGGTAAATGACTTAACGAGTATTGACACCTTGGCGCACTTAATTAAATACGATTCAATTCTAGGAAGAATTAATCAAGAGGTTACCTTTGATGATAATTCCCTAACAATTGGTGGAAAGAAGATAAGAGTCTTTGCCGAAAAGGATCCAGCGGCGCTGCCATGGAGCTCTGTTGGCGCAGAAATCGTGATCGAATCGACAGGTCGATTCACCAAAGCATCTGATGCAGGCAAACACCTCGTTGGTGGTGCGAAGAAAGTGGTTATCTCAGCTCCAGCTACTGATGAAGATGTGACCTTGGTACTTGGGGTCAATGACTCGGCTTACGATCCGGCAAAGCACAACATCATTTCAAACGCATCGTGCACTACAAACTGCCTAGCGCCGATGGCAAAGGTGCTACACGAGAATTTTGGAATTGTCCGTGGCTTTATGACGACTGTACATGCCTATACAAATGATCAAGTCATCCTAGATTTTCCACATAAGGATCTACGCCGCGCTCGTGCAGCAGCTACAAATATCATTCCAACATCCACCGGTGCCGCAAAGGCGATCGGATTAGTCTTACCTGAACTCAAAGGCAAGCTCGATGGTTATGCACTTCGAGTGCCAGTGCCTACTGGATCAATTACCGACTTAACCGTTGAGCTCGCAAAAGAGACCACTGCTGCAGAAGTCAATGCTGCAATGAAGAGCGCTGCTGAGGGTCCACTAAAAGGAATTCTTCGATATACCGAAGACCCAATTGTTTCTACCGACATTGTTACTGATCCACATTCGAGCATATTTGATGCGGGAATTACAAAAGTGATTGGCAATCAAGCCAAGGTTGCCTCGTGGTATGACAATGAATGGGGATATTCAAATCGCCTGGTAGATCTCATGACCTTTATTGGCAAGAGCCTCTAACAGCCTCGACCAAGAGCGATTCAATGGTTAAAACACTTGACTCACTTTCGTATGCAGGCAAAAGAGTATTTCTGCGGTGCGATCTAAATGTGCCGTTGCAAGATAATGAATCTGGCGTTCGAGTCATAGCCGATGATGGACGAATAAGAGCATCTCTCCCCACAATCAATCATCTACTTAACGCTGGCGCATCATTAGTTATTTGTGCTCATCTCGGTAGACCCAAAGGTGAGCGGAAACCTGAGTTATCTCTCGCGCCTGTCGCGCTGCGTTTGAAGGAGCTACTGGGGCGAGAAGTAGTCTTCGCCGAAGATGTGATTGGTGAATCGGCCCAACGTGCAATCGCCGATCTGAAGCCAGGTGGAATAGTTCTTTTAGAGAACATTAGATATGAGGCTGCTGAGACTTCCAAGGTTGATGAAGAGCGGATGGCCCTTGCCAAAAAGTTGGCCGATTATGCCGATCTCTATGTCGGCGATGGATTTGGGGCTGTGCATAGAAAGCATGCTTCAGTTTTTGAACTAGCAGTTTTGTTACCCCATGCCGCTGGACAGTTGATTGGCGCTGAAGTAGATGTACTACGGAGGTTAACCGAGAATCCAGCTCGCCCCTATGGTGTAATCCTTGGTGGGGCAAAAGTTTCCGACAAAGTAGGTGTGATAACTAATCTCATTGAAAAAGTTGACGTGCTCGCAATCGGTGGGGGAATGGTCTTCACATTTCTTGCTGCGCAAGGCCATCAAATAGGAACATCACTATTCGAAGCAGATTCACTCGACACTGTGAAAGCTATTATCAAACGCGCCAAGGAGCGTGGGGTCAAATTGCTATTACCAACCGATGTAGTTGTGGCTCCAAAGTTCGCCAATGAAAATCCTCAGGTAGTTGCGATATCAGAGATACCAGGCGATCAGATGGGGTTAGATATTGGCCCAGATAGCGCAGAATCATTTGCTAACGCCATTAGAAATTGCAAGACAGTTTTTTGGAATGGCCCGATGGGCGTTTTTGAGTTTAGTAATTTTGCAGCAGGAACTCGCGTTGTTGCAGAATCTCTGACAAAAGTTGAGGGTCTCTCCGTAGTTGGCGGCGGCGATTCAGCGGCTGCTGTGCGTGCCCTGGGATTTGAAGATAGCGAATTCGGATATATCTCTACCGGGGGAGGCGCTTCCTTAGAGTACCTAGAGGGTAAGGAACTACCTGGGCTAAAGGCGTTAGCCTAGATCTTGCGCTGTTTTCTTAATCGAAGTGAGAGGATTGATCTATGAGTAGAAGGCCACTGATTGCGGGCAACTGGAAGATGAATTTGAATCATCTGGAAGCGATTGCAGTTACCCAGAAGCTTGCTTACTCTTTAGAGGATCGCGACTTTGAGGCGGTCGATGTTGCAGTGATTCCACCCTTCACTGATATTCGCTCCATTCAAACGCTTGTCGATGGCGATCGATTGAAGATTTCGTACGGCGCCCAGGACATTTCGCCCGAGAAGTCCGGTGCCTTTACCGGAGACATCTCCGGTTCTATGTTGAAGAAGCTTGATTGCACCTATGTTCTCGTAGGTCACTCCGAGCGTCGAGCGATTCACGGCGAGGGCGACGAGTTAGTTAATCGCAAGATGCGCGCAGTTCTGGATAACGAGATGATCCCAATCTTCTGCATCGGAGAAGAGTTGTCTATCCGTGAAGCAGGAAACCATGTTGCTCATGTCTTAAATCAGGTTAAAGCAGGATTGAAAGGTTTTCATAAACCAGAATTGAAGAAGATCGTCTTTGCGTATGAACCAGTGTGGGCAATCGGTACAGGCAAAACTGCTACTCCCGAGGACGCCCAAGAGGTTTGTAGCGCGATAAGAGATGAGTTGAAAAAGATTGCGAGCGATGAAATTGCCGAGAGCGCAAGGATCCTTTATGGGGGATCGGTGAAATCGGCCAATATCGTCGACATCATGAAGCAGAGCGATGTTGATGGGGCGCTCGTCGGAGGCGCCAGTCTCGATCCAGAGGAATTTGCCCGCATCTGTAAGTTTCATAGGGTCATCTGAGCCATCTGCGACCCTCAGACAAGGTAATATTCGACCTTCGTTCTTAGACCCAGGTAGGAGTTTTTAAGTGGCAATGGCGCTCTCGATCCTTCTCGTGATCACCAGCATTCTTATGATCGTTCTTGTGCTTCTACACAAAGGCAAAGGAAGCGGCCTTTCAGATCTATTCGGTGGCGGTCTCTCCTCAACCTATGGCGGTTCGTCCGTTGTTGAGAAGAATCTAGATCGAATCACGATTGTCGTCGGCGGCCTATGGTTTGCGTCAGTAATTGCTCTAGGGCTAGTGCTTAAGTAAGAGTTTCAGATTTAGTGGGAGAGTTCTAAGGAGAAAAAATGGCCGGTGGTAGTGCAATTAGAGGTTCACGTGTCGGCGCTGGCCCGATGGGCGAAGCCGAACGCGGTGAGGCGATTGCGCGTTTCCGAATCTCATACTGGTGCTTAAATGGACATGAGACGAAGCCTTCATTTGCAGATGATGGAACTGTTGCAATTCCAGAAGAATGGGATTGCCCAAGATGCGGTTTCCCTGCCGGGCGAGATAAAAACAATCCGCCATCACCTATGAAGAATGAGCCATATAAGACTCACTTGGCTTATGTAAAGGAACGTCGGACTGAAGCAGAGGCTAAAAAGATTCTTGAGTCGGCCTTGAAGAAATTACGCGCTGAAGAAGATTAAGAGTTCTTAATCAGTTCTTTTCCGATTTTGATTAACTGATTTATCCCTGCCGTTTCACTCTTTAAATTTATCCGCACTACTGGCAGCTTTCGCGTAGCAAGAGCTTCATAGTCACCCAAAGCTTGTGCAATTACTAATCTTTCAAAACCATACCCAGCGCCCGGTATAGGCAAATCAGTTGTGAGGGTATTTGTAATCTGAAGGAAAGATCCCACGAGTGGGCCACCCTTATGGAATTGTCCAGTGGAGTGGAGAAATCTTGGCCCCCAACCAAAAGTCGTTGGGATACTCAATGCTCTCTCCAAAATCTGGCGCATCTTCAAAATCTCACCGGCCGAATTACGATTTAGGTAGGCCATGATTGATAAGTATTTCCCGTGAGCCAAGCCCTCTAAATACTCCCTAGTTGAGCCGCCCTTCTCACTGGAGTAAATCTCAAAAAATTCGTTCTCATAGGTTGGTTGAATATTTAAGTTTTGCCAGTTCGCTATGATTTTGCCAGTTCGCTCTTTAGATTCAGCAACATTTGGTTGATTAAATGGATCGACTTCAATCAGATAGCAGAGAAGGGCAGTCACCCATTCCCAGAATATGAATTGGGATCCAAGTGCGCCGAGAACTGCAAGCGACCCCGTTTCATCGAAGGATATATACCGCTCTCCGCTTGTTGGCGCCTCAGTCAATACAACGGGTAGAACGCCGCGACCGTCTTTTCCTGTTGATTCAGCGACGAGTTGCTCAATCCAGTCAGCAAGTCCCGGAAATGGTGAGCTCTTGTCATAAAACCTGGCGAATGCAAACTCTGGTTCAGCGAGAAGGGAAGCTAACTCGACTGCAACAGAGTTTGGTTCAGCAAACTTTTGGGCAGCTTCATAAGCATCATCTAATAAGACTGAGACATCAACGCCGATTAGCGCCGCTGGAGTAAGCCCAAATGCGCTAAGCGCGCTAAACCGCCCACCAACTTTTGGATTTGCCGTAACCACTTTAAGACCATCCTGAACGGACGACTTATGTAAAGGGCTATCAGGATCGGTGACAATCACCATGTGATTGCGGGGATCTAGTCCTGCCTTTACCAAGGCATCCTGGAAGAGCGCTTTCTGAGACGAAGTTTCAATTGTGCTTCCTGATTTGGAGGCGATGATTATGCAACTCTGGGAAAGATTCGAGCTGAGGGCATCCTTAATTTGTTCCGGATGGGTAGAGTCAAGAACAGTTAAAGGGCGATTGTAGTGTGCAGCGATAACTTCAGGTGCAAGAGAAGAGCCACCCATGCCGCACAAAATAAAATTCTGGTGTCCCAACTCGCGCGACCATGCCGAGAGCGCATCCAAGGTTGGTAGTAATTCCCGCGAAGCTTCAGGTAAGTCGATCCAGTCAAGTCTTATCGAAGCTTCTGCAGTTGCGGAAGGGCCCCAGAGAGTCGGATCTTTCGCAGCCAATCTCGGAGTAATCTCGTTTAGCCGTTCAACCTTTGAGCTTTTCTGCTCTACTCCAATAAGTCGAATCACCCTTTAGTCCGTTCAACGACTTGAATTAGTTCATTCCAAGGTTTAATGAATTTCTCAATTCCTTCAAGTTCCAACTTCTCTGCAACATCCTCTATCTCAATTCCGACACTGGATAGCTCGGTCATCGTGGCGCGAGCTTCATCGAATCTCCCCATAATCGTCTCACCATTAAAGTCCTGGCTCGCGCGAACCGAATTAAGCGTGGCTTCAGGCATAGTGTTAACGGTCTTGTCGGCAATTAGCTCCATGACATACATGGTCGGCTGATATTTTGGATCTTTTACTCCAGTAGATGCCCAAAGAGGTCGTTGGATATTTCCACCAGCGCTGGAGATCTTTTCCCAACGCTCGCTTGATTCGACCTTTAGGAAATGCTCATATGCCAAGCGGGCATTTGCAAGCGCAGCCCTACCTTTTAACGGTTCAAGATCTGGAACATTTAGACGTCCATCAATCTCAGTATCAACTCTACTGATGAAAAATGATGCGACTGAGTGAATATCTGAGATTGGCAGACCCTTTGAAATTCGATCCTCCAAACCCAAGATAAAAGCTTCTAAGACCGCTTCATAGCGAGATACCGAGAAAATAATTGTTACATTAACGCTAATTCCTTCTGCGGTTAATGTTCTGATTGCTGGAAGGCCCTCTACCGTGGCTGGAACCTTAATTAAAACATTCTTAGACCCGACCAATGACCATAGTTCTTTAGCTTGCTTGATCGTTCCGCTGGTGTCACGTGCTAGGCGCGGATCAACTTCAATACTTACCCGCCCATCTACGCCTTCAGTTCGGTCGAAGACAGGAAGGAATAATTCGCAGGCTTTTTTGACGTCCGCGGTTGTTAACTCGGTAATGATTGATTCTGCGTTTAATCCTCTTCGATAGAGTGAATCAATGTCGCTCCGATAGAGATCAGAGTTTGCAATAGCGGCGGAGAAGATTGCTGGATTGGTAGTAACGCCAACTACAAAATCATCCCTTATTAAGTCTGGAAGGAAACTAGCTTTGCCACCTTTAATCATTCGTTCCCGAGAGAGATCATCGAGCCAGACCGATACTCCAGCTGCAGATACCTGTGCAAGTGACATTAGTGAACTCGCTTGAGTGAGGCCTCAGCCGCCGCTACAACTCTTTCAACGGTGAAACCAAATTCTTTAAATAACACGGTATGCGAAGCTGAAGCGCCAAAGTGTTCAATGGAGATAGTTTCACCGGCATCGCCTACTAAATCGCGCCAGCCTTGAGCTATACCTGCCTCAATGCTCACCCGCGCTTTAACATTTGCGGGAAGAAGTTTTTCACGGTACTCCCTTGGCTGGAGATTAAACCACTCAATACAAGGCGCACTTATTAACCTGACTCTTAATCCTTTACCTTGTAGCGCTTCGGATGCTGCTAGGGCTAGCGCAACTTCAGATCCAGTTGCAATCAGAATGATTTCGGGATTTGGCTCATTGTTAAGTGCATATGCGCCATTGGCTGCGCCATCTGCGCTGTTGAATTTAGCACGGTCGAGAACTGGAAGATTCTGACGTGATAGCAATAGTCCAGCAGGTCTCTTGCCCTTCAAAATCTTGCCCCAGACCACGGCTACTTCATTTGCATCAGCGGGTCTAACAACATCTAAGTTTGGAATTGCTCGAAGTGCAGCAATATGTTCAATCGGCTGATGGGTTGGACCATCTTCGCCGAGTCCAATGGAGTCGTGGGTCCAAATGTATGTGACGGGCAGGCCCATAAGGGCAGAGAGTCGGACGGCGCCGCGCATGTAGTCACTAAATACAAGAAAAGTTCCAGCATACGGACGGAGTCCGCCATGTAGGGCCATGCCATTGAGAATTGCTCCCATTGCATGCTCACGGATACCGAAAAAGATGTTTCGTCCGTAAGGGGAAGCGCCAGCCATCTTTGAGGTAGCAGGCAAGAATGCGCTACCTCCTTCGACCATAGTGTTATTGCTCTCGGCTAAGTCAGCCGAACCGCCAACGAGCTCTGGCATTGATTTTGCAAAGTGGTTTATGAGTTCTCCCGATGCTTTTCGCGTCGCAATTTCTTTTCCTTTATCAAATACAGGCGCTCCCTGATCAAAACCATCTGGAAGTTCGCCGTTTTCAAGACGATTTAGAAGCTCCGCTCGCTCGGGATTCGCTCTTGCCCAAGCCTCGAATTGCGCATTCCATTCCCGCCGGAGAACTTCGGCGCGCGCAGAAACCTTTTTAACATGTTCTTCAACCTCTTTTGGAAAGTAGAAATCTTCGCTTGGAATTCCTAAAACCGCTTTGGTTGCGGCGACCTCTTCGCTACCTAGAGCTGAACCATGTGATTTTGCAGTGTTGCGCGCTTTGGGCGCAGGCCAGGCAATGACTGTTCTTAAACGAATTAAAGTAGGGCGGACTTTCTCTTCGAGTGCTTGCTGCATGGCCCCTTCAAGTGCATCTCTATCAACATCGCCATCAGATTTCGCTTCAACTTCAATTACATTCCAGCCATATGAGCGATATCTAGCGCTAACATCTTCGGTGAAGGTATGGTGAGTATCGCCATCAATTGAAATCCGATTATCGTCGTAGATAACTTTTAGCGACCCAAGTTCTTGAGTACCCGCGAGAGATGATGCCTCTGCGCTCACACCCTCTTGAAGATCGCCATCGCTACAAATGACCCAGATGTTGTGATCGAAGATGCTTTCACCAATTGGAGCATCCGGATCAAATAAACCGCGCTTGTAACGCGCCGCCATCGCCATTCCAACAGCGTTTGCAACGCCTTGCCCCAAGGGTCCCGTAGTTGTTTCAACGCCGAGCGTATGTCCATACTCGGGGTGTCCTGGAGTTAGCGAGCCCCAAGTTCTAAACGATTTTAAGTCATCGAGCTTCAACCCACAACCGCTAAAGAAGAGTTGGATGTAAAGGGTTAGTGAAGAGTGGCCACAGGAGAGAACGAAACGATCACGCGCAATCCATCTTGGATCACTGGGGTCATGACGGAGAAATCTTTGAAATAAGGTGTAGGCAACCGGCGCAAGGGACATTGCGGTACCGGGATGTCCATTGCCAACTTTTTGGACGGCGTCCATTGCCAGAGCGCGAGCGACGGCGACAGACCGCTCATCGAGCGTGGACCAGGTAGAACGTTCCGGATGCTTCATGACCGGGTCAGGACATTACCTTTAATCGTGAGATTCCAGATTGATAGCCACACTAAAACCGAGCCCAGAATGTGAAAGCCGACTAACAATTCAGGAAGTCCAGTGAAGTACTGGGTGTAGCCAATCAGCCCTTGGGCTAGGCAGATCAGAAGAAAATTGCGGACGCTAGCGCCCCAGCTCGCTCGGGTTGAATCAGGTTCGCCTAGGCGCGTAGCTATCAAGAGCGCGACCGTTACCCCAACAAGCGCAATAACGAGATCAGCATGTATCCATGACATGGTTCTGGGATCTAGATTGAAACGTTCCGCCAAATCATCACCCGCGTGGGGACCGCTTCCTGTAACTATTGTCCCGGCAAAGATAACTAAAGCAGTTAGGGTCAGAGTCACTCGGGCCAGGCGACGAGTTAAAGGCGTTAACTTGATATCGGTCGGCGTCTTTCCGTGGGCTCGCTGACGCAATGAGAGTGCGGCTGCAATAAGGACGATCGAGAGCAAGAAATGTGCTGCCACAGTTGCAGGATTTAATCCCGTTAAGACTGTGACTCCGCCTAAAACACCTTGGGCGAGAATTCCAATTACCTGAACGGCGCCTAATTTGCGTAGCTCGCGCCGCCGATTTCGCAAAATGGTAACGAAGAGAAGTAGTGCATTAATTAGTAATACAAAAGTTAGAATTCGATTTCCAAATTCAATCCATGCATGTAGCGGGGACTCTGGTTGTTCCGGAGTCGGGGTAAAGGAACCGGGGGTGCACTCTGGCCAAGTGGAGCAGCCCAAACCAGAACCAGTTATTCGAACCGATGCACCGGTCACGACAATCGCGGATTGTGTGAAAACCATTAAAGAAGAGAGGCGTTTCAACGCAGTCACGCTTTTGAGCACGGGGAGAGCCTACGGTCCGAGGTCATTTGCGGGTCGCTCTTCAATTGGCAGGGGGAGATGAATTACGCAACAATAACGTTGTGAAAACCAGCCTCGCCCCAGACCTGCGCACCCGCGACCAGGTTGCTCGGGCAATTCTGGAGTCGGGCCCCTCAACGGCGGTAGCTCTGGCAGAGCGATTACAGATGACCCCGGCAGGAATTCGGCGCCACCTTGATTCGCTTATCGCAGATGGAATCTTGGAAGAGCGCGAACCTCATTCCCGCAGCGCTCGGATGCGCGGTCGGCCATCAAAAGTATTTGTGATGAGTGATTTAGGGCGAGAACAGTTTGAGCATTCGTATGACGATCTAGCGGTCTCTGCCCTTCGCTTCATCGCTGCACAAGGTGGAGAGCATCTCGTTGCTGGTTTTGCGAAACAGCGCGCTGATGAAATTTCAAGGAAAGCTGAGTTAGAAGTTAGCGCGTCAAAAGATCGCACCCGCTCCTTAGCAAAGTTTTTGACTAAAGAAGGTTATGCGGCCAGCACCCACTCTCATGGAGTCGGTATCGAACTCTGTCAGCATCATTGTCCAATCGCCCACGTGGCCGCTGAGTTTTCCCAATTGTGCGATGAAGAGACCAGAGCCTTTTCAGAGATCCTCGGTACTCATGTGCAGCGCTTAGCAACCATCGCACATGGCGATGGAGTTTGTACCACTTTCATTCCACAACCTAAAAAATCAAATGTAACTGCATCAAGTAAGTCAAACGAGAGGAAGAAGCGCAAATGAGCCAAACAACCCATCCGGAACTCGAGGGACTCGGTAAGTATCAGTATGGCTGGGCAGATAAGGATGTCGCCGGCGCAACTAGTAAACGAGGCCTCAACGAAGATGTCGTTCGTGATATCTCTTCAAAGAAGAGTGAACCAGAATGGATGTTGGACCTTCGGCTAAAGGGGCTCTCGCTCTTTGATAAGAAGCCAATGCCAGCTTGGGGTTCAGATCTCTCAACCATCGATTTCGATAACATCAAATATTTTGTCCGCTCAACCGAGAAGCAGGCCAAGTCTTGGGAAGAACTACCAGAGGATATTAAGAACACCTATGACAAGCTCGGTATCCCAGACGCGGAGCGGCAACGTTTAGTAGCCGGAGTAGCTGCTCAATATGAATCTGAAGTTGTTTATCACTCGATTCGTGAAGATCTAGAAGAGCAAGGCGTGATCTTCCTTGATACCGACACTGGACTAAAAGAGCATGAAGATCTATTTAAAGAGTATTTCGGAACTGTAATCCCGGTCGGAGATAACAAATTTGCCGCGCTCAACACAGCGGTTTGGTCAGGCGGATCCTTCATCTATGTACCAAAAGGAGTACACGTAGAGATTCCGCTTCAGGCTTACTTCCGAATCAATACCGAGAATATGGGTCAATTTGAGAGAACTCTCATCATTGCCGATGAAGGTTCTTATGTTCACTATGTAGAAGGTTGCACAGCGCCAATCTACTCATCCGATTCACTTCACTCTGCAGTCGTTGAAATTGTTGTGAAGAAGAATGCTCGGGTTCGCTACACAACAATCCAAAACTGGTCCAACAACGTTTACAACCTAGTAACCAAGCGCGCCACCTGCGCTGAAGGTGCAACTATGGAATGGATCGACGGAAATATTGGATCAAAAGTGACCATGAAATATCCAGCAGTTTTCATGATGGGACCACACGCAAAGGGTGAAACTCTCTCAATTGCATTTGCCGGAGAAGGTCAACATCAGGATGCGGGAGCCAAGATGGTTCATGCTGCCCCATACACATCTTCAACAATTGTTTCGAAGTCTGTCGCTCGAGGCGGTGGAAGAACTTCTTATCGTGGTCTAGTTCAAATACAAGAAGGCGCACACCATTCAAAGAGCACTGTGAAGTGCGATGCGCTACTTGTAGACACAATCTCGCGATCAGACACATATCCATATGTAGATGTGCGCGAAGATGATGTCTCAATGGGCCACGAAGCTACCGTTTCAAAGATAAGTGACGATCAACTCTTCTATCTCATGTCACGCGGACTTTCTGAAGATGAAGCAATGGCAATGATTGTCCGTGGATTTATCGAGCCAATCGCCCGTGAATTACCAATGGAGTACGCACTTGAGCTAAACCGCTTGATTGAACTTCAAATGGAAGGCGCGGTTGGATAATGAGCGCACTTCCTACAAATTATTTGACACCTACTGGTCGAGAAGAAGCGTGGCGTTTTACGCCCCTAAAGAGATTGAGCGGGCTACATGATCCAGCTACTGCAGTAAGCGATCGAATCTCTATATCGCTTGTCGGTGGCCCAAGATCTGGATTCAACATCGAAACAGTTACTTCTGCGGAGTTACCGCCAAAATCGACTACCGAAGATGCGATCATTCAACGAGTGCGTGCCACAGCTTCGAAAGTAACCCATCTAAAGATTGAAAACGAAGCTGTCATTGCAGAACCAATATTCCTGAAAAGAGATGCTGGCTCTGAAAAAGAACTCTCGCGTACCGTCGTCACAGCTGGAGCGCATAGCAAATGCACCGTGGTTGTGGAAAATGATGGAACCGGAACCATTGGCGAAGAAATCGAAATTCGTCTGGAAGCTGGCGCTAACCTAACCTTCATCTCACTTCAAGAATGGAATGAAAACTCCGTCCACTTGGGAAGACACCATGCGATTGTGGGTCGTGATGCAACTTTCAATTCAATCACCATAACCGTGGGTGGTTCGTTGGTTCGGCTCCTTCCGACAGTCGAATACTCTGATCAGGGAGGCAACGCCGAACTACTCGGTCTCTACTTTGCTACGGATGGACAGCATCTTGAGCATCGCGTCCACGTAGAACACGGAATTCCAAATGGAAAGTCCCGAGTTACTTATAAGGGAATCTTGGCCGGAGCACAAGCGCGTACTGTCTGGATTGGCGATGTCTTCATCAGAGGAAACGCTGAAGGCACTGATACTTATGAGTTGAATAAGAATCTACTTTTAACTGATGGAGCGCGAGCAGACTCAGTCCCAAATCTCGAGATCGAAACTGGTCAGATTGTTGGAGCCGGTCACGCCAGCACCACCGGGCGATTTGATGACGAACAACTCTTCTATTTGATGTCTCGCGGAATTCCTATATCTGATGCGCGAAGGCTTGTAATTCGAGGCTTCTTCGGCGAAATCGTAAACAAGATCGGAATCGAGAGCGTTGAGGAACGGTTGATGAATCGTATCGATGCCCAGCTTGCAAAGGTGGGCGAGTAATGACGAATTCACTTCAGTATTCGGATTTGCAGCCCGGCAAGCCTATGAAGATTTCCCTAGGGAATAAAGATGTCTGCGTTGTCAGGGTAAACGAGGAAGTATTTGCGGTTGCTGATATCTGTTCACATGCAGAAGCCTCCCTTTCCGAGGGCGAAGTTTCTGGTGAAAAAATCGAGTGCTGGCTTCATGGCGCCGAATTTGATTTAAGGACAGGGGCGGCCCTAACACCGCCAGCGACAGAGTCGCTAGAAGTTTTTGAAGTAAAGCGTGACGGAGATACCGTCACGATTTCAGAGCGTGGACGGTAGGAGCGAGAATGTCACAGCTAGTAATCAAGGGTCTACAAGTTGGCGTTGAAACCGAGTCAGGGATGACTGAAATATTGCGCGGCGTAGATCTCACTATCAACTCTGGTGAAGTTCACGCAATTATGGGGCCTAACGGTTCTGGAAAATCTACGCTGGCTTATTCAATCGCTGGCCATCCGAAGTACACAATTACTGGTGGCTCGGTGACTCTAGATGGCGTGGATGTACTTGAAATGGGCGTTGATGAAAGAGCTAAAGCAGGACTCTTTCTCGCCATGCAGTATCCAGTTGAAGTTCCCGGAGTCTCTGTTGCTAACTTCTTGAGAACGGCAGCAACAGCGCTACGTGGCGAGGCTCCTAAGGTGCGCACCTGGGTCGGTGAAGTTAAGGATGCGATGAGCAAACTCGCGATGGATCCAGCCTTTTCAGAGCGCAGCGTCAATGAAGGATTCTCCGGTGGCGAAAAGAAGCGTCACGAGATTTTGCAGATGGAACTCCTGAAGCCAAAGATTGCAATTCTGGACGAAACTGACTCCGGTCTAGATGTGGATGCGCTTCGTATTGTCTCTGAGGGCGTGAACCGAGTTAAGCAAGAACAGAATCTCGGAATCATGTTGATTACCCACTACACCCGTATTTTGCGCTACATCAAGCCAGATTTCGTTCACGTCTTCGCTGGCGGAAAGATCGTCGAAGAGGGCGGTCCAGAGCTTGCTGAACGCCTTGAGGAGAAGGGTTATGCCGAGTACGTAAAGGCATAACTCCAGTAATGAATAGTTCCTTAGATGTCACCCGGATCAAGTCGGACTTCCCAATATTTAGCCGCTTGATCCGCGGCGAACATCGTTTGGTCTATTTGGATAGCGCTGCGACTTCACAGAAACCGCTTTCAGTTCTGGATGCAGAGCGCGATTTTTATGTTAATCACAATGCGGCCGCACATAGAGGTGCGCATCAATTAGCTGAAGAAGCCACCGAACTATTTGAGAGCGCTCGCTTACAGGTTGCGCGGTTTCTAAATGCCAAGAGCGAATCAGAGATAGTCTTCACGAAATCTGCAACCGAAGGTATAAACCTGGTTGCTTACTCAATCGGAAATGCTCGGTCGGGATCGAAGTTTCACTTAAAGCAAGGCGACCAAATAGTTATATCTGAGATGGAGCACCATGCCAATCTGATTCCTTGGCAGGAACTTGCTGCTCGTACTGGTGCAGAGTTGAAGTGGTTTCCAGTTACTGATGAGGGAAGACTTGAACTCAGCTCTCTTGATTCAATAATTAATGAAAAGACAAGGATCGTCGCCCTTACCCACCAATCTAATGTGCTAGGGACAATTAATGATTTCGGCCTCCACCTAAAGCCACTTTTGAATCGAGTTCGTGAAGTCGGGGCACTTTTTCTGGTGGATGCATGTCAATCTGTCCCACATTTCAAAGTTGATGTGCAATCCCTCGGCGCAGACTTTCTAACTTTCTCCGGACATAAGATGCTTGGCCCAACAGGTGTTGGAGTTCTCTGGGGAAGACAAGAACTTCTTGATGAGATGCCACCCTTTTTGACTGGTGGATCAATGATCGAAACAGTCACTATGACTGAAGCAACTTACCTTCCAGCCCCAAAACGTTTCGAAGCTGGCGTTCCCAATATGGCCCAAGCTGTGGGGCTTGGAGCAGCGATTGATTACATCGAAAAGATCTCCATATCTGCGATACATGAACACGAAACATTTCTCACCAATTTGGCCTTAGAAGGTCTACAGTCAATTAAAGGTCTGACCGTGATTGGACCAAAAGACATGAGTTCCCGGGGCGGCGTAGTCTCATTTGCTATCGAGGGAATTCATCCCCATGATCTCGGCCAAGCTCTAGATCAATATGGAATTGCGGTGCGTACTGGCCATCATTGCGCTTGGCCATTAATGCGTAGATTTAAAGTTGTTGCTACCACTCGTGCATCTTTCTATCTTTATAACGATGAGTCAGATATAACAGCGCTAATTGAAGGTATTGAGCGCGCAAAGAAGTACTTTCTGGAGCGCTAAATGGAGCTCGACTCGCTCTATCAAGAAGTGATTCTCGATCACTATAAGCGGCCCCTCAATAAGTCGCTAGCGCCAAACCCAAATATTCAAGTTCATCACATCAATACAAGTTGTGGCGATGAAGTGACTTTGAATCTTCATATGACTGAGGATGTTGTAGCCCAGGTTACATGGGAAGGTGTGGGATGCTCTATCTCGCAGGCTTCTACCTCTGTTATGTCTGATCTATTGGCCGGTAAGACTTATACAGAAGCTTTGGCTCTTGTAGATGAGTTCCAAACCATGCTACAAAGTAAGGGCACTGACTCAGGAAATGAGGAGCGCCTTCAAGATGGAGTTGCATTTGCAGGTGTATCAAAGTTTCCAGCACGGGTAAAATGCGCCCTGCTGGGCTGGATGGCATTTAAAGATGCACTTCAGCAAGCAATCAAGAAGTAGCAACCTAAGAAAGGTGAGGCGATGACAAGTAAAGCAGCAGTCGCAGACATAACTGAAGCTATGAAAGATGTCATCGATCCTGAGCTGGGAATAAACGTGGTTGATCTAGGGCTCATCTATGACGTCACCGTTGATGAAGCGAATGTCGCAGTCCTTGATATGACTCTGACATCTGCTGCATGTCCGCTCCAAGATGTAATTGAGGATCAAACCCGATCTGTTCTTCAAGATTTGGTAACAGATGTGCGAATCAATTGGGTTTGGATGCCACCCTGGGGCCCAAACAAGATTACTGATGATGGGCGCGAACAACTCCGAGCTATCGGTTTCACAGTCTGATTTCTTAATACCTGACCCATAGTCCTAAGGTACTTCCATGTCTCAACATGCGATGTGGATGTCTTTCCGCTCGCTTACCGCAGACGCATCGGTCAAGGACCAGCGACTAAAGTCAGGCACAGTCAAGCGGATCGCTTCGTATGCGGCCCCGTATCGAACTTTCCTAATTTCCTTTTTGCTTACTGTAGTCGTTGATGCGGTTTTAGTTATTAGCTCGCCACTGCTGCTCAAGCGATTGATTGATGATGGAGTTATTCCTGGAAATCCAAACTTAGTGACTCAACTAGCGCTCCTTGTCGGCGCAATTGCCATTGCAGACGCCTTATTTTCAATGATTGGTAGGTGGTTCTCTGCACGAATTGGCGAGAATTTAATCTTCGATTTACGCACCCAAGTCTTTAGCCATGTGCAACGCCAATCAATTGCCTTCTTTACACGGACTCAAACAGGTGCACTAATCTCAAGAATCAATTCAGATGTAATTGGCGCCCAGCAGGCATTCACCACCACTTTAGCTGGCTTGGTGAGCAACATCTTGACTTTGATCCTAGTTATCGGAGCACTGCTGACCCTTTCTTGGAAGATCACGGTTTTAGCGCTTGCCCTGCTTCCAGTTTTTCTATTTCCCACGAAGTGGGTGGGGCGCAAACTTCAGGGGTTGACCAGAGAATCCTTTAATCTAAATGCAGAGATGTCTGCGACGATGACGGAGCGATTCAATGTTTCCGGAGCGCTTTTAGTCTCGCTTTACGGTGATCAAAGAAGTGAGCGTGACTATTTCTCTTCTAGAGCCCGAAAAGTTGCGAATATCGGAGTCTCAATAGCACTTCTACAGCGTCTATTTTTCATCGCCCTTACCTCGATCGCTGCGATTGCAACTGCATTCGCATACGGAGTTGGAGGACATCTTGCAATCAATCAGGAGATAACGCTCGGAACTCTCTTGGCGATTACCACTTTACTGGTGCGTCTTTATGGCCCGCTGACCGCGCTTTCCAATGTCCGGGTTGATGTGATGACCGCTCTAGTTTCTTTCGAGCGTGTCTTTGAAGTCTTGGATCTGATTCCGATGGTGCGCGACAAGGAAGATGCTCGCCATTTGGAGGAAGGACCGCTTAGCGTTGAATTTGATCAGGTTCAGTTCGCGTATCCAAAGGCAGATGAAATCTCTTTGGCATCTCTTGAGTCTGCAGCAAAGCCCGAATTGATTGAAAGTGGTGAGATTCTCAAGGGAATAAGTTTTAATGCGCCAGCAGGAACATTGACTGCGTTAGTTGGGCCGTCTGGTGCTGGCAAGACGACTATAAGCTCTCTGCTCCCAAGACTTTACGATGTAAATTCCGGAGCAATTAAAGTTGGTGGCGAAGATATCCGTGATCTCAAACTTGAATCACTACGCAACTCAATTGGCGTTGTTACTCAAGATGCTCATATGTTCCATGATTCAATCGCAGCTAACTTACGCTATGCAAAGGCTGATGCGACAGAAGTTGAGATGGAGAGCGCTTGCAAGGCGGCGCAAATTTGGGAGATGATCGAAGCGTTGCCAAATGGTTTTGACACCGTCGTAGGGGAGCGTGGTCATAGACTCTCAGGTGGCGAGAAACAGCGCTTAGCAATCGCACGATTACTTTTAAAGGCGCCCAGAATCGTGATTTTGGATGAAGCTACCGCTCATCTCGACTCTGAGAATGAAGCTCTGGTCCAAGAGGCCCTTGCCACGGCCCTTCAGAATCGAACTAGCATCGTTATTGCACATCGACTCTCAACTGTCCGCAGAGCTGATCAAATTCTGGTGATCGAGGCCGGTGATATTAAGGAGCGCGGAACTCACGAGGAGCTTCTTGCCCGAAATGGACTCTACGCTGATCTGTATGACCGTCAATCTTTTTCGGCTTGAACTTTCCGCTCTTCGCGGACGACGAGAAATAAGCCGAATAACACCAATCCGGCGAAGAGAATCCACTGAACCGAATAGGCCAGATGCGGACCATCACTTAGCGCAGGCAGGGCTGCCGGTACGTCAGGATTGAATGCAACATTGCTCGCGCTTATCAAATCCAGATAAACCGGTTCAGTTTGAATATTAGTTTCATTGTTCCACCGGGCTAACTGGGAACTTCCATCATTTCGCGGGACAGCAAAGACTGTGCCTGATATCTGTGCCTCTAGGCTCTCTGCTCTGACTCGACCTTCAATTGAAATTAGCGCAGTTGATACCCGGTTAACATCTGGGGGAGTTAGCGCATCTTTTCCAGCAACTACCCAGCCGCGATCGATCCAGTATTTTTTACCAGAATTACTTTCAAAAAGAGTAATAACTCCAAATCCATATTTTCCTTGGTGATACCTGTTACGAAGAAGAATCTCAGCTGTTGGTATAAAACGACCATCCATTCTTACGGTACGCCAGGCAATCTCATTTAAACTCAACCGACTCAATTGGGGTTCAGTTAAGTCGTCTTTGACGATGTTTGCGCGAATTAATTCATTCTTGGCATGTCTAACTTCATGTCGATCGAATTGCCAGCGTGCTCCTTGAATACATAGGGCTACTAGTATTAATGCTAGGAGTGAAGCACCAGCTATACGTTTCATCTACCAATTTCGCGATTTCGAGAGCGAAGTAACTTTGCTTCACCCTTGATTGTCTCCCGACCGGCATTTGCGACAATGACTGAGATGTATGGAAGTGTTACTGCGCCAACTAAGAAGAACCAGCGATAAGGACTTGGGGTGAAAACTGCCAATAGAAAACAGATGGTTCGCACCATCATTGAATAGAAGTACTTCCGTTGTCGCCCCGGGATGTCGTCGGAGAGCGCAGATTGAGCCTCAGTTATATTGTGGAATTCTTCATTTCCGCGCTTTTTCATGTGCTAACGCTAGATGGCTTGGTCGATACCTGCACCCCGATTTGGTAGCTCTCGGATGGGCGGGTACCCTTACCTCAGCACCTGCCTGAAAAGGCTGGTAGCCAAGATGAAGTGGAGTTAGCCGCTCCCACCTCCCTCACGATTTAGTGAGATGGTCAAGATTTTCGGGGTTCATCTCCCGTATGCCTTGAGGCGGCCCTCTCTAAATTTTGGCTAAAACTTACGAGTCATGATTCGAGTTTGCGCTTGAATCGAAGGCGAAAATTTGAAAGGAAGAGTTATCAGCACCACAGAACCGAAAATTAATGATCGTATTCGCGTACCTGAAGTTAGGTTGATTGGTGCAGGCGGAGAACAGGTCGGAGTCGTTGCAATCGATGTAGCTCTACGGCTAGCTGATGAAGCTGGACTAGATCTAGTTGAGATTGCGCCAGACGCACAACCTCCAGTCTGCAAAGTCATGGACTTTGGAAAGTACAAGTATGAGATCGCCCAGAAAGCGCGGGAAGCTCGTCAGAACCAGACCCACATTGTGGTTAAGGAAATCAGGATGGGCTTGAAGATCGAGAATCATGATTACGAGACAAAGAAGAACCACATTGAAAAGTTTCTTCTTGGCGGGGATAAGGTGAAGGTGACGGTCCAATTCAAAGGTCGAGAGCAGACTCGTCCGGAGATAGGTTTCCGGTTGCTACAACGTCTTGCTGAAGATGTTGCAGGAACTGGATTTGTTGAATTCGCTCCAAAGCGCGAGGGACGTAGCATGACCATGGTGCTCGGACCCCTTAAAAAGAAGAGCGATGCAGTTGCAGAAGCAAAGCGTCGAGCAGCTGCCGTAAAGAACGAGCAGAAGTAAAGGAGCTACATATGCCAAAAATGAAGACTCATAGTGGTGCGAAAAAAACCTTCCGCGTCACCGGATCCGGAAAGGTTATGCATGAGCGCGCCGGCAAGCGCCACCTGCTCGAGCGTAAGTCATCTAGAGTGACTCGCCGCCTCTCGAAGGATGCGACCGCAAATGACCGAAATACATTCTCAGCCAAGCGTCTGCTTGGAATGAAGTAAGGAGGCGCGAAATGGCTAGAGTAAAACGCGGAGTTCACGCAGCAAAGAAGCGCCGCACAGTTTTGGAGCGCGCAAGTGGCTATCGAGGACAACGTTCCCGCCTATTCACAAAGGCAAAGGAACAAGTCACCCACTCGATGATCTATGCGTTCAATGATCGCAAAGATAAGAAGGGCGATTTCCGCCAGCTATGGATTACCAGAATCAATGCCGCAGCGCGCGAAAATGGGATCACCTACAACCGTTTCATTCAAGGTCTAAAGGCCGCCGGTATTGAGGTAGATCGCAGAGTTCTCTCTGATTTAGCCACCAATGATCCAAAGGCATTTGCCAATCTGGTGGAGGTCGCAAAGAAGAACGTGAAAGTCTCTTAATTTCAAGAGACCTTTGATTTAAGAAATAACGAGAAAGTGATTACGAGCCTTCAATCGCCTCATGTTGAGGCGGTGAAGGCTCTTCTCGGTTCCAGGGGAGTCAAAGAGCGGCGCGCTCGCGCTCAATACGTTATCGAGAGTGTGCAGAATATTAAGGCGGCACTTGATTCAAGAGATACAGAGATTGAGACCATCTTCTACACCCAAGAAGGTATAGAACGACTTGGGTCTTTTTATCATTCAAATTTGGTAGAGGTGTCACCTCAAGTGATGAAGGCGATGACCGATACCGTCTCACCTCAAGGAGTTCTGGCTGTAGCCAAATTGAAGGCGCGCTCCATCTCAGAGTTAAAGGGAATCAAGAATGGGAAGTTTGCCTATTTTTGGCAGATCCAAGATCCTGGGAATGCCGGGACAATTATTCGAACAGCGGATGCATTTGGCTTTGATGCGGTTATCTTTTCTGATAACTCTGTTGATATTTATAGTCCGAAGGTGATTCGTTCAACAGCTGGCTCGTTCTGGCAAGTTAAGGCCATCGATGAGATATCTATTGAGAGTCTAAAGGAATTTGCGGACACAACTTCAAGTGAAATTTTCGCCACCAAGGCTGATGGCACAACCCCGTTAAATACGGCGGCACGATCCGTTATCGGCAAACCCTCTATCTGGGTCTTTGGAAATGAAGCTCGTGGACTGCCGGCTGAAGTAGAAAGAGCCCTTGGATCAAAGTCAGTCTCGATACCGATGGCAGGCAATTCCGAGAGCTTAAATCTCGCCACCGCAGCATCTGTGGTTATGTACGCAGTATCAAACGCTGATAAATAGTAAGTAATTTTGATAGCGGCTTAAGTAGAATCCCGGGATGTCTTCATCACCCGTCTCTATAGACCCGGCCCAGATAACCGAGATTCTTGATCAAGCGGTCGCGGCTATAGGTAAGGCAAAGAGCCTTGATGAATTGAAAGAAGTTCGGATTTCCCATGTTGGAGATCGTTCACCGATTGCTAGAGCAAATCAATCTCTGGGACAAGTTCCAATGGAAGAACGAGCAGCCACCGGAAAACTGATTGGTAGAGCTCGGGCCAATATCAATCAAGCTTTTGATGACAAGGAACGAGAGTTAACTCAATTACGTGATTCAAGAGCGCTCCTAGATGAGCGCGTTGATGTAACGCTTCCGACCCAAAGAACTCATCAAGGATCACTTCACCCACTTACATCCTTGAGATTTGAGATTGAAGATCTCTTTGTAGGCCTGGGTTATCAAGTAGCAGAGGGGCCAGAACTTGAGTCGGGATGGCTTAATTTTGATGCGCTGAACATTCCGGAAGATCATCCGGCTCGAACTATGCAGGATACGTTCTTCATAGAGCCAGTTGAATCTGGATTAGTACTGAGAACTCACACCTCACCAGTTCAGATTAGAACCATGCTCGAGAATGAACCACCGATCTATGTGATTTGCCCAGGCCGGACATATAGGTCGGATGAACTTGATGCAACGCACACCCCAGTTTTCAATCAGGTTGAAGGTCTTGTTATCGATAAGGGAATAACGATGGCTGACCTCAAGGGAACACTCGATTTGTTTGCAGCCAGAATATTTGGTCCAGAAGTTACTACTCGGATAAGACCCTCGTTCTTTCCATTTACCGAACCGAGCGCCGAGGTCGATTTCTTTTATAACGGACGTTGGATTGAATGGGGCGGCTGCGGGATGGTTAATCCAAAAGTTTTAGAGGTCTGCGGAATCGACACAACCGTCTACAGCGGCTTCGCTTTTGGAATGGGACTCGAACGCACCTTGATGGTTCGCAATGGAATATCAGATATGCACGATATCGTCGAGGGCGACTTGCGCTTTTCCCGCCAATTTGGAATCGGAATCAAATGAAACTTCCAGTCTCATGGCTCGCTGAGTTCATAGTATTTCCTAAGAATTTCGATCCCGCTAAGAACATTGAAAAGTTAGTTGCGGGTTTTGTAAAGGTCGGATTTGAAGTAGAAGATGTAGTAAATCCCGCTGCTAATATTAAGGGACCGCTTAAAGTTGGCACCGTCCTCGAGATCGAAGAGCTAACCGGCCACAAGAAGCCAATTAGATTTGTTTCTTTAGACCTCGCTGAAAATTCTGTGCGCCAGGTGATTTGCGGAGCTACTAACTTCAAAGTGGGCGATCAAGTTGTTGTCGCGCTCCCCGGTGCAGTACTGCCTGGCAATTTCGCTATTTCTGCGCGAGAAACTTATGGCAGATTGAGTAACGGAATGATTTGCTCGGCTCGCGAACTGAGCATGGGGGATGACCACACCGGAATTATCGTTATTGATGGCAAATTCAAGAACGGAAGTGACGCATTAGCCGCCATCGGTGCCAACGATCCTGTTATTGATATCGCGGTAAACCCGGATCGGGGATATGCAATGTCAGTAAGAGGGGCAGCGCGGGAACTTGCTATGTCATTGGGCTACGCATTCAAAGATATTGATAGTAAAGCGCTAAAGAGTAGATTGGCAAAATTGAAGAAGTCTGGCAAGACAATTCCAGTTGAGTTGAAAGATAAAACGGGCGCGGACTTAATTTTCTTACGCTCCCTTAGCGGTCTGGATTCAAGGGCTAAAACTCCGGCATGGATGGCGAAACGACTTACCCAAGCTGGGATGCGCTCTATCTCTCTGGCAGTCGATATCACCAACTATGTGATGCTTGAATTAGGACAGCCGCTGCATGCATTTGACTCAGCGAAGATAAATGGCAAACTGCGTGTTCAACGTGCAGGGAGCTACAAGTCAATAACGACTTTAGATAATCAAAATAGAAAACTAAGTAAGGATGATCTCTTAGTAACTGACGAAAAACGACCCTTGGCGCTCGCCGGAACCATGGGAGGGCTTGATAGTGAAGTCGGCCCTGAGACTTCACGGATTGCATTAGAGGCGGCGCATTTCAATCCGGTTGCGGTCGCCCAAAATTCCCGAAGGCACATTCTCTCCTCGGAGGCATCAAGACGCTTTGAAAGAGGGGTAGATCCAAATTTGGCTGAAGTAGCGTCTGCTCGCGCCGCATTGTTGCTTATCGATCATGGTGGCGCCAAATACCATGGCACTTCCTACAAAGGCTCTTCGCCTAAGTTAACCGTCACAACTTTCAACCCGGTCGATATCTCACGATTGATCGGAACCGATTATTCGAGCGCCGAAGTTACAAGGGCGTTGACCGCAGTTGGCTGTCGCATCGTAAAGTCTGGGAAAAATTGGAAAGTCACTTCGCCCAGCTGGCGGGGCGATTTACGGCACATCTCTGATTTCGCCGAGGAAGTTGCTCGGTACTTTGGTTATGAACGAATACCTTCGCGGATTCCAACTCCAAAGATTCCGCGCTCAGGTAAAACAGGTTTAAGCGCGCTACAACAACGTCGCCGTTACCTCTCGCTTGCCCTGGCAAATAAGGGTTTCACCGAGGTTCACAATTACCCATTTGTAAATAGCGAACAGATGGAACTATTTGGCTTCACAGGCGATCGTGCTAAAACATTCAAAATTGCTAATCCGATATCCGAACAGAATCCACTTCTTCGTACACATCTTTCAATTGGTCTACTAGAAAGCGCTGCGCGAAATATTGCTCGTGGCGCAAAATCAGTTGCGCTTTTCGAAAGCGGAATGGTTTTTCGCGATATCAAGAAATTAGAGAAAGCAACCGGTATCAGTACCACTAAGCGTCCGACTTCAGTTCAGATCAAGAAGATTTACGAGAGCGTACCCTTCCAAACTCAGCATATCGGCGCGGTACTTTCCGGAGATATTGAACTTCCAGGCTGGTGGGGTAAAGGTCGACAAGCATCGTGGCAGGACGCCGTTGCCATTTCCAGCGAATTGATTGGTTTGTTTACGAATGATTTTCAAGTCAAAAACGTAGACTTGGCCCCTTGGCACCCAGGTCGATGTGCGGAATTCATTGTCAGTGGGAAACCGGTTGCTCACGCAGGAGAGATTCATCCGCGAATTACCGCTGCGTTGGGGTTGCCCGAGCGCACTATTTTCTTTGCTCTAGTTATTGATGCTATTCCAGTTCAAGGTGCAATTGAGGCGAAACAGGTAATAACGATGCCCGCTGCAATTCAAGATATCTCGATTTTTGTTCCATCGAGCGTGACAGCAGCAGAAGTCACCGAAGCTCTGCAGTCGGGAGCTGGTGAATTGCTAGAGAGCGTAAAGCTCTTCGATAAATTCCAAAGAGATGGTGAGGATCAAGTCTCACTGGCTTTTACGATGACTTTCCGCGCAGCGGATCGGACTTTGACAAGTGAAGAGGTATCAAAGCTACGCGAGAGTGCGGGCGCAGAAGTCGTTCGGAGATTCCAGGCGACCATACGCAGCTAGCGCATAGTTATGCACACATTTGAATAATTATGCATATCTGGGTACCATAACCTGATGCGCGTAGGAGTCGTAGGTGCCAGCGGTTATGCCGGCGGAGAGATATTAAGACTTCTAGCCGGCCACCCCAATTTCGATGTAACTTTTATCGCTGCAGGATCTAACGCAGGTGAGGAAATTACCTCGATACATTCACATCTCACAGGTTATTGCGATCAGAAATTCCAAAAGACTGAATCTCAGGCCCTAAATCAATGTGAACTAGTTTTTCTAGCCTTACCTCATGGCGAATCGGCGCATCTCGTTAAGGAATTAAGCAGTCACATTAAGGTTGTGGATCTTGGCGCTGACTTTAGATTGAAAGATTCAGCTAAGTGGAACAAGTATTACGGCGGAGAACATGCTGGTAGTTGGACATATGGTCTTCCAGAATTGCCCGGACTACGTGCTCAAATAAGTTCAGCTCATCGCATCGCAAATCCTGGCTGTTATGCGACTGCAATCTCGCTTTCTATATCTCCGGCAATTTCCAATAAGGCCATTGAAGTGGGGGATATTGTAGTTGTAGCGGCAAGTGGAACTTCCGGGGCAGGGAGAACTAGTAAGGTCAATTTGAGTGCTAGCGAGATAATGAATTCGCTAACGTCCTACAAATTCGGCGGGGTGCATCAACACACTCCTGAGATAGAAGAAGCGCTACAAAGTTTGACTCAACAAGAGGTGAAGATCTCGTTCACGCCAATCCTCGCACCTATGCCCAGGGGAATTCTTGCAACTGTGACCGCTCGGACAAGTCTGAGCGAGTCAGCTCTGCGGGAACTTTATCTGGATGCTTATAAAGATGAGAGGTTCGTATCTATACTTCCAAAGGGCCAACTTCCGGAAACTTCATCTTTGATCGGCTCAAATGGAGTTCAGATTCAACTAGCTGTTGATGAACATACTTCGAGACTCGTTGTATCCGTGGCTATCGACAACTTAGGCAAAGGAGCGGCTGGCCAAGCTCTGCAGAACGCAAATCTAATTGCCGGGTTTGATGAAGCGCTTGGCCTTAGCGCTATGGGAATCGGACAATGAACAACATTGCTAGCGAAATCCCGAAGCAGCTTCCTAAAGGATTTAGAGGAGCCGGTCTTTCCGCGGGCTTGAAAAGTTCGGGTAAGAAGGATTTAGCGTTACTGGTTAACGACGGACCGGATAGGTTCGGAACTGCAGTATTCACTACAAATCAAGTTGTAGCAGCCCCCGTAATTTGGACCGAGCAGGTGGTTAAGGACTCGCAAGTCGGAGCAGTTCTGCTAAATAGCGGAGGCGCAAACGCTTGTACCGGACCAGACGGTTTTGCAGACACCCATAAGAGCGCAGAAGAAGTTGGAGAGCTTCTCCGAATTTCATCTGGCGATGTTGCGATTTGTTCAACTGGTCTAATTGGCGTGAGGCTGCCGATGCCCAAGATGCTGACGGGAATCGCTTCGGCTGTGAAACTACTAAAAGAAGATTCCTTGCAGGATATAGCGGAAGCAATTATGACAACGGATTCAATTCCCAAGATCGCGCAAATAGTAAGTAGTGGATTTGAGATCAGCGGAATTGCCAAAGGCGCAGGAATGCTGGCTCCTTCGCTCGCAACCATGCTCTCAGTTGTTATGACAGATGCAAAAGTAAATCCTCGTTTAGCGCAACAAGTATTCGCGGAAGTCTGTGAAGAGACTTTTAATCGGATTGATTCTGACGGATGCACTTCAACCAATGACACAGTTCTCTTTCTTGCTTCCGGAGCTGCCGAAGTCGAACCAAGTATCGAAGAATTGCGAATAGCGCTCTTGGAGGTTTGCAAGAGCCTTGCTTATCAACTTATTTCCGATGCTGAGGGGCACTCAAAAGTTGTTGCGATTGAAGTCATTAATGCCAAGAGTGAACGTGATGCGATTGAAATTGGCCGTGCCTGTGCCCGGAATAACCTGTTGAAATGCGCCTTGCATGGTGAAGACCCCAATTGGGGGAGAATCTTGGCGGCGGTAGGTACAACAAAGGCCGTGATGGATCCATCGAATATCGACGTATCACTCAATGGAGTGATGGTCTGTAAGGCAAGCGCACCTGGCGAATCTCGCGACTTAGTTAATATGAAGGGAAAGCGGATCGAGATCTTAATTGATCTTCATGTGGGCAGTTCTTCCGCCACAATTCTTACCAACGACCTTACCGCCGAATACGTGCACGAGAACTCGGCTTACTCAACATGATTGTAATTAAGTTCGGTGGTCATGCGATGGATAGCGATCCGATTTGGATGAAGGAAATCGCAGTGCGTTGGAACTCAGGGGAGCGGTTCGTAATTGTCCATGGCGGTGGACCGCAAATCGATAAGCAACTGAAAATTGAAGGTGTTTCTTCAGATTTTCAGGGCGGATTTCGAGTCACGACCCCAGAAGTCATGAAAGTGGTCGAGTCTGTTCTAACCGGTTCAGTTCTGCGCTCGGTAGTGCGTTCGTTGATCCAAGTGGGATTACCTGCCGTAGGAATAACTGGGAGCGATGCAGGATTGTTAAAGGTTAGTCTCAAAGATAACGGCGCACTGGGGTTAGTTGGTCGGATTGACGCGGTGGCACCACATCTCCTCAAAAATCTACTAGAGGGGGGATATCTACCGGTGGTAGCCCCGGTGGCGAATGCCTCCGATGGAACTGCTTTGAATGTGAATGCAGATCTAGCAGCAGGCGCTATTGCCGGTTCGCTCGGAGCCGACGAGGTTATCTTCATGACCGATGTTGCGGGAATTTATCGAAATTGGCCTGATACGAGTTCTTTGATTTATGAAATATCTATTAACGAGTTATCGGCGATCAATTTTGAAGGTGGAATGATCCCGAAAGTTTCAGCAGTAATTGGCGCCATTAAGTCGGGTGCGCAATCGGCGCGAGTTATTGATGGGAAATCTTTAGCTGCATTTCAGGATGCATTAGCGAGAAGGGGTGGAACATGGGTAAGAGCCTAAAATTATCTTCGCAAACCCAAGTCACTCGCTGGGATTCCTTGATGCAAGCAAACTATGGAACACCCCATATTTCATTAACGCGAGGGAAAGGTATTGAGGTATGGGATGTCGATGGAAAGAAGTATCTGGATCTATTAGGAGGAATTGCCACAAATCTATTAGGGCATAGTCATCCTAAAGTCGTATCAGCCATCACCAAGCAATCTCGTGAGTTAACCCATGTATCAAATTTTTACAGTCACAATCCAGGACTTAATTTGGCGGAGAAATTAATTGAAATGACTGGCGATGAAAGCGCACGGGTCTTTTTCTGCAATTCTGGGGCAGAAGCAAATGAAGCGGCCCTAAAACTCTCGCGCTTAACGGGGCGGAAACGAGTGGTTGCGACCCGTGGCGCTTTTCATGGCCGAACCATGGGCGCACTTTCTCTGACTGGCCAACCAGGTAAGAGAGATCCTTTTAAACCGCTGATTCAAAGAGTTGCGCACGTTGAATTTGGGGACACAAAGGCTCTGGCTAAAAAAGTAAATCGCAAAACGGCCATGGTGATAATCGAACCAATCATGGGTGAAGCAGGAGTCGTGGTACCACCAGCTGGATATTTAAGGGCGGCCCGGGAAATATGTAATAGAACCGGCACGCTCTTGGTCTTTGATTGCGTTCAAACTGGAATGGGTCGAACTGGTAACTGGTTTGGCTTTGAGCATGAGGGAATTGCTCCGGATGTAATCACAGTAGCTAAAGGGCTAGGAGGTGGGTTGCCCCTGGGAGCCATGATTGCTCTTGGCAACGCAGCTAATCTATTTAAGGCTGGAATGCACGGGACAACTTTTGGCGGAAATCCAATCGCTTGTGCCGCGGCAAAGGTTGTGATTGATGAGATTGGGGCAAAGGGCTATTTAGCTCTCAACACGACTAAGGGAGCTCTGATTAGGAATCTCATCTCTCCAATCAATGGAGTTGCTGGTTGTCGAGGTCGCGGACTGCTCATCGGAATCCAAGTACAAGAAAGCAAAGCTAAAGATATAGCTAACCGATTGGCTCAAATGGGTTTCTTGGTAAACGCGGCTAGTGACGAGGTAATTCGTTTAGCGCCGGCATACATCATTTCGGAGAAACAAATCCTCAAGTTTGCAGGCGCATTTGCTGAGGTATGTGATGAGGTCTACGGTGGCTAAGAAGTCAACGCTTTCTACAAATGCCAGACGTGCTCTGGTGATTTCATATGTCAATCAAGGATTAGTTCATTCCCAGAACGATCTCGTCGAATTGCTCTCGGATGAAGGGGTAGAAGTAACCCAGGCCACTGCGAGTCGGGATCTAGAAGAGGTCGGGGCTGTTCGTGGACGCGATCAAAGCGGTGCTCTTCGTTACCAATTCATTAATTCAAGTGATGAAAATCGATCAAGAGTTTCACGGGCTTCTGATGAATTGGTCTTAAGTATCTCGGCCAGTGGAAATCTTGTAGTGATAAAGACCCCGGCGGGTGCAGCACAACTTCTCGCAAGCACATTGGATCGTGCTGCCAATTCGGGGGAGATGGCCGGCATTATTGGAACAATCGCTGGCGATGACACGGTTTTAGTGGTTTCCAAATCTGCCACGGGCGGAAACCAGTTAGCCAAGCAGTTGAAAGACTACTTGAGCGAATCCCAAATAAGACGGCGAAAGGGTAGAAAATAATGGCACTCTGGGGCGGTAGGTTTGAAACACAGATTGATGATGCAGTTTTCGCTCTCTCTCGTAGCGTTCATTATGATTGGCGTTTGGCTCCGTACGATCTCGCTAGCTCTTTAGCTCATGTGAAAGTCTTGAAGCGTGGAAAATTGATCGACGCCAAAACCTCTGAGAAATTAGAAAAGGCTTTGAAGGAGCTTGCCAAAGAACTTAATAGTGGGAAATTTGCTCCAATCCCAGAAGATGAAGACGTTCACTCTGCTCTTGAGCGAGGCCTAAAAGAAAAACTAGGTGAGGTTGGAGGTGCGATTCGGGCCGGCAGATCACGAAATGACCAGGTTGCCACCGACTTCAAACTGTTCCTCTTGGATCACATGTTAAACATCGCTTTGCTAATCTGCGATCTTAATGCTGCGCTCTTGGAAAAAGCGGCCGAGTACGTGGATGCAGTTGCGCCTGGTTTCACACATCTTCAACATGCGCAACCAATTTCCTTTGGGCACGAATTGGCAAAGCATTCCGCAGCGCTAAGTAGAGATGTCAGTAGAATCAAAGATTGGTATGAGCGGACCAACCTTTCACCGTTAGGTTCGGGAGCCCTTGCGGGATCCTCGCTTCCGATCAGCCCCGAGAAGAGCGCCGACGAACTCGGCTTTGCCGGACTCGCTCCAAATAGCATTGATGCGGTTTCAGATCGTGACTTCGCAGCCGAAGCGCTCTTTATTATGGCGTTAGTAGGTGTGCATCTTTCAAGAATCGGAGAAGAGTGGACGATCTGGTGTTCGAGTGAATTTGGCTGGGCAGAGTTGAGTGATGCTTATGCCACAGGTTCCTCGATAATGCCCCAAAAGAAGAATCCTGATGTTGCTGAGTTAGCGCGCGGTAAAGCAGGACCACTAATAGGAAATCTCACTTCCTTACTAGCGACGATGAAAGGTCTCCCATTCGCATATAACCGAGATCTTCAAGAAGACAAACAAGTAGTTTTCAATTCGGTTGACCACCTCCAATTAATCTTGCCGGCCCTGACAGGCATGGTCGCCACAACAAAATTTAACCGCGAACTAATGTCTGCAGCAGCCCCCAAGGGTTTCTCTTTGGCAACTGAAGTTGCCGATTACTTGGTGAGAAAAGGAATCCCTTTCTCGCAGGCTCATGAAGCTGCCGGTAAATGTGTTCGAATTTGCGAAAAAAGCGAGAAGGAACTTCATCAGCTTACCGATGCTGAGTTGCTCCAGGTCCATCCGGAATTAGATGCTGGCGTTAGAAGATATCTAGATGTAAAGGGAGCCATTGCCTCAAGAGATTCTGCTAATGGAACTTCACCTAAATCCGTGAAGCGGCAGATTTCCGGCGCCAAGACGTTATTGCGCCACGATGGAAAATGGATATCCGGCGAGTCGAAACGATTTTCCGGCATGATGTCCCAATGACCAGCTCTCTTCTGGCCGATCTTGAATGGCGAAAATCCATTGCGCAAACAACTGACCGCAAAGAACTAGAAGAGTTTCTCAATACCGGAAGCCGCTCGGTCTACCTCGGTTTTGATCCAACGGCACCAAGTTTGCATCTCGGAAATCTTGCTGTCCTTACCGTCCTGCGCCGTTTTCAATTGGCTGGCCATAAACCCATTGCTCTGGTGGGTGGGGCAACTGGTTTGGTGGGCGATCCAAGTGGCCGCAATAGTGAGCGATCGCTAAATGAAGTTGAAGTGGTTGCTGATTGGGTAGGTCGAATTCGAGCGCAATTAGAGGGATTTTTAGATTTTTCTGGGAAAAACGCCGCAGTAATGGCGAACAATTTGGATTGGACTGCTCCCGTTTCTGCCATTTCTTTCCTACGTGACATCGGGAAACATTTCTCTGTCAATCAGATGCTTTCAAAAGAATCAGTTTCTGCTCGACTCGAATCAGGTGGAATTTCTTATACCGAATTCTCATACCAGGTCCTTCAGGCATTCGATTATCTGGAGTTGAATCGTCGTAATGATTGCGCCTTGCAAATCGGTGGAAGCGACCAATGGGGAAATATTGTTGCTGGCGTCGATTTGATTCGCAGAGTTGAGAGCAAGAGCGCTCATGCGCTCACCATCCCGTTAATGACAAAAGCTGATGGAACCAAGTTTGGCAAGACTGCAAGCGGTGCAATCTGGCTCGATCCAAAGATGACTTCGCCATATGCCTTCTTCCAATTCTTCCTAAATTCGGATGATCGAGATGTTGAACAATTATTGAGAAGCTTTTCGTTTAAGAACCATGAAGAGTTGAATCAACTATTCGAGTCATTGCAGACAAATCCAGGAGCGCGTGAGGCGCATCGTGCGCTTGCTCGAGAGTTAACTACTCTGATTCATGGCGAAACTCAAACTTTGAAGGTTGAAGCAGCAGCAAAAGCGCTCTTTGGCCAAGGGGAGTTATCTGCTTTGGATTTAGAGACGCTCTCTGGGGCGCTTAGCGAATTGCCGCGCACAACCATCGTCCACGGTGCGCCGATACCGACATGGGTAGACTTGATTGTTGCAACAGGTTTGGTTGAGTCTAAGTCAGCAGCGCGCAGGATTGTTAAAGAAGGTGGCGCTTACTTAAATAATCAGAAAATTTCGGGCGAGGACTTCGCTCCAAGCGCTGAATCCTTGTTACATGGACGATTCTTTGTACTCCGAAAAGGCAAGCGGGATCTCGCGGCCGTTGAGATATCAAGGTAATTAACTAATTTTTTGCCCCGCTTAGCCGCCTTTGCCGATTTGCCCATGGAAAAACGAGGCCGTATCCTTGGCCTCTCGCTACGAAATCGGACTTCAACACCAGGCCGAGTAGACGAAAAGGAACTTCCCTAGAAGCCAAAAACCTTGATTTATAAGGGTTTTCGTGCGGTTTTGCCTATGTGCGCCTCGCGATTTGACCTAAACGCGATCTCGGCCTAGGTTTCTCCTTCTGCCCTATAAAAGGGGTGGGATACGTTGTGCCCTGCTAATGGCTGTAAGGCCAGGAATCGGTGCGCACCCGTACCTTGAGAACTCAACAGCGTGCTAATTAGTCAATGCCAATTACCTCGATGAGGTATGGCTTAAATGCCATGCCCGTCGAATCCTTTGTACAAATCAATTGGTCAAAGACATTAAATAACGACAGTTGTTTATGTTCTTTTGCCGGAATCAACGTCTCGTTGAATCAAAATTCAATGGAGAGTTTGATCCTGGCTCAGGACGAACGCTGGCGGCGTGCTTAACACATGCAAGTCGAACGATGAAGTTCCTTCGGGAATGGATTAGTGGCGAACGGGTGAGGAACACTTGAGAAACCTGCCTTTCATTTTGGGATAACTCCGGGAAACCGGGGCTAAAACCGAATACTCCGTCTTGGCGGCATCGCTAGGCCGGGAAAAAATTTTGATGAAAGATGGTCTCGCGGCCTATCAGCTAGTTGGTGAGGTAATGGCTCACCAAGGCGACGACGGGTAGCCGGCCTGAGAGGGCGACCGGCCACACTGGGACTGAGACACGGCCCAGACTCCTACGGGAGGCAGCAGTGGGGAATATTGGGCAATGGGCGCAAGCCTGACCCAGCGACGCCGCGTGAGGGATGAAGGCCTTCGGGTTGTAAACCTCTTTCAGTAGGGAAGAAGCGAAAGTGACGGTACCTAAAGAAGAAGCACCGGCTAACTATGTGCCAGCAGCCGCGGTAATACATAGGGTGCAAGCGTTGTCCGGAATTATTGGGCGTAAAGAGCTCGTAGGTCGTTTGCCGCGTCGATTGTGAAAATCTGAGGCTCAACCTCAGACCTGCAGTCGATACGGGCAAACTAGAGTGTGGTAGGGGAGACTGGAATTCCTGGTGTAGCGGTGGAATGCGCAGATATCAGGAGGAACACCAATGGCGAAGGCAGGTCTCTGGGCCATAACTGACACTGAGGAGCGAAAGCGCGGGGAGCGAACAGGATTAGATACCCTGGTAGTCCGCGCCGTAAACGATGGGCACTAGCTGTGAGAGCCTTCCACGGTTCTCGCGACGCAGCAAACGCATTAAGTGCCCCGCCTGGGGAGTACGATCGCAAGATTAAAACTCAAAGGAATTGACGGGGCCCCGCACAAGCAGCGGAGCATGCGGCTTAATTCGACGCAACGCGAAGAACCTTACCAAGGCTTGACATATAGCGAAAAGTGGCAGAGATGTCATGTCCGCAAGGGCGCTATACAGGTGGTGCATGGTTGTCGTCAGCTCGTGTCGTGAGATGTTGGGTTAAGTCCCGCAACGAGCGCAACCCTCGTTCTGTGTTACCAGCATTTAGTTGGGGACTCACAGGAGACTGCCGGGGTCAACTCGGAGGAAGGTGGGGATGACGTCAAATCATCATGCCCCTTATGTCTTGGGCTGCACGCATGCTACAATGGCCGGTACAAAGTGCTGCGAAATCGTAAGATTTAGCGAATCACATAAAGCCGGTCTCAGTTCGGATTGAGGTCTGCAACTCGACCTCATGAAGTCGGAGTTGCTAGTAATCGTAGATCAGCAACGCTACGGTGAATACGTTCCCGGGGCTTGTACACACCGCCCGTCACGTCACGAAAGTCGGTAACACCCAAAGTTAGTGGCCCAACCGCAAGGGGGGAGCTACCTAAGGTGGGATCGGTGATTGGGACGAAGTCGTAACAAGGTAGCCGTACCGGAAGGTGCGGCTGGATCACCTCCTTTCTAAGGAGCTATAAAGCTCAAAAAATAAGTGGAGCATTGACTTTTCTCTCTCGCAAGAAATTGCGGGTGAGAGGCACGTTGTTGAGCTCTGAAGGCACGGGGAACCGTACTTTCAGATGGACTTGCGATTCAGTTGTAAGGCTGATGAGCGAGTACCGCCCGTACCTTGAGAACTACACAGTGGACGCGAGCATCTTTGTGGTCAAATTATTAAGTGCAGATGGCGAATGCCTAGGCACCAGAAACCGATGAAGGACGTATGAGGCTGCGAAAAGCCTCGGGGAGCTGCCAACAGAGCATTGATCCGAGGATTTCCGAATGAGGAAACTCAGCGCGAGTAATGTCGCGTTATTTCTCCCAGAACACATATGGGAGATAAAGGGAACGTGGGGAAGTGAAACATCTCAGTACCCACAGGAAGAGAAAACAAACGTGATTCCGTTAGTAGTGGCGAGCGAAGGCGGAAGAGGCTAAACCGTTAATGTGCCAAGCCAGCAGGCGTTGCATTAGTGGTGTTGAGGGACCAACCCGGATCTACTGCTGTAGATCTAGCAAGTCAGAAATTAAAGATGTAGGTGAACGGCGTGGGAAAGCCGGGCGAAGAAGGTGAGACCCCTGTAACCGAAACATCTTTAACTTGTAGTTGGTATCCCAAGTAATACCGGACTCGTGAAATCCGGTATGAATCTGGCGGGACCACCCGCTAAGCCTAAATATTCTCTGGTGACCGATAGTGAACAAGTACCGTGAGGGAAAGGTGAAAAGAACCCCGCAAGGGGAGTGAAATAGAATCTGAAACCGTCTGCATACAAGCCGTTGGAGCTACCTTGAGTAGTGACAGCGTGCCTTTTGAAGAATGAGTCTACGAGTTAGTGTCATGTGGCGAGGTTAACCGGTCGACGGGAAGCCGTAGCGAAAGCGAGTCTGAATAGGGCGAATGAGTCGCATGATCTAAACCCGAAGCGAGGTGATCTATGCATGGTCAGGTTGAAGCGTGGGTAAGACTGCGTGGAGGACCGAACCCACAAACGTTGAAAAGTTTGGGGATGAACTGTGCTTAGGGGTGAAAGGCCAATCAAACTTCGTGATAGCTGGTTCTCTCCGAAATGCATTTAGGTGCAGCGTTACGTGTTTCTTGCTGGAGGTAGAGCTACTGGATGGCCGAGGGGACCTACAAGTTTACCAACGTCAGCCAAACTCCGAATGCCAGTAAGTGAGAACGTAGCAGTGAGACAGTGGGGGATAAGCTTCATTGTCGAGAGGGAAACAACCCAGAACAGCAACTAAGGTCCCAAAGCGTGTGCTAAGTGGAAAAGGATGTGAAGTCGCATAGACAACCAGGATGTTGGCTTAGAAGCAGCCACCATTAAAAGAGTGCGTAATAGCTCACTGGTCAAGTGATTTCGCGCCGACAATGTAACGGGGCTCAAGCACGCCACCGAAGTTCTGTCATTCACACATGTTCCAGGTCGCAAGATCCAGGAGTGTGGATGGGTAGGAGAGCGTCGTGTAACTAGTGAAGCGGTGGAGGAATCCAACCGTGGAAGTTGCACGAGTGAGAATGTAGACATGAGTAGCGAAAGATGGGTGAGAAACCCGTCCGCCGAATGACCAAGGGTTCCTGGGCCAGGCTAATCCGCCCAGGGTAAGTCGGGACCTAAGACGAGGCCGTCAGGCGTAGTCGATGGACAACTGGTTGATATTCCAGTACCCGCTAAGAGCGCCCAGAACGAGCCCGCTAATGCTAAGTGCCTGAAGTTTGCTTGGGGTAAAACCTAAAGTGGATGGAGCGCGCGAACCAAGGTGGTAGTAGTTCAGCAATGGTGTGACACAGGAAGGTAGTTCAGCCCAGGCGATGGTTGACCTGGGGTAAGAGTGTAGGAAGTAATGTAGGTAAATCCGCATTACACATTTCTGAGACTTGATGCCGAGCCGTATGGCGAAGTGAATGATCCTATGCTGTCAAGAAAAACATCTAGCGAGCTCAAAAGCGGCCCGTACCCGAAACCGACACAGGTGGTCAGGTAGAGAATACCAAGGCGATCGAGAGAATCGTGGTGAAGGAACTCGGCAAATTACCCCCGTAACTTCGGGATAAGGGGGGCCAATTTACGTGTAGGGGTTTACCCCCGAAGCGCGAGTTGGCCGCAGAGACTAGGCTCAAGCGACTGTTTACCAAAAACACAGGACCGTGCTAATTCGTAAGAAGACGTATACGGACTGACGCCTGCCCGGTGCTGGAAGGTTAAGGGGACTGGTTAGCCGCAAGGCGAAGCTGAGAACTTAAGCCCCAGTAAACGGCGGTGGTAACTATAACCATCCTAAGGTAGCGAAATTCCTTGTCGGGTAAGTTCCGACCTGCACGAATGGCGTAACGACTTGAGCACTGTCTCCACCATGAACTCGGCGAAATTGCATTACGAGTAAAGATGCTCGTTACGCGCAGCAGGACGGAAAGACCCCGGGACCTTTACTATATCTTGATATTGGCACTCGGAACGGTTTGTGTAGCATAGGTGGGAGACTTTGAAGCGGCACGCCAGTGTTCGTGGAGTCATCGTTGAAATACCACTCTAATCGTTTTGAGTTTCTAACCTCGGTCCATAATCTGGATCAGGGACAGTGTCTGGTGGGTAGTTTGACTGGGGCGGTCGCCTCCCAAAAAGTAACGGAGGCGCTCAAAGGTTCCCTCAATCTGGTTGGCAATCAGATGTCGAGTGTAAGTGCACAAGGGAGCTTAACTGTGAGACAGACATGTCGAGCAGGTGCGAAAGCAGGAACTAGTGATCCGGCGGTGGCTTGTGGAAGCGCCGTCGCTCAACGGATAAAAGGTACCCCGGGGATAACAGGCTGATTTTGCCCAAGAGTCCATATCGACGGCAAAGTTTGGCACCTCGATGTCGGCTCGTCTCATCCTGGGGCTGGAGTAGGTCCCAAGGGTTGGGCTGTTCGCCCATTAAAGAGGCACGCGAGCTGGGTTCAGAACGTCGTGAGACAGTTCGGTCCCTATCCGCTGTGCGCGCAGGAAACTTGAGGAGTGCTGTCTTTAGTACGAGAGGACCGAGACGGACGAATCTCTAGTGTGTGGGTTGTTCCGCCAGGAGCACGGCCCATTAGCTACATTCGGAAGAGATAACCGCTGAAAGCATCTAAGCGGGAAGCTCGCTTCAAGATTAGGTTTCCCATTGGTTTACCAAGTAAGGCCCCCAAGAGACTATTGGGTTGATAGGCCGGAAGTGGAAGAGGCGTGAGCCTCGGAGCTGACCGGTACTAATAGGCCGAGGATTTAACTACAAAGTTGCTACGCGTCCACTGTGTGGTTCCCGAGATACGGTCGGGAACTAAAAAATTCAAATTAATTTTTGAATTTGGTTCAGATTGAAATCTCAATAGCGTTTCGGCGGTCATAGCGAGAGGGAAACACCCGGTCCCATTCCGAACCCGGAAGTTAAGCCTCTCAGCGTCGATGGTACTGCACGGGGCACCGTGTGGGAGAGTAGAACGCCGCCGGACTTAAATTAGAAAGAGGGGTTACAGATTACTGTGGCCCCTTTTTCATTTTCTGGAGATAAGTCTCGACCCAGATCTGATAAACCCAGATCTGATAAACCCAGATCTGATAGACCCAGATCTGATAGACCCAGATCCGATAGACCCAGATCCGAAAGACCCAGATCCGATCGATCAACTTTTAAAAAAGCGCTCCCCGAGGAAGAGGAACGTCGCCAACGAAACTTTGAAACACCATCAGTTCCTGCAGATATTACAGGCGAAGAGTTAGAGAAGAAGTTTGCTTTTCAAATTGCCTCTCTGACACCAAGCAACGCAAAGAGCGTAGCCAGACATTTAATCGCTTTAGAACGTTTTCTTGAGAGCGACCCAGAGCGCGCCTATTTGCATGGGAAAGAGATCTCTTTTCGGGCCGGACGTTTAGGAATCGTTCGCGAATGGGCCGGAGTCGCAGCACTTCGAGCGGGGCACTACAAGGAAGCACTTAAGGATTTGCGTGCTGCGAGTCGGATAAGTGGGTCAATCGAATTAGAACCGTTTATCGCACAATGCGAAGCAGCACTAGGAAATGCAAGAAAAGCTTTAGAAATAGCCGGGGGCGTATCTGAATCAAAGCTCAGTAAGGCTGGAAGAGTCGAGATGAGAATTGCGGCATCGATTGCGAGAGAAGCGCTTGGACAATTTGATGCAGCAGTACTAACTTTGAAATGTAGCGAACTTAACGAGAGTGATCCAGCCTGGAGCAAGAGATTGCGAAAGGCCTACTACCAAGCCTTATTAAAAGCTGAAAGAACTAATGAAGCCGAAGAGTTTCGCCAGCGCTATCCACAAGTCTTTATCGAAGCGAGCGAAACGGGCTCATAATCTTGAATCATTCGTCCCTAAAATATCGAGAGAAGGTCGAGGACGTAAATGACGCGTTATAAGAATAAAGTTGAGTTGAATGGTCGTGTGAGTGGCAAGCCAACCGAAAAGACTCTGCCTAGTGGTGATGCCGTTGTCGAATTTAGGCTGATTATCGATCGCGACGATCGTGAAGGCGTTGATACCTTGGATATTGCCACATGGAAATCTCAATTGCGAAAGAGAGCACTCTCCTTAGAAGCAGAGGAATGGATTGAGATAAGAGGAGTTTTGCGGCGAAGGTTCTGGAAAGGTAAGGCGGGCATCACAAGCCGTTGGCAGGTCGAAGCGCGCGAATTGACACGAATTTAGGTACCTTTTCGCCATGGCTAACGATCTATTCTCTGCTCTTAGAACCTACTTAACCAAGATAAGTAGTGGCGAAAAGACCCCCCAGGAAGTTGCAGCTGCCCTTAATGCTTGGGCTCGAGAGAGCGGGGAAGCAATTAAGGTAAAGATTGAAGAAGAGGTAAAAAAGAACGTCTCTCGAATGGGTTTTGCGAAAGCGAGTGATCTAAAAAGACTTGAGCGCGAAGTAATGGAATTGAAGTCGCTCCTTAAGAACAAGTCCTCGGGAGCAAAACCAAAACCCAAACTTGACGCAAAAGCAAAACCAAAATCAAAACCGAAAGCGAAGAAAAAGAGTAGCGCTAAATCTGCTGGAAAGAAGAGTTAAGGGTGAGCAACCAAGAGAGCGTCGATCGAATCTCCTTGATAAAGCGTAAAGTCAACGAGATTGGCCTGCTGCCACTAGAAGAACATGGCGCCAAATTCGAAGAGGTTAATAATGATCTTTCCGATGCGCTTGCATCGGTAGAAGGCATAACAAACTCGCAGTCTTAAGAGTTTCCAAACAGGGGATCAGATGCGCAGTCGACTTGATTCCGAATTGGTAAAACGAGGCCTCGCCCGCTCCAGGGAGAACGCCCAAGATTTAATCGAACGTGGTTTAGTAAAAGTGGCTGGTTTGCCTGCAACCAAATCTGCAACACGTGTGGATTCGACTGTCTCGATTATTGTCGATCTGCCGAGTGATGATTTTGTCTCAAGGGGCGGGCTGAAGTTATCCGGAGCTCTAGATTACTTTGCCGAACTTGAGGTGGATGGTCGAGTATGTCTGGATGCTGGCGCATCAACTGGAGGATTTACTGATGTTTTGTTGCGAAGAGGTGCAGCGAAAGTTCATGCCGTAGATGTCGGGTATGGACAACTTGCCTGGAAGCTCCAGCAAGATCCTCGAGTCATCATTCATGATCGAACAAATATTAGAGAACTCAAGGTTGAGAAATTGGGAGAAGCGGTTGATCTAGTTGTTGGGGACCTCTCTTTCATCTCGCTCAAGACAGTTCTTCCGGCTTTGATCTCATGCGCATCTTCGATGGGTGATTTTCTTCTTATGGTTAAACCACAATTCGAGGTTGGTCGAGAGGCTCTGGAATCAGGAGGAGTGGTTCGCTCGCCAGAGTTAAGAGCGAGCGCTGTGGCAGAAGTTGCCAATCGCGCCTTCGAGCTTGGTCTGGGCTGTCTTGGAGTAGTTGCAAGTTCATTACCCGGACCATCGGGAAATGTGGAATATTTCCTCTGGTTGAAACGGAGCGCCCCAGCCCCTGTTGCCGCTGAGATATATCTTGCCGTAGAGAAGGGACCTCAATAGATGAGTCGTAGCATCATCCTCGTCTTACATCCCTCTCGACCCGAAGCGTATCTCCTTGCGACAGAAGTTGTAGCTGAACTTGGTAAAAATGGGGTTGCAGTTCACACTTCTTCTGAAGTTTCTATTCCGGGAATTATCTCCAAATCGCAGAGTGAAATTTTAGAGAGCGTAAAGAAGCATGAGCTTGTGCTCGTTCTAGGTGGTGATGGCACAATCCTTCGCGGCGCTGAGATTGCACATGGAACTGATATCCCAGTTCTCGGAATCAATCTAGGTCATGTCGGTTTTCTTGCTCAGATTGAGAAGCCATCTGTTGGAGAGCTTGTAGACGCTATCAATAACAGAAATTACAAAACAGAGAAAAGAATGACTCTTGCTTATAAAGTCTTTAGGGGAGAGTCTCAGATTACAAATGGTTGGGCGCTCAACGAAGTCACGGTCGAGCGTAATACTGAAGCAATGATCGAATTGTTCGTGCAGATTGATCACCGTCCGTTGTCGCGATGGGGTTGTGACGGAGTTATTTGCGCTACGCCTACTGGTTCGACTGCGTACGCTTTTTCGGCAGGTGGCCCAGTTGTCTGGCCCGATGTCGAAGCCTTGGTGTTGCTACCTCTCGCCGCGCATGCGCTATTTTCCGATCCGATGGTTGTTTCGCCTGATTCGGAGATTGCTATAGATGTAGAGAGTGAAATAGGCGTTCTCTCGGCAGATGGACTTAGAAAATTTCAGCTTAGAGAGGGTGATCGAGTCCTACTAACTAGTGAAAAGACTTTCATTTCCCTAGCCCATTTAGAAGATGCCTCTTTTGCCGACCGCTTAGTCGCGAAATTCAAACTTCCAGTTGATGGTTGGCGGGGTGAGTGAAACGCATCAAGTGAAACGAACTCGCCTTGAAGAGGTATCAATCAAAGGCTTGGGTGTTATCGAAAATGCGACCGTAGAATTCAAACCCGGACTCAACGTCATCACGGGTGAAACGGGTGCCGGAAAGACCATGGTTTTAACAGCGCTATCGTTGGTTTTGGGCGGCAAGACAGATTCAGATTTGATAAGAAAGGGTTCTGAACGTCTAGTTGTCAGTGGCAGGTTTGCTCTATCAGATCCAATACAGCGCTCGCTCAAGAATTTGATTGAGGATAATGAGATAGAGCCGGAAGAGAGCGAGTTACTTCTAACAAGGATTCTAAATTCAGATGGCAAAAGTAGGGCTTCGATCTGTGGCCTAAACACCACAGCTTCAATTCTTTCGCAGTTCGGATCTGAGTTGATAGAGATACATGGCCAGCACGGAACCTTGCAACTTTCCAAACCGCAGAAACAGCGAGAGATGCTCGATCGCTTTGGTGGTCGGGATATCGAATTGCTCCTACATGAATATCAAGAACGCCTAGAGGCTTTCGATGCAAGTTCAAAGAGAGTTGAAAATTTGAAGCGGGCCCTGCTTGATCGCGATAAGGAAGTCGCAGAACTTCAGGAATTACTTGGGGAAACGAAGAAACTAAAGCCAGAAATCGGCGAGCTTTCATTAATTGATACAGAGATTAAGAAGCTTGAGAGCGTCGAAGAGATACGTTTGGCGCTAAACACGCTCTTGAGCGCCGTGGACGGTGAAGAGCATGGGGCAAATACGACGTTGGGAATTGCTCGGCGCACTATTCAGTCGGTTCGGGATAAAGACCAGGTCCTAGACGAAGCAGCGGTAGTTATTGAAGAGGGTTACTTCGCCTTGGCTGAGCTATCTAGCAGGCTAAACGCATACTTAGAAGATTTGGCTGCTGATCCAATGCGCCTTGAAGAATTGTTTAACCGCCGCGCAGCCTTACGAACTTACGCAAAAAGGTTCGGCGAGGGAGCAAATCTCGAGGAAGCATTGGGTATAGCGCTCGAAAGAGCTGAAGCAGCCAGTAATCGAATGAAAGATCTAACTGGTGGCGAGGGTCGGGTTGATGAGTTGGAGAGAGAGCAGCGTGCGAATTATCACAAGCTGTTAGATGCAACGGGACGTTTAACTGACTTACGTCAACAACGGGCTAAAAAACTAGATGAGGAAGTGACCCGCGAGTTGCGAGATCTTGCCATGCCAAAGGCCCAGTTTGGATGTGAAGTTCGCGAAAGCTTGAAACTTGAAGCAAATGGGGTGATGTTCGATAGTTCAAAATTTGGTCGATTTGGTAATGATGAAGTTGTTATGCGCTTCGCAGCTCACGCTGAGGGAGAGTTACTACCTATTTCAAAAGCGGCAAGCGGCGGCGAATTATCAAGATTGATGTTGGCGCTTGAAGTTGTAGTTGCAGAGTCTTCGCCCATGGGAACCTATCTTTTCGATGAGATTGATTCCGGTATCGGCGGCAAGGCCGCTCTGGAAGTCGGTCGGAGATTGAAACAACTTGCAGAGAAAGCCCAGATAATTGTGGTGACGCACTTAGCCCAAGTAGCAATTTGGGGAAACAATCATCTGCGCGTTCTGAAGGATTCAAATGGAAGTATCACAGAAAGTTCTGTTACCAATATTGAAGGAGGCGAACGGGAGAGCGAGATAGCTCGCATGCTCTCTGGTTTAGAAGGTTCTGAACACGCCCAAGAGCACGCTCGCGAGTTGCTTGATTTAGTAAAGAGCTAGGTCGGTGATAAGTTAGTGCTCCATGACCGCCCCTCATGTGACCAAGCATTTATTTGTCACCGGCGGAGTCGCCTCAAGTTTAGGCAAGGGCCTTACTGCATCGAGTCTCGGCAGATTACTGCGTGCACGTGGTCTCCGCGTTACCATGCAGAAACTGGATCCATATATAAACGTCGACCCAGGAACCATGAATCCATTTCAACATGGCGAGGTCTTTGTAACTGACGACGGGGCTGAGACAGATTTAGATATCGGTCATTATGAGAGATTTTTAGATACAAACCTGCATGGCTCGGCAAATGTCACAACGGGCCAAGTGTACTCGCGAGTTATCGCAAGAGAGCGCCGTGGCGAGTATCTAGGGGATACAGTTCAAGTTATTCCGCACATAACAAATGAGATCAAAGATCGAATTCGCGCAATGGCGGCTCCAGAAATTGACATTGTAATTACGGAGGTAGGTGGAACGGTAGGGGATATCGAGTCTCTTCCATTTCTGGAAGCGGCGCGACAGATCCGACAAGAAGTTGGCAGAGAGAATGTCTTCTACTTGCATGTATCTCTGGTTCCTTATATCGGACCCTCGGGTGAGTTAAAGACCAAACCCACACAACACTCGGTCCAAGCTCTGCGCTCTATTGGTATTAGCCCAGATGGCGTGGTTCTAAGAAGTGATCGAGAGATTCCTATAAATGTTAAGAAGAAGATTTCGCTCATGTGCGACGTTGATCAAGAGGCTGTTGTCGCCGCTGTAGATGCGCCCTCCATATACGACATTCCCAAAGTACTTCATCGCGAAGGGCTAGATTCATACATCGTCAGAAGGTTGGGCCTCCCCGCGCACGATGTTGACTGGGGCGAATGGGATGAGTTACTTAGGCGGGTTCATAATCCGTCGCAAACCGTCAAAGTTGGACTGGTTGGAAAGTATGTCGATCTACCAGATGCCTATCTCTCAGTTACCGAAGCGCTTCGGGCCGGCGGATTTGAAAATAATGTACGAGTTGAAATCAAGTGGGTAATAAGTGATGAATGTGAAACGGCTGAAGGTGCCAAGTCTCAGCTAGAGGGAGTTGATGCTATTTGTGTGCCAGGTGGTTTCGGCGTTAGAGGCATCGAGGGCAAAGTTGGCGCACTCAAATATGCACGAGAAGAGAAGATTCCTGCTCTCGGACTCTGCCTAGGATTGCAATGTATGGTTATTGAGTCGGCACGAAATCTCGCTGGCATTGTCGAGGCTAACTCAGCTGAATTTGCGCCAGATTCTCCACATCCAGTCATTGCAACCATGCTTGGACAAGAGCGAATTGTTGCCGGAGATGGTGATATGGGCGGCTCTATGCGGCTAGGACTTTATAAAGCGCTTCTTGCAGAAGGTTCGATTGTCGCCGAGGTCTACGGTAGTTCTGAAATATCAGAGCGCCATCGCCATAGATACGAGGTAAATAATCAATATCGTGAAGAGATTGCTAAGGCAGGATTAGTCTTTAGCGGCCTTTCTCCCGATGGATCACTGGTTGAGTTTGTTGAGCTCCCGCGCGCGGTACATCCTTACTATGTCGGAACTCAAGCTCACCCAGAATTCAGGTCGCGTCCGACTAACCCGCATCCTCTCTTTAGTGGCTTAATCAAAGCTGCGATTAACCGTGGAAAATAAAGGCTTACTCGATAGTTTTTTAAGTCATCTCGGAGTAGAGCGTGGCCTTAGCAAGAACACGCTCGCCGCATATAGAAGAGATTTACAGAAGCTCGCTCATTTTTTGGAGAATCGTCAGCTCACTCTCTGGGATTCACAGAGTGATGATCTGCGAGATTTCTTGACGGAACTGAGGCAGCAGGGATTAACGGATGCAAGTATTGCGCGCGTAACAGTTTGCATTAGAACTTTTTATAAGTTCCTTGCAAGAGATCGTGGAATAGAGGATAAAGCCCATGAACTAGTTCCTCCTAAAATCCCAAAACGTCTCCCAAAAGCTTTAACTATTGGCGAAATTGAGTCGCTGATATCTTCTCCAGCTCTTGAGGGGATGGGGCTAAGGGATAGAGCTTTGCTGGAGTTGCTGTACGCGACGGGTGCTCGCGTCAGTGAGATCGTTGCGCTCGATTTGGATGACGTCAAGAAGTCATCTTCGAATGAGGATGAGATAACTACGCTTCGAATTCTCGGTAAAGGTCGAAAGGAACGGATAGTTCCTATTGGCAGTTTTGCTCGAAGAGCGATCGAGGATTACATAGTTAGATTGAGGCCCTCCCTACAAAATATCGGGCAAAAAAGCGGTCAGAGGGCCCTATTTCTCAATGCCCGGGGCGGGCGAATTTCGAGGCAGAGCGCATGGAATATCGTCCTTGTAGCCGCTGAACGAAGCGGATTAGATGGAAAAGTTTCGCCACATGCTCTAAGGCATTCATTCGCCACTCATCTTTTAGATGGAGGAGCAGACATACGAGTCGTTCAAGAACTTCTCGGACATGCTTCAGTTAGCACCACACAGATTTATACATTGGTAACGATCGACAAATTACGCGAAAGCTACGCAGCCGCTCATCCCCGAGCCCGGTAAGTGATTTATCTACCGCGCAACCTTCTCGCGATAATTGATTGATCACCTTTTGCCTCTAAATCTGAGATAACTATTGATAGCGCTTCACGCACAATACGGCCACGATCAACCGCTAAACCTAAATCGCCCCTCAGATGTAGACGGGCTTGTTCAAGATCAAACAACTCTTCCGGCGAAAGATAGACCGTTATCTTTTCATCATGCTTCTCTCGACCTGATGGACCTTTGTCAATTCCAGTTGGTCGCCTTCGAGGAGTCTGCCTAACTCCAGTCGAGTTTTTCGGTTGCGTTTTTGCAGCCGATGAAGTCGTCGGCCGGTTTGTATGAACTACCTCTTCAACAACTTCTACTTGATCTGGAACCGCACTAAGTGTCGTTTTGCGGAACAGCTCGTCTGCTCCAGGAAGGCTGATTCTCCGCGTCATCGGACACCTCCATTTGAAATCAATTCACGTGCCAATCGGCGATAAGAGGCCGCACCAATTGAAGAACTTGCATAAGAAGTAATCGGTTCACCGGCCACAGTAGTTTCAGGGAAACGAACGGTACGCGCAATTGTGGTATCACAGATCTTATTTGGAAAAGCTTCGCTAATCCGTTCTAGAACTTCTCGACTATGGACGGTCTTGCGATCAAACATAGTAGGCAAAATTCCAAGCAGCTGTAGATCCGGATTAGTGTTGACTTGAACCTTTTTGATGATGTCATCTAAAAGTGCAACACCGCGAAGCGCAAAATATTCACACTCGAGTGGTACTAGAACCCAATGAGAGGCCGTCAAGGCGTTTACGGTTAACAAGCCTAACGATGGCTGGCAATCAATAAGAATCACATCGTAAAAATCAAGAACGGGTTGCAGAACTCGCTTGAGAATCTTCTCGCGAGCAATCACGTTTACTAATCCGCCCTCAGCGCCAGCGAGATTTTCATGAGCGGGAATCATGTCCATTCCGGGAACGCTGGTCTTTAGTAGAAAATCATCAATCTTTGTTGACTCATCCATCATTAGGTCGTAGATGGAGCCTTCAATCTCTCTTGTTGAAACATTTAGTCCAACTGAAAGTGAGTGTTGTGGATCGAAATCAACTAAGAGGACTCTTCTTCCTAACTCGGCAAAAGCTGCGCCGAGATTTATGGTTGTAGTGGTTTTGCCAACTCCACCCTTCTGATTAACAACTGAGATGATTCGCGCATCTCCATGAGATGTCAGTGGTGCTGGCTCGGGAAAAATTGGAGTAGGTCGATTTAATACCGAAGAAGTAGTTACAATTTCGCTCTCACTCTTTGAAACGCCTTTAATTGTCGATTTAGCGTTCAAACGAGAAATCTCTGAAGCACTTTTTGCCATGGTGCGACTTTAATCAGATTGGTTCGAAATCTTGGAGCGACACGCGTAGAGTTAGCAAGTCATGGAAACTCAAAATACTGAACTCTCAAGTAAAACTTTAGGTTCAGTTAACTCTGAAGCTGGCTCTTCTTATCAAGGAGAGGGGCGAATTAGCGGCTTTTCAGTGACTTTAGCTAATTTTGATGGGCCATTCGATCTCCTCCTGCAACTCATTTCGAGGCACAAGATGGATATCACTGAAGTGGCAATCGCCACCGTAACTGATGAATTCATTGCTCACATTAAGGCTCTTGAAGAGACCGAAGAGGGTTGGCAACTAGATCATGCGACCGAATTCCTAGTTGTGGCAGCAACGCTTCTTGATCTTAAAGCGGCGCGCTTATTACCCTCAGGCGAAATTGATGATGAGGCGGATCTGGCTCTTCTTGAGGCTCGAGACTTGTTGTTTGCAAGGCTCCTTCAATATCGCGCCTTTAAGGAGGTCGCATCAATCCTTGAGCATCGAATTGAAATCCAGGAGCGAACTTTCGCGCGGAGCGTAGCCCTCGATGCGACCTTCGCAACGCTACTCCCGGAGGTCTTGATCGGCGTAAGCCCAGAGCGCTTTGCCGCAATCGCCAATCGAGTCCTCACGCCGAGGACCTCTCCAACGCTTTCCACCGCCCACCTTCACTTACCGATGGTCAGCGTTGCCGCGGAGGCAAACCATGTAGTTGGGCTCTTAAGGCGTCAGAAAAGCATGACTTTCCGTGCGATAGTGGCTGATGCCCCGAACGCCCTGGTTGTAGTGGCGCGGTTCTTGGCGCTACTCGAGTTGTATCGAGAAGCACAGATCCGATTTGAGCAGGTCGTAGCTCTCGGCGAGCTGCAGATCACGTGGACCGGAAGCGAAAGTGGCGAGATTTCCGTTGGAGAGGAATTCGATTTACCTGTGAAGAACGAAAGCGAGGAGAGCGATGTCTGACCGAGAACTAGAACGTTCGATCGAGGCGATTCTTATGGTGGTCGAAGAGCCCCTATCGGAGGTTGTTCTGGCCCAAATCATCGAACGCCCAACCGAAGAGGTCATAGAGGCGCTCAACAAGCTCTCTGTAGCATATGCCGCTGAGCAGCGAGGTTTTGAACTAAAGCAGATTTCCGGAGGTTGGCGTTTCTACAGCCATCCAGATCTAGCTCCATTGGTGGAGAAATTTGTCCTCGATGGACAACAGGCCAAACTCACCCAGGCTGCCTTAGAAACCCTTGCGGTCATCGCCTATCGTCAACCGATTTCACGAGCCCGCGTCTCGGCCATCCGTGGTGTAAACGTCGAAGCGGTAATGAAGACGCTGGTAAATAGGGGATTGGTCGAGGAGTGCGGTGTCGAGCACGAGACCGGTGCAATCCTTTATCGAACGACTTCGTATTTTCTAGAACGGATAGGACTCAATAGAGTCGAGGATCTACCTGCCCTGGCGCCGTTTTTACCGGATGTTGATGGCTTAGATGAGGTAATCGCTTCACTATCCGATTAAGGGCTCTATCCGATCAACATCGGAATCCTGCTTTGAATTGAAGCCCTACACTTGGGAGATGGGCGAGATCAGACTTCAGAAATATCTTGCTGATGCTGGGGTGGCCAGTCGCCGAAAATCGGAAGAACTAATTCAAGATGGTCGCGTCAAGGTAAATGGAAAGATTGTCACCACACTCGGGACGAAAATAAACCCGATAAAAGATAAAGTTCAGGTTGAAGGTAAGGATGTTATAGCGCAATCTTCTAAAACCTATATCGCGTTTTATAAACCAAGAGGAGTTTTGTCTACCATGATTGACGAGAGAGGCCGCAACTGCATAGGCGACTATTTTCTTGATCGTTCAGAGAGGCTCTTTCATGTGGGACGCCTCGATAAGGAGAGCGAAGGCTTAATTCTCCTTACCAATGATGGTGAATGGTCACAGGCCATGAGCCATCCCTCAAAGGGTGCGGTCAAGAGCTATCAGGTTTTTGTTGAAGAACCAGTCTCGCGTCATGCTCTGGTTAATCTTAAAAAAGGGGTGCGCTTAGCCGATGGGTTAGCCAAAGGTGAATCGGTGAGATCTATCCCAGGAGGTTTTGAACTTGAGATTCACGAGGGGCGTAATCAGATCGTCAGACGAATGGCCGCCAGCCAGAATTTAACTGTCCTTGCCCTAAAGAGAGTTCGCGTTGGCAGAATTCACTTAGGGGAGCTGAAACCCGGTAAATGGAGATATCTATCTAGCGTTGAAACGACTTATCAATAAATATATAAATTGGTAATTCATTAAAGTCGATTTAACAATAAACCTCTATTTATCGCTCCGAATCAAAAGCGTTTTATCGACAAATATCAGCACGAAATCCCTAGTTTAAAGAGATTTGTCGACATTAATCAGGAAACGGATCTCTGGCTGCAATTGTCGACAATTGATCGAGGTGACCTTCAAGACATGAAAATCAACTTATGGGCAAAACGTTAAAACAGTAAATAAACCTTCCCGGTTTTTCTCTTCAGCGAAAGTAAACTTTGCCAATGAGTATCCGCGGAATCAGGGGAGCCACCCAGATTGACTTGGACGATGCCAATTTGATGCGCGATGCAGTTGTTGAGTTAATGAGTGAGTTAATGCGAGTTAATGGTTTAAGCAGTGAGGATTTGGTTTCGGTTATCTTTACGGTGACGCAGGATCTCACCTCGGATTTTCCTGCAGCATCTGCGAGGGCTATGGGGCTAGGTGATGTGCCGCTCCTCTGCTCAACTGAGATTCCGGTTCCCAATAGTCTTCCTCGAACCATCAGGGTATTGGTCCATTGCGAGACCACTCGAAACCAGAAGCAGGTCAATCACATCTACCTGCGCGGTACCTCAGTTCTACGTAAAGATCTCGCGCAATGAATCAGAGAGAGGCCCGTATCGTGGGAGCGGGGCTCATAGGAACATCCATCGCCCTCAGGTTACGTGAATTTGGGTGGAAAGTTTCCATATCTGATTTGGATAGCACCAATAGTGGCATCGCGAATGACTTGCTGCGCAATACAGCGGAAGTTTCTTCCGAACTTTTCACCTCGACTCTAGTTGTTATTGCAACGCCTCCGAACGAAGTCATTCCAGCTCTGAAAGCCGAGTTCAAAACGAACCCAAGCGCTGTATTTATAGACGTAGCTAGTACTAAAACTAAACTTCAACTTGAAGTCGATGACATATCGGGTTTAAGAGAGCGCTTTATAGGGACACATCCGATAGCTGGGCGCGAGGTGCATGGCCCGCAATCGGCAAGAAGTGATCTCTTCGATGGTCGAGCTTGGATAGTTACTTCTGGAGCTCATGTTAACCAAGATGCCATCGCACACGTGGAAGATTTCATAAAGGTGATGGGAGCTACGCCCTATCGAATGAGCCCATCCGAGCACGATTTTTTGCTGGCTCGAGTTTCTCACTTACCACAGATTCTAAGTACCGCCCTAGCCTCTTCACTTGATCAGGTTGGTAGTGCGATAGAGATTTCCGGTCAGGGTCTGCGCGATATGTTGCGTTTGGCTGCCTCGGATGGGAGCTTGTGGAGCGAGATACTCCTGTCGAATTCACAAGAAGTTATTAGCTCGCTAAAAAATCTTCACACACAAATCGATGAAATCCAAGATTCTCTAACAAAAGGAGACGCGACCAAATTAGTTGCGATCTTTGCACGAGCGAATCAAGTACAGGCAAGATTGAGCGGCAAGCATGGGGCCCGACCCCGTGAGTATTCATATTTGAATGTAATCATCGAAGATAAACCAGGACAACTCGGAGCGCTATTCAACGAGTGTGCTGCAATTTCTGCAAATGTTGAAGACTTGTCCTTGGAGCATTCGCCGCGCCAGGAGAGTGGTTTGATTCGACTTTCTCTATCAAAAGACGATGCAGTGAGATTGCATACTCACCTAACTCAATCTGGATGGACTGTGTATCTCCAATGATTACTCGGAATCAAGTTGTTGTTGCGATGGATGGACCTAGTGGAGCTGGAAAATCCTCGACGGCAAAAGGAATTGCAGAGCGTGCTGGATGGGAGTACCTCGATACTGGAGCACTTTATCGCGCGGCAACCTGGATGAGCTTAGAGAAGAACTTAGAAAATGCTGGCGCACTTATTGAAGAGCTCGATAGGCATAAAATTTCATTTAGCACTAATCCAAAAGATCCTAAAGTTTTCATTGGAAGCAAAGATCTGTCAAAAGATATTCGAGAAGAGGTCATTACAGAAAACGTAAGTCGTATAAGCGCCTGGCCAGAACTTCGCAAAGCACTTCTTGTCTTGCAGCGGGAGATTATTGCTAAGGCTAAAAAAGGAATTGTTGTCGAGGGAAGAGACATTGGAACTGTTGTAGCGCCTGAAGCTCAGCTCAAGATATATCTTCAAGCAGATATTGAGGCCAGAGCAAGACGTCGCGAAAACGAGCTGGAAAGTTTGAGAGTTGAGCGAAGAGCTGACTCATCGGTCGCTGAAAGTCTTGCGACTCGCGATGCAGTTGACAGCTCACGGGAGGTCTCGCCGTTGAAAAGGTCGACCGACTCAATTCTGGTTGATTCCACGCATTTGAGTTTAGAAGAGACGATCGAATATATCTGGAACATTCTGAAACAGCGTTCACTTCTTGGGTTGCCAATTGTTGCGGTGATTGGCAGACCAAACGTCGGAAAGTCCACTCTGGTAAATCGAATAATCGGTGGCAGAGAAGCGATTATTGAGGATACGCCTGGGGTCACTCGAGATCGCGTCAAATATGATGCTGAGTGGAACGGAAAACGATTCACGCTTATGGATACTGGTGGCTGGGAACCTAGCGCCGAAGGTATAGCTCTGAAAATTTCTGATGCGGCGCAGAGCGCTATTGGCGAAGCTGATTTGATTCTCTTCGTTGTAGATTCACATGTCGGAGCTCAAAGTGAAGATGAAGAGCTGGTTGGAATTCTTCGCAAAAGCAAGATCGACGTGATGTTAATAGCCAATAAAGTTGATTCTGAGCGAGATGAACTTGATGCACACCAGCTTTGGAATATTGGTTTAGGAGAGCCTCACTTTGTTTCTGCTGCCCACGGTCGTGGTTCAGGTGATCTATTGGACAAAATTGTTGAGAGGTTACCTGAGGTAGGTAAAGGACAAATCTCTGACGGATTCCGAAAGATTGCAATCGTGGGGCGTCCAAACGTTGGAAAGAGCAGTTTGCTCAATTCATTCGCAGGGAGCATGCGAGCACTTGTTGATGATGCTGAAGGCACGACTAGGGATCCAATTGATGAGCTAGTGGAGGTAGAAGGAAAAACTTGGCGACTGGTTGATACAGCCGGTATACGTCGTCGTGCGCATCAAGCAAGTGGGACGGATTACTACGCATCCCTGCGGACAGAGCGAGCGATCGAGAACACGGAAGTTGTAGTAATTGTTCTAGACGCCTCGGTTCCAATGACAGAACAAGATTTGCGAATAATCTCCATGGCCGAGGAGGCTGGCAAGGCCCTCGTTATCGTGATGAATAAATGGGATCTATTGGATGACGATCGCCGAATCCAGCTGGAACGGGAGGTCGATCGAAACTTTGATCAAGTTGCCTGGGCGGAGCGGATAAACCTCTCTGCCAAAACGGGCTGGCATAAGGATCGCTTAATTCCAGCGGTTGAACGAGCCCTCCAAAGTTGGGAATTTAGGGTCCCAACAGGTCGCCTAAATGCCTTTTTAGGTCAGCTCGTGAGTTCGACACCACCGCCGGTACGGGGTGGAAAACAACCCAAAATTCTCTTTGCAACTCAAGCCGGAATCGAACCGCCAACATTCATCATATTTGCAACCGATTTTCTCGAGTCGAGCTATAGACGTTTTATCGAGAGACGTCTAAGAGAAGAGTTTGGATTCTCTGGTTCTCCAATTCGAATCTCGGTTCGGCTTCGCGATCGATAATAAAGCTCGTTACCCCCGAGGTACTATTTCGGCACGGGACGTAGCGCAGCTTGGTAGCGCACATGGCTGGGGGTCATGTGGTCGCAGGTTCAAATCCTGTCGTCCCGACAGATAACCTCTTTACATGAAGGGAAGTGCATGCTGACCCTGCCTAATCTTCTAACCTTCTTACGGGCTCTCGGTATACCGATCTTCCTAGTCCTCATCTGGAGAGAGAACTACCCATTGGCGGTCATTACCTTGATGCTGGCGGGAGCAACCGATTATCTCGACGGAAAGTTGGCGAGAGCGCTTAACCAGGAGAGTCGGCTCGGTGAATTGCTCGATCCCGCCGTTGATCGTCTTTACATTGCGGCAGTACTCATTGGGATGTTTCTCTCCGGAGTAGTTCCGATTTGGTTATTGCTCATCATCGTCCTACGAGATTTGGCTCTTGGCTTGCTTTTGATATTCATGAGGCGTGCCGAGATTCCGCCCTTCAAGGTCACATATCTGGGCAAAGCGGCAACATTCAATCTGTTGTACGCGCTCCCACTTCTTTTGCTTACATTTTCATCGAATAATGAAATCGCAGAAATTGCCTTTATCTTTGGGTGGGCTTTTGCCGGATGGGGGATTGGTCTGTATTTGTGGACTGGTATTCAATACGCTAGAACTGGCCTTGCAAACCTACGGCTAGGTTCTCATTAACGGGTAAGGCGCTCTTGCAAAAGATTGCCTGAAAGGAAGAAGGTACCTCGATGAGCAATGTTCCAAGTAATCTCAGTTACACCAAGGAACATGAATGGATTGAAGAGAAATCGCCGGGGATCTTTAGAGTTGGCATAACTGACTATGCACAAGGTGCTCTTGGTGACATCGTTTATCTCCAGATGCCAAAAGTCGGAGATATTTTGCAAGCGGGCAAAGTATGCGGAGAAGTTGAGTCGACGAAAAGCGTCTCAGAAATTTACTCCCCGCTCTCCGGAAAGGTAGTGGCAGTTAACGGTGAGCTTGATGCGGCTCCAGAGAAAATTAATTCCGAACCCTATGGAAGTGGCTGGCTCTTTGAAATTGAGGCCTCCTCAACTTCAGAGTTATCAGAGTTATTAACGCCCAACTCTTATAGCGCTCTGACGGCTTGACTCACCCAAACCTCCACCATAGGGTGAGCCTGAAGTGGAACCTTAGGTTTAGGGAGGGAAAGTGGTTGCTGCAGCGGATAACCAGAAAGATCTGACGACCACAATTCATCTAACAGCTCTCAGATCTGTGGAGAGCTCACTCGCCGGACTGATTCAAGATGCCGGCCCTGAGTTAGTGGAAGTTCTCAATGGTCTTGCCTCGGATTCTGCGATGTTGGTCTCGCTGATAGGTCCCAATAAAGGAGCTCGCTTCCTTTTGAATTCTGACGCGACCCGAATTGGTAGGGCTACAGATAATGAAATCTTCTTGGATGATGTCACTGTTTCGAGAAAGCACGCCGAAATTTTTAGGAATAGAGAGACATTTTCACTCAAGGATTCGGGAAGCCTAAATGGTACTTATTTGAACGGCGCCCTTGTAGAGAGCGCGGTGTTAACGGATGGCGATGAGCTCCAAGTTGGAAAATTCAGAATGCATTTCTTCAGTGGTGGAAAGGTAAGATCATGAGCGTTCCCGCACGAGCCTATTTAAGTATTGGTGAAGTTTTGTCGAAGTTGCGGGGAGATTTTCCAGACATCACCATTTCTAAGATACGATTTCTTGAGTCAGAAGGTCTGATTGAGCCACAAAGAACTCCATCTGGCTACCGTAAATTTACAACACCAGATCTTGAGAGATTGCGCTATGTGTTGCTTGCGCAAAGAGATCAATATCTGCCGCTCAAAGTAATCAAAGAGAATCTTGATGCCCTAGATAGGGGTCTCGAGCCTTCTCAATCTCCCGGAGTACTTCCGACGCCCAGGATGATTCCAGTTGATGCTGCTGTCTCTCCATCTGCCTTTGCAGAACAGAGCGACTTGCGACTTTCCCGCGAGGAGTTATTGAAGAGCGCCGGAATAAATGAGGAACAATTGAGCGAACTTGAAAGTTATGGGTTGGTTCAAGCGAGAGGTAAACATTTCGATGGTGATGCGCTGATGGTTGCAAAAGTAGTTGGAGAGTTGGCAGCCTTTGGAATAGAAGGAAGACATTTGCGTGCATTTAAGGCGGCAGCTGATCGCGAAGTTGGTTTAGTAGAGCAGGTAATTACTCCACTCCTGCGACAGAAAAATACAGATTCGAAGGCCAGGGCCGAGGAGGTAGCGCGTGAGATTGCTTCACTATCAATTCGACTCCATGCTTCCTTGGTAAGAACCGGACTCCATCGAGCCCGATGAATTTTCATGCCCTTGATGTAATAGGTGTTCGGGTAGAGATGCCTTCCAACCAACCTATTGTTCTACTCAAGGAAATTGGCGGGGCTCGTTACCTCCCAATATGGGTGGGAGCGGTGGAGGCAACTTCGATCGCCTTTGCACAACAGGGAGTACAGCCACCTCGCCCGCTGACACATGACCTAATGAAGGACCTCTTGGCATCCCTCAATACCAATGTCGACTCGATCCATTTGACGGAGTTAAGAGATGGCGTGTTCTACTCGGTTATAAATCTTCAAGGGGGCGTTTCCGTTTCGGCTCGGCCAAGTGATGCAATAGCGCTCGCTCTACGGACAGGCTCGCCAATCTTGGGTAGCGAGGATCTGCTCCAGGAAGCGGGCATTGAGATCCCAGATCAGTCCGAAGAGGAGGTTGAGAAGTTCAAGGAGTTTCTTGAGGGGATTAATCCCGAGGACTTTCAGGCGTAGAACTCTAAACCCTAAGTTGAGATTTAGAGTGTGTCGGTGATTGATGTCAGTATGTTGAGGACTTACCGTTTAGCCACTCAAGTGAGAGGCTTCCCCCGTGACTTCTTCTGAAATCGGCTACCGCGGAGCAACCGCATGCGCTGCCGCCGGGATTTCTTATCGTCAGCTCGACTATTGGGCACGGACCGGTCTGGTGGAGCCGACGGTACGGAATGCAACAGGTTCTGGTTCACAACGTCTCTACGGCTTTAGAGACATTCTTGTCTTAAAGATTGTAAAAAGATTGCTCGACGCTGGGGTTTCATTACAAAACATTAGAAGTGCGGTGGCTCATCTACGTGAGCGGGGGATCGAGGATCTAGCCCGCATCACCCTGATGAGCGATGGCTCTTCCATTTATGAGTGCACTAACTCCGAGGAGATTTTTGATCTCCTTCAAGGCGGACAAGGCGTCTTCGGTATTGCGGTTGGAAAAGTTTGGCATGAGGTTGAAGGTTCACTCACACATTTACAGGGCGAAGACCTCGAGGATGGAACTGTATTGCCCGGTTCGGGTCAGGATGAGCTCGCCATCCGACGAAAGCTCAAGGGCGTCTCTTAACTCTGCCTTCTTGTAGTTAAGCGCCTATCCTTCTCGCCGTGGCGAGAAATCAATTCTCAGATAGGCACATCGGTCCATCAAGCGATCAGGTTGGAACGATGCTTCATGAACTTGGTTATTCAGACCTCGAAAAATTTATTTCTGATGTTCTCCCTGATTCCATAAAACTTGGCGAAATCTTCGGGGGATCTTTACCTCACCCAATTTCAGAACCTGAAACTATCGAAGAGCTGCGTCGCCTGGCGCTGAAGAATCAAAGAAATAAGTCATTCATTGGAATGGGTTATTACGGCACATTTACACCACCTGTAATCCTTAGAAATGTTTTAGAAAATCCAGCTTGGTATACGGCATATACGCCTTATCAACCAGAAATATCACAAGGACGCTTAGAAGCGCTCTTTGCATTTCAAACCATGGTCAGCGATTTGACGGGATTGCCTATTTCAAATGCATCGATGCTCGATGAAGCAACAGCTGCTGCTGAAGCCATGACGCTAGCTAGACGTGCATCCAGGCTTCCGGAGAACGCAATTTTCTTGATTGATTCTGCGGTTCATCCGCAAACCAAAGCTGTTATACAGACCCGGGCAAAGCCACTTGGGATAGAGATAAGAGAGTTTCGCGTCGAATCATTTAAAGAAGATTTCCTGGGGAATGAAGTATTTGCGCTTTTGATTCAGTATCCAGATACCTTCGGAGCGCTTCCAGAACTAGTTGACTTAATAAAGGTCGCAAAAGAGAAGAACGCGCTCGTAATTATGGCTACCGATCTATTGGCGCTTACTCTTATTAAGTCACCAGGGGAGTGGGGCGCGGATATCGCGGTTGGATCGGCGCAACGCTTTGGAGTTCCGATGGGCTTCGGAGGTCCACATGCGGGATTTTTGTCGGTACGTGAAGGTCTTGAACGTTCGCTCCCAGGACGGCTAGTTGGACAAAGCATTGATGCTGCTGGAAATCCCGCTCTTCGCCTTGCGCTTCAAACCCGGGAACAACACATTAGGCGCGATAAGGCAACGAGCAATATATGTACTGCTCAAGTTCTCCTCGCGAATATCGCAGCGCTATACGCAGCATGGCATGGTCCTGAAGGACTACGGGAGATTGCGGAGCAAGTGCATGACCGCGCCCGAAATTTTGCAGGTTACCTAAAGCGTTCTGGTTTTAGGTTGAAGAGCGAAACTTTCTTTGACACGGTCACTTTCTTCGCTGAAAATCCAAAAGCTCTATTCGATGGCGCTGAACGGATCGGCATTAATGTTCGTTTGCTCGCAGATGGGATTTCAGTAGCGTTTGATGAGACAACAGAGACTGCAACAGTTGAACAGTTAATCAAAGAATGGGGTTTGACCCATGAAAATGGAGAGGCATTTGGTGGCCTCAACAATCTGCGAAAGACAGCATATTTAACTCATCCGATTTTTAACTCTTATCATTCAGAAACTGCGATGCTGCGCTACATTCGTGCTTTGTCGGATCGCGACTTAGCTTTAGATCGAACCATGATTCCGCTGGGTTCGTGCACCATGAAACTCAATTCCACAACAGAAATGGAATCAATAACCTGGCCCGAGTTTTCAGATCTCCATCCATTTGCCCCAAGCTCACAATCTCTAGGCACCCGTCAATTGATTAAGGAACTTTCGGATTGGTTGATTGAGATAACCGGCTATGACGCAGTTTCGCTTCAGCCAAATGCGGGGTCTCAAGGTGAATTTGCTGGATTGCTGGCAATTCGCAACTACCTAGATGCCAAGGGGGAGCATGGTCGCGACATCTGCCTCATCCCATCAAGCGCGCACGGAACAAATGCAGCTAGCGCGGTCATGGCGGGGATGAAAGTGGTCGTTATTGCTTGCGATGACCAGGGGAATGTTTCGGTTGAAGACATAAAGGAGAAAATCTCCGAGTACGGCAACCGATTAGCGGCGCTGATGGTCACTTATCCCTCGACGCATGGCGTATTCGAGTCAGAAATAAGTAACATTTGTGCGCTGATTCATGAAGCCGGGGGACAGGTGTATGTGGATGGGGCGAATTTAAATGCGCTTGTCGGGCTAGCGAAGCCTGGAAAATTTGGTGCCGATGTATCTCACTTAAATCTTCATAAAACATTCTGCATCCCTCATGGCGGCGGGGGCCCGGGTGTCGGGCCTGTTATCGCGCGAAAGCACTTAGCCGTTCATTTACCAAACCATCCTTTAGATGTCACAGCCGGACCGCATACTGGTCCTGGCCCAGTTTCAGCCGCCCCGTTTGGGTCTGCTTTGATACTTCCAATTTCATGGGCATACATCAGAATGATGGGCGCATCTGGATTGAAGAAAGCGACAGAAGTTGCAATTCTTTCTGCGAATTACACTTCTAAGAAGCTTGAAGACTATTTCCCAACGCTTTACAAAGGGCAGAATGGTTTTATCGCCCATGAATGCATCATCGATATTCGGGAGATAACTAAGGCGACTGGAGTCACCGTAGATGACATCGCCAAGCGACTAATGGATTTTGGTTTCCATGCTCCAACAATGAGTTTTCCAGTTGCGGGAACGCTGATGATTGAACCCACTGAAAGCGAAGACATTGCCGAAATTGATCGCTTTATTGAGGCGATGCGCCTCATCAAGGGAGAAATTGATGAGATCGCGGACGGCAAAATTGCGCTAGAAGATTCAGCGTTGCGAAACGCCCCACACACCATAGAAACTCTGGTGGGCGATTGGAATCGACCTTATGAGCGAGCTAAAGCGGTATTTCCAGCCGGAATCGAGCAAGGATTGGCTAGTCGGGGGAAATACTGGCCGACGGTAGGGCGTATCGATGGGGCATATGGGGACCGCAATTTGGTTTGTTCTTGTGAGCCGATAAGCGCCCTGGCTATTAATTAGTTTACATAATGTCAATTATCGGCGATAAACTGAGCGTAAGTTGATTGCAAGGATCAAGGCAAAGAAGCCGATCCAGAAACTGCTGCCCAAACGGGTAGCAAGTGAATTCTCATCGCGCGTTTCTATCTCCATCTCTAGAACCCCAGGTTTAAATTGTTCTAATTCGGCTTGAATTTCACCGCGTGCATTTACATGCGCCGTGTAGCCAGTTGTACTGACTACCGCAAAATCTCGTTGAAATTCGGCCGCTCGAGCACGAATAATCTGAAGTTGTTGAGCGGCTTGTGGCGATCTTCCGAAAGTGGCGTTATTGGTCTGAGCTACGACAAATTCCTGTTCATTTAGTCCTTGTCGTAGAAAATCATCATCTAAGACCTCGAAACAAATAATCGATTGAAATGATTTTCCTTCAATCTCATGACTGATCCATTCTCTACCAGGCTGAAAGTCTTTGACTCTTTTCGCTTCAGCAGAGATGAATTCGGCTATTTTTCTTATGGGCATGTATTCCCCAAAAGGCGCCAAGTCTTGTTTGGTGTAGACGCTACCAATCGCACCATCTGCTTGATACAGAATTGAGACATTCTTTGGACCCAAGTCACTTTGCAACACCGCACCAACTAATACCGGCGCATTTACTCTCTTAATATATTCGGCAATTATGGTCTTAGCTTGAACATTATCGAACGGATCAATATCTGACGCATTCTCGGGCCAAACAATGAGACTAGTTGTGGAGGGAATAGCAAGTGAAAAATCAGCATGTCGCTTCAGGACCGAAAGCGCACGCTGGTTGTATTCAAAACCAAGAGCGTCTACTCCCCCTTGCACTGCAGAAACGCTCAGTACTCCAGTAACTGCCGGAACGGGCATAAAAGCTGCAAGAAGAATTGGAATCGGTAGAAAAATAGAAGATTTCATTTTAGATAGGCTGAAAGCGCCTGCCAAAAAAGCTGCGAGAAAAGTGATTCCCGAAACTCCGATTATTGGATAAAGGCCTGATAACCATTCAATTTGAGTATGACCGACTCGTCCCCATCCAAACCCACCAAAGGGCCATTTCATCCTGACAATTTCGATCATGGTAACGCATGCGGCAAAGAGAAAAATTGAATCAACATTTTTACGGAATGGATAGAGAGCAATTACCGCGAATATTAGAGATTGCAAAGTAGCCAAACTGACCCAGGGAATCCAACCTACATATGAACTTGACCAATGAAGTAGAGGTAGGAAAAAGGAAAACCCTGTGATAAGCGAGAAAAAAAGCCGAACTTTCAATGGGTTGTTGATCAGTCCTCGTATGAGCAGAAATAGTCCGATAAATGGACCAATGGGCAATTCGATGGGGGCAAAACCACTCCAAAGTAGTACCCCTGCTAGAACCGCTTGAACACCTAATCCCATTGCAAGGCCGACTTAATACGACTGAGATTTGTGGTTAAACCATAATCAGTCGCAAGACTTAGGAGGCCCGACTCGTTGTTCGGTCTCTTGGGAATTTTAAAATCAACACCTGGCAATGAGACATCATGAGCGCACGAAACCAACTTCTCAACAACCTCGGCGTATTTCAGATCAGCAATTACTCGCTTTCGATGAATCTCCCGAAGTTTTGGGTCATCATTAAGAGCCGCGTATACAACTTCCTTTATCGTTGAAAAATTAGATGCAATTTCAGATGCGCCTTTTTCCCCAATACCCTTAATTCCAGGTAACCCATCTGAAGCATCTCCCCTAATCATTGCAAAGAGCGCATACCTATCCCCCGGGATCGAATATTTCTGAGCTATCCACTTAGTGTCTACAAGATCGTGAGAGCTAATTCCCTTGGCTAAATAGACAACCTTCACATCTTTCTTGTCATCGACCAATTGAAAGAGATCTCTATCGCCGGTGACAACACGTATTGGTCCTGTTTCGCGCTTGGATAAAGTCGCGATGACATCATCTGCTTCGTAATCATCCGCCCCAATAATCTCTATACCAAGCGCTTCGAAGAATTCTAGAAGCGCTGGAATCTGCGGAGTTAGAAGATCCGGCTCTTCCTCTTCTTCCCCGCTTTCGTCCAGCCGATTTGCCTTGTAATCCGGAAAGAGTTCAATGCGCCATGAGGGTCGCCAATCGCCGTCTAAACAGAGCGCGAGTCTCTCTGGACGATAAGTGTTTATTAGTCGGGCTGTCATATCTATAAAGCCCTTTATTGCATTGACTGGTTCGCCTTTTGGAGAGAGAAGCGTGTCAGGCATTCCGTAATAGGCGCGATACCAGAGTGACGCTGAGTCAATCAGCATTAAGGTCACGCAACCACCGCAGAGTAAGCGACTACTCCCCTATCAATTCTCTTGATAGCTTCCCGGGCAAGCGTCGCGAGCTCAGTTCGTGCATTGATTAGTTGGCCCAGTAGATCGATTATCTGACGCATGTTGCGGACAAAATCCCCAACCGGAATATCTGTTTCGCGAAGAATTGAATGAAGTGAATTGCCATTGGCCCATCGGTACGAACTCCAAGCTAGGTCAAAATTCGGCTCTCGCTGTGGATTCAGTCCCTCTTCCTCCTCGCGCGAAACTAGGTCGGACCAGATTGAAATCGAGCGCTTAACCGATTCTTCAAGGCTGCGAGGAATTCTAGGAATCTTGCTTCGCTCTCCTCTGCCTTCGTAAATCAAGCCCGAAAGGAGAGCAACTAAATCCGAAGCAGTGATTTGACTAAAGATATCGCGAAAAATCATCTCGGTAAGAAGTAAGTCACTCTCAGCGTAAATGCGAGTTAGTGACTCTCCCTTGACAGTGAGCTTCTCACCTTTTACATAACCAAGAAATTCAAGTATGGAACTTACTCGATCAAAAGTTCTGGGGATTACGTTGGTTCGATTCTCCATTCTCGACTTCAATCCCTCAGTTTCGCGAGCGAGGCGTTCGCCACGTTCATGATGGCGGACATGGCTCTCTCGTTCAGGACATTGGTGGCATGGATGGTTCTTCAAGGCTCGCCTATGGATCGCGATATCCTCCTCAATATCCTTTCGATTGCGACGCTTCTCACCTCGATTGGGTCTTTGGCTAGAGAGTTGTTCTATTCTCTTAATTGCAAATCTATGCCCCATGTATTCAGTGAAATCGCCAAGATGGCAAACTCCTTCATCTTCGATTCTGTTGAACGCTTCTTCATTCTTGGCAATCTGCTTTAGTAGTCCAGAGACGCTGTGATCAGCTTGAAATTGAGCGAACGATGCAGCTAGAGATTTTCTGGCCCGTTCCTTTCCAAATCGGGAAATCAAATTCGCGGACATGTTATACGTTGGCGAGAAGGACGACTTCAAGGGATAAGTTCTAGTGCTTGCAAGCCCTGCTGCCAGAGAACTGTCAATCTGCTCACTCCAGAGAACGACGGCATTTCCTTCAATATCAATCCCTCTTCTACCGGCTCGCCCGGTTAGTTGCGTATATTCACCTGGAGTGATTGCGACGTGGCTCTCGCCATTCCACTTGATTAATTTCTCCAAGAAAACTGTTCGAGCTGGCATGTTGATACCTACTGCAAGTGTTTCTGTTGCAAATACCACTTTTATGAGACCCCTTTGAAAAAGCTCTTCCACAGTCTCTTTAAACATTGGTAACAGTCCTGCATGATGGGAAGCAATCCCACGTTCTAAGGCTTGACACCATTCATGAAAGCCCAAAACTCCGAAATCCTCGTGAGGCAACTCCTGAGTTTTGCGAGCAATTACCTCCTGTATCACCTGGCGCTCTTCAGTATTTGTAAGGGATATGCCTTCCTTTATGCATTGCGAAACAGCAGCATCGCAACCAGCTCTAGAAAAAATAAAGAAAATGGCTGGTAGATACTCTCGCTCTTGTAGCTTCCAGACTACTTCGGGTCTAGATAATGACTTAATACTGCTTACTGTGCGACTACCGGATCTAGATCCCCCAGGAAGACGCCTCGCTGAATTCCGTTCGAGGCGAATCAACTCAGGATTGACTCGTCCATCGTCAACAAATAGGTCCAAGAGACGATTGCCGATCAAAATGTGCTGATAGAGCGGAACCGGACGAATTTCAGAGAGAACCACCTCCGTCTCTCCTCTAACGCTCTTGAGCCATGCGCCAAATTCTTCCGCATTGGAAACTGTCGCAGATAAGGAAACAACCTGAATCCGCTCTGGAAGATGAATAAGTATCTCTTCCCAAACGGCTCCTCGAAATTTGTCAGCGAGAAAATGGACTTCATCCATCACAACGTAGCCCAAATTCTCAATTCCATCGGGCCGGGCATAAATCATATTGCGCAGCACTTCAGTGGTCATAACCACAATAGGAGCCTCACCATTGATTGAAGAATCGCCCGTTAGCAAACCGACATTTGCCTCTCCATGTACGTCTATCAGTTCGGAAAACTTCTGATTAGACAAGGCTTTGATCGGCGTTGTGTAGAAACAGCGCTCTCCTTTTCGATCGGCCATAAATGTCGCAAACTCGCCGACGATTGTTTTTCCGGCACCCGTAGGAGCAGCCACGAGAACACTCTTGCCCTCTTCGAGATGCTGGCAGGCTCTTACCTGGAAATCATCAAATGGAAAATCGTATTTGCCGGAAAACTCAGCCGTCAGAGGAAATGCATTCCGACGCTTGGCGGCGACATACCGCTCCGCAGGACTTAGCTTCACGCGCCGGTCCATGTCAGGAGCGCATTAGGTTTAATTTTCACCTCAATAGGCAACGGCCCAATTCGCTCTCCATCTGCATAGGCAACAGCATCAGCACTGATCTCAATACTTTTCCCACTCATGATTTGGACTTGAGGATGATCGATGTGCGCACCTTTAAAGACTTTTGGAAAAACTCGGAGGAACTCCCACTTAGAAACGGGCTTTAAGATGAATAGCTCCAAAAGGCCATCTTGCAAATCTGAATTCGGGGAAATTTTCATGCCCCCGCCATAACTCTTGCCATTAGCGACAGCTATAAGCATCGCCTTTGATGAAAAAGTTTGACCGTCGATGCGGATCGAATAATTAATGGGCTTAAATATGGGTAGCTCTAAGGCCATAGCTAAATCGTATTTAACCTTACTCCTAATTCTCAGTCGATTAGCACGTTCATTTACCTTTGAATCGAACCCGGTACTCAATATCTCGGCAAAGTAGCGACCATTTACCAGAGCCAGATCAATCCTCGTAGGCTGCTTTTGGAGGGCTCTCTCTAGTATCTCTAAAGGAGAATCAAGCTCTAGGGATAGTGATCGTGCGAAATCATTACCAGTACCACTGGGTATGAGTAGCAACGCTACGTCGCTCTCTGCGATCTCCTGAATCGCAAGATGAACCATTCCGTCACCACCAACCACGATAACGGCACGGGGCGACTCATCCTCTAGAAATGCACGCAGATTAACCCTAGCGCTCTCAAAGCTAGTGCCTGATATTTCTTTGAAAGCTATATTGTTTCTAGATAAGTAATCAATGATTATTCGTCGCGTTTGCATTCCGCGGCCAGCTCCTGCAGTTGGATTAACGAGGAGACCGAACATTTCAAATTCGATTAAATCGACTCAGGTGATTCGATAGGTTTAACTTCATCGATATCCGATGCGGATGCATCCGAAATCAAACTCGCCTTTTTCGCTCTCCGTTTATCTACAAGTAGAGCTATTCCCCCTGCCCCAAAATACAGAACTATCAAGGGTACGGCTAATGCAGCCATAGATAGCGGATCAGCTGTTGGCGAGAATGCGGCGACGAATAAAGTAATTCCAAAGATTGAAAAGCGCCAGGGCTTCAAAATAGACCTGCCGCTCAATACTCCGATCAGATTGAGGGAAACCAAGAAAACTGGTAGTTCGAAGGCAATTCCGAATATCAAAATCAATCTAAGGACGAAATCAAGATAATCGTCGAATCGGACCAGGTTATCGAGCGCGTCCGGGGTGAATCCGAAAAGAACTTCGATGGCAAGTGGCAGAACGAAATAAGCGAGCGCGGCTCCCATCGCAAAGAATGGGGTTGCTGCCGAGATGAAGAAAACTGAATTTCGCTTCTCTTTCCATGAAAGGGCTGGTGCGATAAATGCCCAAATCTGGAAAAGCCAAAAAGGAGCCGCAAGGATTACACCAGCCAAGAACGCAACTTTTAATTGTAAATTTAGTGGACCTAATACGCCGGCTATGTAGAGAGCACCACATTCTGCTGATGCTGATGCTTGAGCCGCCTTCAAGTCACAAACGGGAGAAGAGAGAGTCGCAATTATGTCGTTGTAGTAAATCCAACCTACAACCGCTAAGGCAACTATCGCAAAAGCAGATTTAATTACTCTCCCGCGCAACTCTCGCAGATGATCGAGAAGCGGCATAGTTCCGCGGTTGGCTTTCATTTAGGATCCCACTGAATCTAATGCGATGGCGGCTATCGCAAAACTTTAACTAGAGGTTTTCCCGTCCTCTTCTTGCTGCTTCTCATCCTTATTGAGTTCCTTCATCTCGCTCTTGAAGATGCGCAATGAACGCCCCAAAGAACGTGCGGAATCTGGAAGTCGCTTGGCGCCAAAGAGAACGATAGCGACAAGGGCCAAAATCAAGAGGGACTGTGTCTGATTAAGGTATAGCGCTGGCTGTAAGTAGAACATACGCATCCTCCTTTAGGAGCCTATACCGCGAACGCTACCATGTCGTTTTTGCCGGGAATCAACTCTCTCTAGAGTATTCCCTTAGCGCTTCCTTGGAGCGATTCGCTACCTCGACGCCGATCGATTTAGGCTCAATGATTGCCATGTCTCCCCCTTCAGCGAGAGCGCTTCTTATCAACCATTCAGTCTGGAAGATCTCAATCGAGTATGCGTCGCCCTCCTTAACGAGCTGGTCCTGATTCTCCGAATAAAAACGACCATCATTCTTTAACTCTATTTTTACTTGAAATGATTCTTTGAGATCTTTCGCGTCCGGTTTAACCTCGGAACCTTGGTTAGAAATATAGGCCTTAAGAATGTTTGCGAGATTAAAAGTTCGAATTCCATTGCTGTTGTGACACCATGCCTCAATCAGAGTCCGATTTGTTTCAGGAACTATCTTGATAACTGAAAGTTCTCTTTCCGTTATATTTGAACTGATTGGATTTCGATATGAAATTGCAACTCTTCTCTCTTTTGCGACCGCTTCGGTGATTGATTTCAGTTTTAACTTATCGGCATCGCCGGTGAAGTGAATAGCGCCAACTGGAATATCATTGGTATAAAGACGGGCAAATTTCTCTCTGAGACTCTTTACTCGCTCTTGCCTAACGCTCGGCAAGAGCTCCTCAAGTGCCGCCAAACCCACTCGAATGATCAATGCCTCTGTCTGTGTGAAACGTCTTGGAGCATCAAGATTTTGCGGATCGCGCAGTGACACAACGCCGTCTTCAACGCTTAAATCAATGAGCTCCAACGGCGTATAGCCGGGTAGCCCACACATAAAGAGCAGGTCCAAATCCTTTAGTAACTCTGGAACTCCAACTTCAAAGGTATTAGCAACTTCTTTCAGCGTTATCCCTGGATGGTTGAGTAGGTAAGGCACCAGGTCCAAGAGTCGTATGGCACGTTGCGCCGCAGCTTCAGCCATGGCGAGTCACCAATCTTTCAAGGGCGACGATAATTTCTTCGCGAAGTTCCTGCGGTTCTATAACTATGGCATCGCCGCCAAGCCAGAGAATCTCACGCTTTGCTTCAGCCCTTGATTTAAATGCAATTTCTGCCTTATCCCAATCGTCATCAAGAACTTCTATAGATGCGCTTCGATCTCGCAGGTTGGCCGCAACGCCTTTGCGAAGTTTTATGAGAGTCACATAATCCAAAGGTTGGTACATAATTAAGTAGTCTCTTATGTCAAAATCCTGAGGAATCACATACGAGCCTTCTTTGCCTCGGGTATCTATTTTGGATTTGATTCTAGATAATTTGAAAACTCGAACATCATCCCGGTTCAAATCCTCGCCCACCAAGTACCAATTACCACGCCACGCACTTACGCCGAGGGGATTTACGATACGTAACTCTGATGCTTCACTGCCTTCCTTTAGGTATTGAAATTCCACAGTTTGACGGAGACCCAAGGCGTCCAGGAGCTCTGTTAGGCCGAGTTCAGTTACGTCAGCATCTGATAGAAGAAGCTCATCTGGCATTTGAGGCGAAACAGATAGTGAGTTGATTCTTCGTAAAACCGAGTTCCTTCTATTCTGCAGTTCTGGATCCTTGACCAGGTTAAGTGCGAGTGCGACCAAACCAAGCTCTTCCGCATCGAAACGCTCTTGTAATTGAAACATCTCTGGTCTGATTCGATAACCCACTTCATCCTCGAAAAGTGGATCATGGCTAGCAACCTCAATTTCAATTCCTAGCGCCCTAAGATCATCCTTATCCCGTTCGAACATCCGCTCTTTTGTCTCGTTGGATCCCGAGTATCTGGCAACCCTTCTGAAAATCTCGCTCTTTGTCATAAATCGCTTTGTTCCTAAAAGGGCCATAGTCAAATTAACTAGCCGCTCCGTCTTTGCGCTTGACATGGGGGCATTATGGCCGTTGGAGGTTGTAAAGTGCTCGCTATGAGGCTATTTACATTTAAGAAGAAGTTCCTGATTGTTCCTGCCACCGCTCTCCTCTTTGTCGCCGGATGCACCACTGATGGAGGTTCCCCTTCAGAGTCGCCCATGGGCCAACAAGACAACATGAGCGCTATCGTTGGCGCTATGCCTAGGGTTTCTGGAAACGCGAATCAAGAGCCTCAAATTTCTGCTCCAGAAGGAAACCCACCAAGTGAGTTAGTTACCGAAGATATATTTCTTGGCGATGGCGCTGAAGCTACTGCGGATTCAACGTTGACAGTTCATTACACTTTGATGACCTGGTCCAACGGACAGATTGTTGAAAGTTCCTGGATTGGAGACCCAGCAACATTTCCGCTCAGCGGAGTAATCTTGGGTTGGCAACAAGGAATTCCTGGAATGAAGGAAGGTGGCCGCAGATTATTGGTTATCCCGCCTGATCTAGGTTACGGAGAAAGCGGTGCTGGCGCTTCAATAGCCCCAAATGAAACTCTGATCTTCGTCGTTGATCTAATTAGCGTTAATTAGATTCGTTTTCCGGGTATGCCCCTTTCGCTGGTCGGCGTCGCCGGCGAATAGCTTTAATCCCTGGCGCAAGCCGACGAGTGAATAAAAGGAATCCGGTATGGGCGTTCATGGAGTGTTGTGGTCGGACAGCCAACCCCTCATGATGCCAATTTCTCAACATAGTCTCGAAACTCTCTGGCTCAGAGAAGCTATTTGATTCACGAATCGCTTCTGCGGTGCGAGAAAGTTGAGTAGTTGTTGCTACGTAGCAGCAGAGAACACCCCCAGGCTTAAGAGCCTCACCCGCCGCACCTAGAACATCCCAAGGCGCTAACATATCTAGAATCATTCGATCATATTCGGCTTTGAAATTACCGTTTTCAATTCTGTCGTTTATAAGGTTCCAATTTTGTGGCGATTCTCCAAAATAATTCTTTACATTTGACCGCGCAATCTCCATGAATTCAGAGCGCTCTTCGAAGGAGGTAAGCAGACCCCGCTCGCCAATAGCTCTCAAAATGGAGATGGAAAGCGCGCCACTTCCTGCGCCCGCTTCAAGGACTCGTGCTCCGGGAAAGAGATCGCAAAAACCAATTATGACGGCAGCATCTTTGGGATAGATGATGGTCGCCCCTCGAGGCATTGAGAGAACATAATCATTTAATAGCGGTCGGAAAGCCTGATATTGAGTACCGTTGTTAGTTTCGACAACAACTCCTTCAGATTCACCAATAATCGAATCATGATTAATCCAACCTTTATGTGAGTGCCATTGATGACCTGGTTGGAGGAAAAATGAGTACATCTTTCCTCGACTATCAGTTAGTTGGACACGATCACCAGCTTGAAAAATGCCACTTCCGAGTACTCTCATATCGAATCAACTCATAATCTTTCCAGAGAACAACTTACCGAGCTCATCCAAATCTAGTCTGTCTAGCCCGAAACGATGGACTACCTTTTCGCCGATTGGTAAATCGGTCATATGTGGCAATCCGAGCACAAATGCACCAGAGTCAATTGCCGAGCGCATGCCAGTGTGAGAATCTTCAATGATTAAAGTTCGCGTGATATCAACATCAAGGCGCTTTGCCGCCAATAGGTAGCCCTCAGGATTGGGCTTTGAATTGGTTACATCATCTGCAGAACAAGTAAACGCAAAATATTCAGTGCCGATACTCTTTAGCGCAGCATTTACTATCTGCCGAGTACTCGCCGAAACAAGCGCAAGTGGTAAGCCAGCACTCCACATTTGATCCAATAATTCCTCTGCACCGATCGTGAATTCAACACCTCGTGAAAGGCGCTCAACCATTCTTCCTATCAATAAATTAGATAACTCGAAAGGTTGATGATTTCCGCCCGTCCGAGATCGCATATAAGCGTCTACTCGTTCCATGGGTCCGCCCAAGCAGTGCTTCGCGTCCTCTTCTGTCCACTTAACGCCGAGCTCTTTCATAAGAAGGTGTTCTTCTTCTATCCAAATCTTCTCACTATCTATGAGAGTGCCATCCATGTCCCACAGAACTGCTTCAAAAGGAAAATCCGTCTTAATTGGCATTGAAGTACTTCGCCTCAGGGTGATGAACGATGATTGCGGATGTTGATTGTTCAGGGTGTAGCTGATATTCATCAGATAACTCAACCCCGATTCGCGCAGGATCAAGTAGTTGGCATAGTTGAACTTGTTGCGAAAGGTCCGGGCAAGCTGGATATCCAAAGCTATATCTCGAACCTTGATATCCCTGGTCTAGGAGTTCATTGAGATCTTCTCGGTCCATAGTTGCAATTGATAATTCTTGGCGGATTCTTTGATGCCAATATTCGGCTAGAGCTTCTGTTAGTTGAACTGATAGACCGTGCAACTCGAGGTATTCACGATACTCATTTTTGGCAAAGAGCTCTGCGGTAGCTTCACTTACCGATTGACCCATAGTTACGATGTGAAACGCAACAACATCCAACTCATTGCTCTCGCTCGAGCGGAAGAAATCAGATAGGCATAGTCGTCGGTCACGTTTTTGACGCGGGAAGGAGAAACGTGCCAACTCCTTCCGCGCCTCAATACTGTTTGGATCAACTATGACTAGATCATTACCTTCACTAAAACAAGGGAAATATCCGTAAACGACCGCAGCATTTAGCCAGCCCTTAGATTGTGCCTCATTCAATAGATTTCGAAGCCTTGGGCGACCCTCGGTATCAGCCATCTTCTCAAACTCGCCTCGCGCACCGCGCAATCCCCATTGACCCATAAAGAGCGCTCGCTCGTCGAGCAATTTCACATACTCTTGAAGTTGAATCCCTTTTACAACTTTAGAACCAAAAAATGGCGCTTTCGGTAGGTGATTATTTGTAGCAACATCACTTCTGCGAGTATCAATTTCGGTGGCGGAATCTGTCTTGCTCGGTCTAGTTCTACGCTCTCGGAGCGGTGGTAGTGCAACATCCGGGTTGCCATTTTTTTGACCCATGAGAGCATCCATTAAAGAGAGACCTTCAAATGCATCTCGAGCGTATCTAACGGTACCTGGAAACATTGATGCCAAATCGCTCTCTACGTAACTCCGAGTTAAGGCGGCTCCCCCAAGCAGAATTGGCCATCGCTGGGCCATTCCGCGAGATGCTAATTCTTCTAAGTTCTCCTTCATGATTACCGTGGACTTAACAAGTAATCCGCTCATTCCAATAACATCTACCGAATTTGCTTCTGCGGCATCGATAATCTGATTTATAGTCTGTTTGATTCCGATATTTACAGTTCGATAACCATTATTGGAAAGGATAATGTCCACCAAGTTCTTTCCGATGTCATGAACATCCCCCTTGACGGTTGCAAGCAGGATCGAACCCCGATCTTGCTGGTCGCTCTTCTCTAAGTGAGGTTCTAATTGTGAAACTGCTAGCTTCATAACCTCCGCAGACTGAAGAACGAATGGCAGCTGCATTTCGCCTTTACCGAAAAGCTCACCAACCGTTTTCATTCCATCCAATAAGTGATCGTTGATTATTGAGAGAGCCGGGATCCCATCCAAGAGCGCCTCTTTGAGATCTGCATCCAGACCCTGCTTTTCACCATCAATAATCCTTCGAGCAAGCCGTTCACGGATCGGTAGAAGTGCCAACTCTTCAGCTCTCGACTTCTTTGAAGACGAAACGGCTACGCCCTCGAATAGCTCAAGGAACCGACTCAAAGGATCGTAAGTACATATCCCTTCAGCAAAGGTTCTGCGGTCGTAAACCAGATCAAGCGCTACCTGAAGTTGCTCTTCGGGGATTCTCGCAATTGGGGTTATTTTCGAGGGGTGGACTATGGCGGAGTCCAACCCCGCTTTTACGCACTCGGCTAGAAATACCGAATTGAGTACTATCCGCGCCGCAGGATTTAGTCCAAATGAGACGTTTGAAACTCCCAGGGTAGTTTGCACTTGAGGGAACTCCTCTTTAAGGGCTCGGATCGCTTCAATTGTTTCAATCGCATCTCGTTTTGTTTCTTCTTGACCTGTCGCTATCGGAAAAGTTAAACAATCAATAATGATGTCGCCGACCTCGAGCCCCCAGTTGTCACGTAAATCTAAGATCAGCCTCCTAGCAACCCGCAACTTCCACTCGCGGTCTCTGGCTTGACCTTCTTCATCAATAGTTAGCGCAACGACTGCGGCGCCATGCTCTTTGACTAGGGGCATAATCCGGGAAAATCTAGAGTTAGGTCCATCCCCGTCCTCATAGTTGACCGAATTGATTACCGATCGACCACCAAGTCTTTCAAGGCCAGCCTTCAGTACATCAGGCTCTGTCGAATCTAAAACAATCGGCAACGTAGAAGCGGTCGCGAGGCGAGAAGCAAGTTCAGCCATGTCACGTACGCCATCTCTCCCGACGTAGTCAACCGAAAGATCGAGCATGTGCGCACCATCTCGAATCTGATCTTTTGCAATCTCGATACAAGCTTCCCAGTCATCACTTAATAGAGCTTCGCGAAATGCCTTACTTCCGTTTGCATTAGCTCGCTCTCCGATCGCCATGTAAGTGCGATCTTGTCTAAAGGGTGCGAACTGATAGAGCGAAGATGCCCCATACTCATCTTTTGGGGTGCGATGCTTGTTAGGTCGTCCCTTTATCGTTACGACGAGTTCCCGTAGATGCTCGGGGGTTGTGCCGCAACAGCCACCAATAAGATTTAAGCCATATTGGTTCGTGTAGTTAGCTATCGCTTCACCAAAATCAGATGGATTTAAAGGATAGTAGGCACCGCCGTCTTTCAAGACTGGCAACCCAGCATTTGGCATACAAGAGATTCCATATGGACTTGTTTGACTTAGCTGCCTGAGATGCTCACTCATCTCAGCCGGCCCGGTTGCGCAATTCATGCCAATTAGGTCAATCTCCAAATGAGCGAGAGCATTGAATGCGGCTCCGATTTCAGAACCTAGAAGCATTGTTCCCGTGGTCTCAACTGTTACCTGTGCAATTAATACGATGTCACGGTCTGACTCTTTGATTGCTCGCCTTGCGCCATTGATGGCTGCTTTTGCTTGAAGTAAATCCTGAGTAGTTTCAACAAGGAGTGCATCAGAGCCACCATCAACAAGTCCTCGAGCAGATTCGTAGTAGGAGTCTCGCAATTCCTGATAAGAAACATGCCCTAGAGTTGGAAGTTTCGTACCGGGTCCGATTGATCCAATGACCCATTTTTCTTCTTCGTATGAATCCGCAACATCCCGTGCGATCTTGGCTCCAGCAAGAGAGAGTTCATAAATGCGTTCGGGAATGCCATACTCACCGAGATTGGCTAGGTTCGTCCCGAAAGTATTTGTTTCAACCGCATCTACTCCGACATCGAAATATTGCCGATGAATGGAGGCAATTAGCTCAGGGCGGGTTACGTTGAGTATTTCATTACACCCTTCAAAACCTTGAAAGTCGTCCAAGGAAGGATTGGCCGCTTGAATCATGGTCCCCATGGCGCCATCTGCGATCACGACACGTTCAGAAAGGGCACGTCTAAGGCTGTTCTTACTACCCAATTTCGACGCGCTCACTAGCGGGAGTTTATCGTAGGGTGGTTCCATGCATCTCAACGAGAGCGTTTTCAATCTTCGAAAGCCAGTGATGATAAGCGCTTTCGAAGGGTGGAACGACGCCGGAGAATCGGCCTCTGGGGCGTTAACGCACCTGCTTGCATCTTGGACGCACCATAAGCTTGCAGGCCTTGATCCAGAAGAGTTTTATGATTTTCAAGTAAATCGACCAAGCATCAAGATTGATGAGCAAGTTGTTCGAGAAATTATCTGGCCAAACACAATTATCTTTGAAGTTTCAACACCTCATCTGCCTCATGACTTTCTAATAGTCAAAGGAATAGAACCTTCGATGCGCTGGCAAACTTTTGCGAATTTGATTTTGGATTTGGCTGATGATTATGAAGTCTCGCTCTCGGTTGCACTAGGCGGACTCTTAGCAGACTCTCCTCATTCTCGACCGATAACAGTAAGTGCAAGCGCATCACATCCTGAAGTTGCCAACAAGCTAGGGGTTGAAATTTCAAGATACGAAGGTCCGACTGGGATTGTAGGAATTATCCAAGATGCTGCCCACAAACGCGGAATTGATGCGGTCTCTCTTTGGGCAGCTGTCCCTCACTATGTTTCTTCACCGCCATGCCCGAAAGCATCACTTGCACTGATTAATGCTTTGGAAGATTTTCTTCAAATCTCGATCCCGCTTGGAGATCTACCAGAAAGGTCCGAAGCCTGGGAACGGCAAGTTGATGAAATGGCAAACGAGGATGCCGAGGTCGGTGATTATGTAAGACAGCTCGAACGTAGCAAAGACGAAACTGACATTCCGGCAGCAACCGGTGAATCGATTGCAAAAGAAGTTGAGCGCTTCCTAAGGCGTAATCCGGGACTTTAGAGAGCAATCCCTAGATAGAGATCTATAGCCCGCGATAATTCGCCGGCGTTTCCACCAACAACACCGGACTCGGTGGCGCTACACCATTTAAATATTGCATCTATCGCCCTTGGCATATCCAATCCTTCTGATAGGGCGAATTGAATCTCTGTTACGACAGTGTCCGTGGGTGCGACTTCTTCACGCGAGAGCGCGCTAGAGATTCTCGCAATGGCGTTTCGAGCGTTTCCAAGATGCCTCATCTCCCAATCAAAATCGCTGGTGAGGTTGCGATTGATCAGCGCAAACCTAATTTCGTTTCCACTCCATCCTTCTTTCCTTAACTTAGATACAAGGACAAGATTTCCGAGACTCTTGCTCATCTTCTCGCCTTGCCATGAAATCATTCCGGTATGTAAATAAGCGCGTGCAAATTCGCGGCCAGTGATTGCTCGAGATTGAACATCAGTCATATAGTGATGAGGAAACCTTAGATCGCTACCACCTCCTTGTAAGGTGAGTGAAAACTGCGAAACTGCCTCTCTTTCAGAACTTGTTAATGTACTTAATGCAATAGCTACGCACTCAATATGCCAGCCAGGTCGACCAGGGCCGAACTGACTCTGCCAACTAGGTTCGCCAAGTCTTTCACCCGACCAGATCAAGGTATCGAGTGGATGTCGTTTCCCTTGACGAGATGGATCACCACCTCGAGCCTGAAAAATATTAATGGCTTCATCCAGAGGCATCGGAAGATGTTCGAGTGCGCCAGGTATGGCTCCTATATCAAGATATATATCTCCAGCAAGAATGTAGGTCTTGCCGGTGTCGACCAGCTCCTGGATATACCGAATCACCGTACTCATACTTTCAACTACACCGAGGTAATTCCGTGGAGGTATCACTCTTAACTCGGTCATATCTTCTCTAAACAACTCAATCTGCGAATGAGCGAGTTCCTCCCAATTTTGCGAGTCACGCTTGGCCCGTTCCAAAAGAGGATCGTCAATGTCGGTTACATTCTGGGTGAAATTTAGCTTTTTGCCTGACGCAATTTGAAAGCGATTAATCAGATCAAATGTTAGGTAAGTGGCCGCATGTCCGAGATGGGTTGCATCATATGGAGTGATCCCACAGACATAAATTGAAAAAGGTGAATCAGTAAGTTTGACACTTTCACCCGAGTAACTATCGATTACGACCAGATCCGGATGCGAACTCTTACTTGCCACCAGGGTTGGTGGAAGATAAACAGTCGGCCAGCTACGCATGTAGTGAGCCTATACAACTTAGACAGGGGGCCATGGAACTGCTGGCCAATCGGGGCTTGGATATGGGAAGCGCCCAGCGCTCTTGAGGTGCGCAACTCTTAAAAGCAGCGCCTCAATTTCGTTAGATGAAAGAAAGGGATTAAGAAGATCTGTGAGCTGATTACACGATTTGAGAAACTTATCTAATACTTCATTTTCACTATCCGATAGCTCGATACCAGCGAACTGCCAGAGAACAGTTCGCAACTTAAATACTTCGTGAAATGAGACTCCATGGTCACATCCCAAGACCTCACCCTGAGGAGTGAAGAGAATATGGCCGAACTTTCTGTCGGTGTTATTTATTATGTAATCAAAGAAGGCCATCTTTCTAATTTCCTCAACCCCGCTTTGGGCAAGGGCGATGAGATCTACTGATTCATCTATATCAATCCATTCTTGAACGGCGCCTGGGCCAAAAGGACCACCGCGCATGACTGTAGTGGGAACAACCTTCAATCCAGAGAATTCGCTAACTTTATAAGCAGCAACCTCACGATTCGCCAACGTTCCCTCTGGGAAATCCCACAGTGGACGCTCCCCCGCGATTGGTTTATACACAACCTTCCTAGGGTTATTTGGATCAACCATCAACTCACACAAAAGCGTTGCGTTAGAGGCATCAACCAATCGTCCGGTAACAATTAACTCAGCATCAGTCAGAGTTGGTTCAAGAATGGGCACTCGGATCATTGAGGAATCTGACGTCTATATCCATTTGATCTTGGGCATAGGTGCCCACCGGGATTAATAGGGCCACCACAAAAAACACATGGTTGACGACCTGCCGCGACCACCATTTCGGTACGTCTTGCAAAACTTAATAAGTTCCGCGCATCGATGCGTACCCGAAGAATTGCCGGGGCATCCAGAACATCATCGGAGACCAACTCCTCGAAGACCTCATCACTCTGAGAATTGCCGATTGCTTGCGCTTCAAAGAGAAACCTTGACTCGATTTCAATCCAAGATAGCGACATAACCCCGAGAGCAAATTCGGCCTCAATGGGCGATTCAAGCGCCGCAAGGTCAGCACCCTCTACGGAAATCTGGGTTGAACTTCCCCGTGCAACTTCTTTGACTATTTCACGGCATCTTTCGGCTAAAGCCGCAGCTTGAGCCTTTTCCAAAGCAAAACTTGCTAAAACTTGTTTTCCCTTTGATTCACCTCTTACTTGGAGATAAAACTCCCTTTCCCCCGGAACGCCAACCGTACCTATCAAGAAACGCTCTGGGTCAGCGAACTCAAATACCAGGCGCGCCATCAGTTCCCCCGCCCAAGACTCGTCGTTTTCTTAAGCTCTTGTCATTACTTGAATCAGAAAATTTCTTAATCTTACTAATTGGAAGGTTGACAGCGAGAACATTGCCGCTTCGCCAATCAATCAAAGTGAGTGATCCCGGATCTATTAGGAATCTCTGGAAATTATCAATCGCACCATCTAGGGCGATCTGAAGCGCAATCTTTATTGGATCGCCATGTGAGACCACAAGCACTTTGCCCTTCGGATGGTTTTTAGCCAAAGTATTTAAGCCACGTCGGATTCGACTTTCAGCTTGCATAAAGCTTTCTCCCTTTGGGAATCTGACTTTGGATGGTTTTGATTGAATTTGTTTCCATAATGGTTCGCGTCGAAGCTCCTCCAATCTGCGACCGCTCCAAGCACCATAATCCATTTCAACAAAATCATCATTCACGTAGGCCCGTCTTCCACTTAGCGAGAGATATGGACTGATCGTCTCCCGGCACCGCTGCAATGGGCTGACATAGATTTTCGTAAAGTTCATACCTTGTAGCGATTTCGCGATTCGTTGAGACTCTTTCTTGCCGCGATTGGAAAGCTCGACCTCAGTCATTCGGCCAGCCAAAATCCCCTCTTGATTTGCCGTCGACTCTGCATGTCGCAGTAGATAAATAAGGGTCACTCTCGAAGGGTAGCGAGTAAAACTCTTCCTCTCTTGCTAGGGTCAGTGCCATGGAATCCCGTTCAGTCGGAAATTCAGGTTTAAGAATCTCGCGACTTGGCCTTGGAACGATGACATGGGGACGCGATACCGACGAACATGAAGCTGCCGAGCAGCTCCGTCTATTTTTAGATGCTGGCGGTAATTTCATTGATACTGCCGCCGTCTATGGAGATGGCGATAGCGAACGCGTTTTGGGTGGATTAATCGGAGTATTGGCGCCACGAGATGAGCTGGTCCTTGCCACTAAAGCGGGTATCTCCTTCAAGACCGGCGAACGAGTGGTTGATAATTCAAAAACATCTCTCCTGGGAGATCTTGATCGCTCCCTGGCACGCCTCGGCGTTGAGTACGTGGACCTTTGGCAAATTCATTCGTGGGATTCAAAAGTTCCCCTAGAGGAAACGTTGAGCGCCATAGACCAGGCGATCATCTCCGGTAGAGCCAGATACGCGGGAATCTCCAATTTCTCTGGCTGGCAAACAGCAAGATCTACTACATTGCAAAATCCACTTTTTGGTAGGGCTCCCATCACGAGTACCCAGAATGAGTACTCGTTACTGAACAGAAGTGTTGAACGAGAGGTTCTTCCCGCATCTATTTCTATGGGACTCGGGTTTCTTGCTTGGTCACCTTTGGGACGAGGTGTTTTAACCGGAAAATATCGGAGCGGCTTACCTTCGGATTCAAGAGGTGCCAGTCCTCATTTTGCTAACTTTATCGAGCCCTACCTAGACGAGCGAGCAAATCGAATCGTAGAGGCTGTCTTCGTAGCGGCCGACGGTCTCGGGTTATCTCCTCTAGAAGTTGCACTTGCTTGGGTAAGGGATGCACCTGGGGTAACTTCTTCAATCATTGGAGCGCGTAGCGCCGCCCAATTGAGAGGAATCCTCACGAGTGAAGCAGTAGTAATTCCAGCGCCAGTGCGCGAAGCGCTGGACGATATCTCGCGGTAAAACTCTCGCTTCAACTAAGCATTCACAAGGAAATGAAATAGTGAGCGCGCTCCAAATTTCAAGGATTCAACTGGGACCCTCTCATCAACACCATGAAAGAGTGCCATAAAATCCAGATCAGTTGGAAGTTGCAGTGGACTGAATCCATAACCGGCAATTCCCAACTTAGCTAGCGCTTTATTGTCAGTACCGCCACTCATCAAGAATGGAACTGGAATTCCCTCTGGATCTTCGCTCTTTATGGCCGCAATCATCTTTTCAACTAGAGGACCAGAGAAATCAACTTCTAGGGGTATGTCCGAAACTAAACTTTCAACTTTTACATGTTCTCCGGCCAGTTCTTTAACCGTGGCTACCAATTCCGATTCATATCCAGGGATGGTTCTACCATCTACGACGGCACTCGCAGTCTGCGGAATTACGTTGGCTTTATAGCCGGCCTCTAACATTGAAGGATTAGCCGTATTATTTAAAGTTGCTCCAATCATTCGAGACATTGAGCCAAGCTCATTGATTACCGGGGATAAGTCCTTCTTATCAAAGGTTTTACCAGTCAACTCGGCTACCTTCGATAAGAAAAGTTCATTAGTTCTAGTAAGACGCTGCGGCCACTTGTAGTTGCCAATCCTTGATATAGCTTCTGCGAGCCTAGTAACAGCATTTTCGCGATTCACCATCGATCCATGGCCAGCCAGTCCGGTAGCCGTCAATTTCATCCATTCGATTCCCTTTTCGGAAGTTTCAATTAAATAGATTCTTTTTCCGGACGAGAGAGTAAACGAGAAACCGCCGACCTCAGAGACCGCCTCACTGCAGTCTTCGAATATCTCGGGATGCTTTTCAGCCATCCATCTTGACCCGTAGATTCCACCGGCTTCTTCATCAGCAAAAAATACGATCACCATTCGGCGCTTGGGTTTAAATCCGTGTCTGGCCCAGAGTCTGAATACCGCGAGCATCATGGCATCCATATTTTTCATATCGACAGCGCCTCTACCCCAAATGCAATCATCTTTAATTACTCCAGAGAATGGATCAACGCTCCAATCCGCCGCATTTGCTGGCACAACATCAAGATGTCCGTGTACCACCAATCCAGGTAATGAGGAATCTGTCCCCTCGAGATTTGCAACCACCGAAGTACGATTCGGCGCGCTCTCTAGAATTCGCGCCGGTATTCCAACTTCTTCCAGTTTTGTTGCAACAAATTTCGCTACTGCGGCTTCATCGCCCTTACCGTCTCCGTAATTTACGCTCGGTATTCGAATAAGTTCCTGACAAAGGGTTACTACATCAGCCTCTAATTCTGCGCGGAGCGCGGGGGTAAGTTCCATGGGCTAAAGTATGCCGTCTCTTGTCCGGGTGGCGGAATTGGCAGACGCGCTAGCTTGAGGTGCTAGTTCTCGAAAGAGATTAGGGGTTCAAGTCCCCTTTCGGACACAATTGATGGTTATGCTCCGGCCGTGGCTAAATCATTGGATCATGCACTCTCACTCATCGCTGATGTGCCGGATTATCCAAAACCAGGAATTCTCTTCAAGGACATAACTCCCTTACTGGCCGATGGAGCCGGTTTTGCTGTAGTAATAGATGAGTTAGCTACCCGGATTTCTAAACTTGACTCAAAAATTGACGCGATTGTTGGCATCGAAAGTCGCGGTTTCATTCTAGGAGGCGCGCTCGCCAAGGCTTTAGAGATTGGGTTTGTGACCGTCCGAAAGCCGGGGAAACTACCACGAGATGTTCATCGTAAGGATTACCAGCTCGAGTATGGCTTTGATGCATTAGAGATGCACAAGGATCTCATCGATCCAAAAAGTACCGTAGTAATAGTAGACGACGTTTTAGCTACTGGGGGTACCGCCCTGGCATGTCATGAACTTGTAAGTTACACCGGCGCTAGAACCCTTGCGCATATTTTTCTTCTAGAGATTACATTTTTACAAGGACGAGAGTTAATCAATAAAGCACATCCCGAAGTAGAAGTCGTTTCGCTTTTGAGAACTTGAAGATGAATCATGGCTGAATTGGTTTATTACTGCGGCACTATGGATAGTGGTAAGTCAACACTTGCGCTACAGACCGCCCATAACCATCAGAGTCGAGGTCGCTCCGGGTTACTTTTCACAAGCCGCGACCGCGCCGGAAGTGGAAAAATTTCGTCGAGGTTGGGGTTGACCTCTGAAGCCCTAGAGGTCACAGAAGAATTTGATATCCATCGATTCGTCGTAGAACAACTCTCCCGTGGGGCGAGAATTGATTATGTAATCTGTGATGAAGCGCAGTTTTATGCGTCCGAGCAGATCGAACAGTTGGCTCGAATCACCGACGGACTAGGAATTGATGTATTTGCATTTGGAATTCTTACCGATTTCCGTACCAAGCTCTTTCCAGGTTCGGCCCGTTTAGTTGAGCTGGCCGATCGAGTTCAAACGCTTCAAGTTGAAGCGCTCTGCTGGTGCGGCGAACGAGCCACCCATAATGCTCGAACTATCGATGGATCAATGGTGACGGAAGGCGAGCAAGTAGTCGTCGGAGACACTGGCGGTCGCGATGTTGTTGCATATGAAGTTCTATGCAGGCGACACCACATGAGAAAGGTAACGGCGCGCACCAGCGGTGAAGCGCATCAATCAAGCGACCCTCTTCCGTTCTCCTAATTTCGAAATAGATACGACTCGAGCAATAGAATTAGTGACATGAATTCATCGATTAAGCACGCTGTACGCGGTTATGCTGCTCATGATCCAAAATCCGGATTAACGCCTTTTAAATTCGAGCGTCGCGCAATAGGCGCTAAGGATGTTGGTTTTGAGATTCTTTTTGCAGGCATATGCCATTCCGACATTCATCAAGTTCGACAGGAATGGGGACCATCTTTGTATCCAATGGTCCCGGGTCATGAGATTGTTGGAGTCGTCACCGAAATCGGTACTGAAGTAAGCAAATTCGAAATCGGAGACCGTATTGGCGTTGGAGTATTCATTGATTCCTGCAAAGTTTGTCGAAACTGCCAAGCCGGCTTAGAGCAATATTGCGCCGAGGGAATGACAGGAACATATAACGGGTATGAACGTGATAAGAAAACAATTGCTTATGGCGGTTACTCAAACTATTTCGTTATTGATGAACGTTATGCAGTCTCTGTTCCCAGCAATCTAGATCCTGCTGGAGTTGCACCTTTACTTTGCGCCGGAATCACGCTCTACTCCCCTATCCGCCATTGGGGCGTGAAGCGCGGAACACGTGTTGCCGTCATGGGCTTGGGCGGCCTGGGACATATGGGAGTTAAATTTGCCGCGGCCCTTGGAGCCGAGGTGACAGTTCTGAGTCACTCTCCCGGTAAGGAGCAAGACGCCCTTGCAATGGGTGCGTCAAAGTTTGTCGTTACAAAAGGCGATAATTGGAATAGAGAACTAAAAAAGAGTTTTGATTTAGTCTTGAACACTGTATCTGCCGAACTGGATTTGGAGCCATACCTGCAACTTCTAGATACAGATGGAACTCTTGTCGTAATCGGCCTTCCCGGTAAGCCCTACGCCGTTAACGCTGGAACCTTATTGGATGGTCGAAGATCGGTAGCGGGATCAATGATTGGCGGAATGGCCGAATTACAGGAAATGCTTAACTTTTGCGGCGAAAATAGCATTGTTAGCGACATTGAAGTAATTTCCGCCACATATATTGATCAGGCTTACGAACGAACCGTCGCTAGCGATGTTAAGTATCGATTCGTAATCGATGCAAAAACTTTCTAAAGCTGCGCGACTAAATACGCAAAGACTGGAGCTAGTGCCAGCGATGGTAGAAGATTTCCAATCGCTATCTCTTTAATTCGCAACAACCTAAGTCCGATGCCAAAAAGTAGAACGCCACCCGTAGCAGTCATTGCTAGTACTTGATACTGAAGTAGAACTGAACCAAGCAGGTATCCCGTCACGGTCCAAAAACCCTGATATATCCCGACTGGAATGGCGGAAAAGGCGACTCCCCATCCTAGGGAGGCGGCAAAAGCGATGGAAGCAAAAAAATCTAGGACGCTCTTTAGCAATAGCTCATCTACACCAGCTGACATTCCATCGCTGATGCTCCCCAAGATTGCCAGAGGACCGATTACAAAAATTAGCGATGCTGTAACGAAACCCACGACAAAGCTCGCTTCGCCATTCTCGTCATTTGACTTTGTAAAGCGTCTTTTTAGGTATGTACCCAGCTTGTTCAATCTTCCTTCAATATCAAGTTTCGCACCAAGGAGTCCGCCGACGATTAACGACGCGAGAACAATCAATATCGGAAAACCATTTGGAACTGCGTCGCTTAACTTTTGATCGAAAAGCGATATTAAGGCGGAGGCAGCCCCAATAAGGGTGACTGACCCTAGAATGTCAGTTAATAGATTTCTCGTTTCGGATTTCAATCTATCGCCAAAAATCCTGCCTATAAGTGTTCCGATTACAATCGCAGCAATATTGATTAAAGTTCCTACGCCGACAAACACGCGCTTATCGTAGGCTAGAGTTCATCGATGGCCGGATTATTTGACTTCTTCAAACCGCATCGGACGGTGCCCGTAACCCCTTGGACCGGCATCCACCGCTGGGATCTTTCAATTAGACGGGTCGCGATACTTTTCACATCGTTATTCGGCTTTGGAGTCGGCGACTCATTGCTTATTTCTTCAAATTTGGGAAACGCGCCATGGTCCGTTCTCGCCCAGGGCGTATCGAAACAAATAGGAATTTCCATTGGCGTCGCAACTCTTCTAATTAGCGCCATGGTTCTTTTTCTATGGTTGCCGCTTCGCGAGCGGCCAGGTTTCGGGACGGTGGCGAACATTCTGATTATTGCTCTTGCCATTGATGTAGGACTTCATTACTTCCCGGAGCCGGAAAGTTTCGTATTCCGCCTTACTTACGTACTGCTTGGAATTGCCATGGTAGGAGCAGGATCGGCGTTTTACATTACTTGCGGCTTAGGTCCGGGACCGCGCGATGGTTGGATGACCGCGCTACATAAGCGAACTGGCATTCGAATCGGCAGAGTGCGATTAGGCATAGAACTCACTGTCTTGATTCTGGGGTGGTTCTTGGGAGGAACTGTTGGCCTGGGAACTGCGCTCTTTGCCCTCCTCATAGGCCACTCCGTAGCAATCTCCTTTGGTGTCGTTTCCCGACTTACCGCCCGGTAGGAATTAGGTTTGGGGCTTCCCTCAGCCCGTGGACTGCCTCCACGCGGTGTCGCAACCACCACCGTTAAAAAATTAGCGATCTCTCAACTTCTATGTTGAGGTGAAAGGCAGAAGATGCTGGATACCTTCTTCAAAATCTCAGAACGCGGATCTTCGATTGGACAAGAAATCCGTGGCGGCGTAGTTACCTTCTTCACGATGGCATACATCGTCGCTCTAAACCCCCTAATCATCGGACTTGCACAAGATGCCGATGGAAAATATATAGGCGGCGGGGATGCACCAAATCTCGCACTAATTGCTGCTGCCACTGCGCTAGTCGCAGGTGTTCTCTCAATCCTTATGGGAGTAGTCGCCAATTTTCCATTGGCCCTCGCAACTGGACTCGGGTTGAACACATTCGTAGCAGTAGCTATCGCCTCACAAATGACTTGGAAAGATGCCATGGGACTTGTAGTCCTTGAAGGCGTCATCATCACAATTCTGGTCTTAACTGGTTTCCGTACCGCAGTTTTTCGCGCTGTGCCGACCCAATTGAAGATCGCAATCTCCGTAGGTATCGGCCTCTTCATCGCTCTGATTGGACTTGTTGATGCAGGATTCGTCCGTAGAACGGCTGCAGGCCCAGTACCAGTAACTCTCGGTGATGGTGGCGAACTCGTTGGTTGGCCAATCGTCGTCTTCTCATTTGGACTTTTCCTAACCATCGGCTTGATGGTCAGAAAAGTAAAAGCTGCACTTCTTCTCGGAATCGTCGTTTCTACAACGCTCGCAGTCGCGATTGAAAACGCTTTCAAAATCGGTCCAAACTTCGACGGTACAAATGTAAATCCGAAAGGTTGGGGATTAAATGTTCCGGCCGTTCCTTCAGATATCGTGGCAACTCCAGACTTCAGCCTCCTTGGACAATTCAATCTCTTTGGATCCTTCGAAAGAGTTCCACTAATAACCGCGCTCTTGCTGGTCTTCACACTTCTCTTGGCGGATTTTTTCGACACCATGGGAACTATGACTGCAATTGGTCAAGAGGCTGGCCTAAACGATAAGGACGGAACACCACCAAATGCCGAGCGAATTCTTCTCGTTGACTCACTCGCTGCCGTTGCAGGTGGCGCTTCTTCAGTATCGAGCAACACTTCTTACATAGAATCTGCTTCGGGCGTTGGCGAAGGTGCACGAACCGGCCTTGCTTCAGTAGTAACGGGAGTTCTCTTCCTTCTCACAACATTTTTATCCCCGCTTGTTGCGATAATTCCTTATGAAGCTGCTGTTCCTGCTCTAATCATTGTTGGTTTCTTGATGATGACCCAGATCAAATCAATTGATTGGGAGGATTATGGAATAGCGATTCCAGCGTTCCTAACAATCATTCTCATGCCATTTACCTACAACATCTCCGTTGGTATTGGCGCTGGTTTCGTCTCTTACGTCGTAATCCGTGCAATCCAAGGTCGAACAAAGGATATTCACCCTTTGCTTGCCCTCGTCGCCGGACTTTTCATGATCTACTTCCTAAACGATCCAATCAATACCTGGATCGGCTAGTAGTAGCGCAGTAAGAAATTGGGGCTCCTAATAAACGGAGCCCCAATTTCTTGTTACCAATCAATAGGCTTGTGGCCCAGTTCTTGCAAGACTTGATTAACCTTTGAAAATGGTTTTGAACCCAAAAAACCTCTATGGGCCGAAAGTGGACTGGGATGCACGCCTTCGACAAGTCGATCAGATTTAAAAAGATTCGCTAATTCTCGGGCTGAATTGCCCCAGAGAAGAGCGACCGCACCTTGAGCTGCGCAAACCTCGGCGATCGTTCTAGTAATTGGTTCCCACCCGAACTTTCCATGAGAACCGCTTTCTCCTGCTGTGACTGTGAGAATTCGGTTCAAGAGCATTACGCCCTGGTCTGCCCAACGCGATAGGTCGCCATCTGCTGAGTTGGTAGAACCAATATCGGTGATTATCTCCTTCTGTATATTCATGAGAGATCCCGGCAGCCCGGAGCTTCTTGGCGTAACCGAAAAAGCTAGTCCGCAAGCATCTTGAGCATTTGGATATGGATCTTGGCCGATGAGAAGCACCTTCACTCCGCTTGGGGGGACTTCGAGAGCCCGGAAGACCAGCTTTCTATCGGGAAGAATTCGATTTCCCGAATCGGCCAACCCTCGCAATTTTTCGCCAATGGAATTGATGGTTTCTCGATGTGAATCTAGATACGGCTGCCAAACTGCTGGAATGGTTTCAAAGAGGCTCATCTCTATCTACGCCTGCTGCGAGATTACTGAATAGCGATTCCCGTCGAAACGAAGGGCTACGTTTACATTGAAAAGCGCATTAAGATTCTCAGCAGTTAGCACTTCACTAATTTCTCCTGCAGCAAAGTCAATTCCCGACTTAAGCAGCAAAATGTGAGTAGTGCCTCTCGGAATCTCTTCGATGTGATGGGTGACAATCACAGAGGAAGGCGCTCCGGATTCATCTAGAAAATGAGAAATTCGGTTCAGAATATCTTCTCGACCACCCAGATCCAGGCCAGCAGCCGGTTCATCTAGGAGCAAAATTTCGGGATTTGCCATTAAGGAGCGAGCGATCTGAACTCGTTTTCTCTCACCTTCGCTCAAAGTTCCAAAGGTTCGTTCTGCAAGTTCTCTCACTCCAAAAATATCCAGGAGCGCTTTTGCTCGGGATTCATCCCAAAGATCGTATTCTTCAATCCACCGCCCGGTAATCGCATAGGCCGCAGTCAAAACTAAGTCAACTACCCTCTCTTCTTGGGGTAAGTATTCTTGCAATGCCGCCGAAGAGATACCGATTCGTGGTCGAAGTTCAAAAACGTCGACCCGACCCAACTCTTCTCCGAGAATCTCTACTCTGCCTCGACTTGGATGAATAAGGGCTGCTATTAGTTGAAGAAGAGTTGTTTTGCCTGCCCCGTTGGGGCCAATTACTACCCAACGTTCACCTTGGTTAAGCGACCAGTTGATCGGTCCCAGAATGTTCTTACCGCCGCGAATCACTGAGACATTCTCAAGCTTCAGCAGACCACTCATGAGCGAGAAAGATACCTGCTAGCGATAAGTTATCGCGGATAAGCGCGTTATTGGGAGCGTCACCCTTATGATGCCGGAGTGTCGCGAGCTAGCAATTTGACCATGATTTCATTGATTTTAGCCACCGGCGTTAGTAATCCGCGTGCTGCCGAAGTTATCGATGACGCAATCTCTGCTTTTGTGCATCAGAAGATTGAGACTCAGCGGATAGACCTTGGTGGACGAACCATTGTTGCAACTTTGATTCGTCACGACCCAGCTCACTACGAGGCCATTCTCAAGGATTTGCGCACTGCGGGCGATCAAGAGAATCTTGATATTGCAATGCTCGATACCGAGGAAGCATCTTGAAATACCGGCTCGTCTTATCGGATATTGATTCAACCCTTATTAATCAAGAAGTCATTGATTTATTAGGACAGATGGCGGGACGAGAAAAGGAAGTCTCTGAAATTACTTCGCGTGCCATGGCTGGGGAGCTTGATTTTAGAGACGCGTTACGAAGTCGAGTAGCGCTTCTTGAAGGTTTACCTGCTTCGGCCCTTGAAGAGGTAACTAATTTGATAACCCTCTCACCAGGTGCGCTGGAGCTAAAGAAATTCTGCCAGACGAACGGTATTTTCTTCGGTGCAGTCAGTGGCGGTTTTATCCAAATCTTGCGAAATATTACTTTCTTCGAGGATCTTGACTATTTAGAGGCTAACTTCCTGGAGGTAATTGATAACCGATTGACTGGAGAAGTTTCCGGACCAATCATTGATCGCAAAGCCAAAGGTGATCACCTTGAACGATTCGCCTACTCGTTAAATGTCAGGCTTGAAGAAACGATTGCTATAGGCGATGGAGCAAATGACCTTTCCATGATTCAAATGGCCGGACTTGGGGTTGCGTTCAGAGGAAAAGAAATCCTTCGCAATGCAGCAGCACTCTCGATTGAGAATAGTCTTGCTGAATTAATAGGGTTTCTCGAAGGCTAGAGGCGACAAGAATGGATATCGGTGACGAGAATTCCTCGGGCGCCAATATCCCAAAGCTTGTCCATCACCGAGTGAACATCACTGCGCGGGACCATAGCACGCACCGCCACCCAGTTATCCTTAGCTAAGGGAGAAATCGTTGGTGATTCCAGCCCCGGGGTAATTTTGCATGCTGCTTCTTGCTTGGTTTTTTCAATATCGTAATCAACCAAGACGTACTGCCGCGCAATAACGACACCTGAAACACGTCTAATTAGAACTTCAGCTTGGCCGTTTACGAAATTGGGTCGCGAAATTAATAAGGCCTCACTTTTTAGAATCGGTTCTCCAAAAACGCTCAACCCAGCCTGCTTCAAGGTGTTCCCCGTCGCAACCACATCAACCACTATGTCAGCGACACCCAATTTAATAGCGCCTTCGACGGCACCGTCTAACTCAACTATTTCAGCGGTAATTCCGGTTTTTGATAAGTAATCTTTCACCAGGCCGGGATAGGAGGTTGCGATTCGTTTGCCGCTGATGCGTGATAAATCAATCTCACCATTTTCTATCGCAGTCGCTGACGCCGCCATTCGGAATTCACTTCGGCCGAAATTCAACTCGAGCTTTTCATCGGCTCCCTTGCCGCTATCAAGAAGTAGGTCTCTGCCAGTTACACCCAAGTCAATTTTGCTTGAAGCAACATATGTGGCTATATCTCTAGGGCGAAGGTAAAAGAATTCGACATCGTTAATGGAGTCATAAAACGAGAGCTCTTTCGAGTCTATTCGTAACCTATAGCCGGCCTCACGAAAGATTTCTGTCGCATCAGAGGAAAGCGCGCCTTTATTTGGGAGAGCAACAGAGAGAGTCACTTACAACCTCCGATAAACATCTTCTAGATCAACTTTCTTTTGAATCATCAGCACTTGAATCCAGTAAAGCAATTGTGAAATCTCTGTGGCTAGCTCATCATTGCCTTGAGATTCAGCGGCCAGCATCACCTCTCCGGCTTCTTCCAATATCTTCTTTGCTATCGCATGGGTACCGGATGAAATGGCCATCAGAGTTGTCGAGTTAGGGTCCTGCCCATTTACTTTCTCGACTAGTTCAACCCACAAATCATCGAAACTTTTCAAAATCGGCTCCGATCGCTTATATGGTAATTGAGCTTTAAGGGCGCAGTTTACTTTACCGAGTTAGCTACGCGTCGAAGGTTTTCTACTACCTGCGCAGGATCTTCTGACCTAAAAACCGCTGAGCCGGCAACGAAAGCGTCAGCCCCAGCCTTTCGTGCAATCTCGATAGTTTCTAGATTTATCCCGCCATCTACCTGAAGCCAAACATCCCCTAGTCCCTTCTGGTTCAACCAGTGTCGGGCTATTTCAACCTTGGGCATCATGTCGACCATAAATTTCTGCCCTCCAAAACCTGGTTCAACCGTCATAACGAGAATCATGTCCAAAAAAGGCAAGAGCTCTAGAACGGCTTCAATTGGCGTGTCCGGCTTAATAGCAATTGCTGCTCGTTTCCCTTTTGAACGAAAATGTTTCAAAATCTTAATTGGGTCAGTGCACGCCTCGTAATGCACGGTAATACTTAACGCCTCAGTATCGGCATATGGCAAGGCATTCTTATCAGCATCTGCAATCATGAGATGGACATCTACTGATATAACAGAATTTCGAATTATCTCGCGTGATGTGTCAAGATCGAAAGTAAAATTTGGAACGAAAACGTTGTCCATCACATCCAAATGCAAAAGATCACTAACTTCCGCGATACGCCCGATTTCACTTGGCAATTCATCGAAATTAGCATTGAGGATACTGGGACAAATTCGAATCACGGCGTAATACTACTCTTCACTTTTTTGTAAAAGTGAAAGAAACATACAATCGGTTCCATCTCTATAAGTCCAGAGTTGAAGGTCTCCATCTTTATCCGCTCTATCCCCAACAGATACACGTTTGAAGTTTTTATGCGTTCTCAGGAAGTCGCTTATTTGTAACTTGGTTTCGGCGAGATGCGGGCTACATGTTGCATAACCGATAATTCCCTTTGAGCTCAGATGCAAAGCTGCTTCATTTAAGAGCTCACGTTGAAGTTGAATCAAAGTTCTCAGACTTTTTGGATCTCGACGCCATCGAACCTCAGGCCTTCGGCGAAGCGCACCCAGACCGGTGCATGGTGCATCTATCAAGATTCGGTCGAAACTACCGAGCGCCTCTGGCAAATCTCGGCCGTCGAAAGATTCAATCTTTGAGCTACGTATAACCTGAGCCAATAATTCCTTTCGCGCCGAAGCCGGTTCGTTAGCTACCAATTCATCTTCAGATAGCAATGACTCTAAATAAGCGGCCTTGCCACCCGGCCCAGCACATAGGTCCAACCAACGCAATTTCGCAGTAGTTGATTCTTTCGTGCCATGAAAAATTTCCACGATTAATTGCGAACCGAGATCTTGAACGCCGGCTCTTCGCTCTCGCACAGCGGCCATATCACCCGGGTTACCTTTAAAGCTAAAAGCATTCATCGACCCTGGAATGAGTTCGGCGCCAGCCGCTATTAGTTCCTGGTGAGTAGAGCGCCCAGGCCAAGCCGCAATCGTAGGCATGGCAATTTCATTATCAGCAATCAGTTGCTCCTCAACCCTTGCATCATCCTTAAGTGCATCTCGAAAGGCGTTGATTATCCAATCCGGATGTGAATACTTCTCCTGCCATTGCGAGGGGTGGAATTCCAAATTTTCAGATATCCGTCTCATGATGGCATTTACAAAGCTTGCAGCGCTTTTGCCCGCCACAGTCTTTGCTAATTCAACAATTTCATTGACTGCCGCATGCGGCGGAGTTCTTAAAATTAGCAATTGGTAAGCGCCTAACCGCAGCGCCGTCAGGGTTTTGATATCAACCTGATCCAATCCCCTATCAAGATGCCGCTTAATGGCCGCGTCTAAGAAACCTTTCATACGCAAAGTCCCATAAACCAGATTAGTCACTAAGGCTCTGTCCCGTTGCTCAAAATTCGAATTTGTAATTGCTCTTGGAACAATCAAATTGCTATAGAGCTCAAGCGTTTCAACCTCGAATAGCAACTCCCAGGCAAGTTGCCGAGGAGTCATGGATCGAAAAGATTCCTTACCCAAAACTTTCGCCATCTTTTATGCGTGCGCCACGAACCCAATCTCCGCTAGTTGAAACCTTCTTACCAGATTCTTGGAGTTTTCTTATCTCGAGAGAGCCGCCAAATGAGGCTATTTTCAATGGTTCTAGGGAGAGGATCACACCTGGTGAGGATTTCATAGCCTCATTATCCCCGACACTCGCTTCAAGGAGTTTGATGCGATTACCACGAAAGAGGCACCAAGCTCCAGGGGTTGGTGAAAAAGCTCTTATCTGATTTGAAATTTGATGCGCACTTTGATGAAAATTGATCCTTAACTCCTCGGGATTGATTTTCGGAGCAAGCGAAAAATTACTCTCTTGTCCAGTCGGTGTAATTCCCTTTTCAATCATTGCTAAAGCCTCTACTACCGAATTGGCTCCAATCGTCGCCAATTTAGAAAGGGCTGCGCCCGAATCCAAATTCGCAATGGAGCAGGGTGTTCGAACATAGATCGGCCCAGTATCCATGCCCTCATCTAAAGCAAAAACGGTAACACCAGAATCAGCATCTCCCGCAAGAATCGCTCGTTGAACCGGGGCTGCACCTCTATATCGCGGCAGTAGCGAGAAATGTAGATTGATCCAACCAGCAGAGGGGATTTGTAACGAGGCAAGTTTCACCAGCGTTCCGAAGGAAATCGCAATCACCAAATCGGGTGCCAGCTTGTGAAGTGCTTCTTCCAAGTCACTTTGATTGGATATCTTGAAAATTGGAAATCTGTCACCAACAGCACTGACAATTTCTTGCGGACTCTCCTTCTTGCCTCTTCCTGCCCGCCGATCGGCTTTCGTGATTAATCCTAAAATTTCATGTTTCGCCTTAAGCACCTCCTCGATCGTGGGAAGAGCTAATTTCGAGGTCGAGGCAACAACAACCTTCAATCTAGATACCTTTGCCGAACGTCTGATGTGGTGAGATTTTGATCTCAGGCGTGTTTCCCGCTGATTCAGCCCATAAGAACCAATCAGAATTTCTAATATCTTTCATTGCTTGCTTGCGTAGATCCTGCGGCAGGCGATCAATAAATAGAACTCCGTTTAGGTGGTCAGTTTCGTGTTGCAACGCCCGAGCTAAAAAAGCTGACCCCTCTACAACTATTGGCTCGCCAAACATATTAAAGCCCTTTGCAACTGCTCGCATGGCTCTCGGGGTGTCATATCGCAACTCTGGGAATGATAAACATCCTTCTTCCCCGTCCTGCATCTCTTCACTTAAATCCAGCGATGGGTTTACTAAGTGGCCGATTTCTTCATCTACATCCCAGACGAACACTCGAAGCGGTACTCCTATTTGAGGTGCAGCCAGCCCCGCGCCAGGAGCATCAATCATCGTATCGATTAGATCCTTGACCAAGTTACGCAGTTCCTTGTCAAAGTCGACAACAGGCACGGCCGGCGTGGTTAGGACCGGATCGCCGAAAAATCTAATCGGTTGGATAGACATCTTCGAATTCTACTCGCAAAGTAACTCGCTAAATCTCATAAGGGTCCACTCGCAAAGAAATAAGTTCCATACCTTTGGCGGAACGATATTTGGCGAGGGTTGAAATGGCATCAACAACCTCCTGAGACCGCTCGACTGGAACCCTGATCAGAATCTCAGAAGAGTCAACCATTTTTGATACTTCAATTGTTGGGAATTCCTCCACTAATTTCTGCTGCAAGGAAACCAAGTTAGGTCCCGTGAGCCTTATAAATCGATACCAGGGAGGAAGTTTTGCATCTCGACGCTCCTCCAATATTGAGTTGGAGAGCTTTCTTACTCCACGTGCATTAAATGCCTGAACGATTCGATGTTGCGCGGGTAGTGATAGATATACCGGCGCCGCTTCTGTCCCTCGCGCCACTAGAGAAAACCATTGATTAAGCAGTTTCTCTTCGGCCCGCAAGCTTGGGAAATTAAGTTGAAGCTCACCATCCAAAAGCACAAGTCCAGCGAAGTAGCCATTTGCAGGTTCCATCCCGGGCGTTGCAACTACGATGCCTCGCTCCGGGAAATCAACTAGCGGTTTAGCGCTCGTCGATAGAAAGATCGGTACAGCAGGGAAGGCTTTACCTAATTCCTCCTCTATCCTGACCGCACCGCGGTTCAGTAAGAACCTTTCTGTGCTAAAACAGTGGCTACAGCGCCACTCCGAGAATGAATTCGAACAAGCGCTACAATAGAAATCGCCGTCGCGCTTCATTTTTAGCGGGAAACCACAATTGCAGATCGGACGATTGCGACATTTTTTGCAGATAAAGAGCGAGGAATATTCTTTGCTTGCTACATTTACTAGAACTACCCCGTTTCTCAGGCCTTCTCGGATCGTCCTGTGATAGGTCTCGGGTGCGGATGAAATGCGACTTCTTTTCAATGGGTTAGACATGTGGTTGCGCTTTATTTCTATGAATCCCAATTCGACCAATCGAGATATTTCAGGTGTCGGAAATCCTGAGATGAAGGTTAAATTCAAATTCATTACCTGCGCACGGAGTAGCGCTATATCTCGAACATTCCAATATGGGAACTTCTCGCTCCAGTAGTGCTCAGATCCTTCGTGAAGAACGACAATGTCAGCAAGATTAGGGATTTGCCAGAAGATAGTTGAGCGGGTACCAACGACTATCGCCGCCGGAGGAAAAGTCTCCGGAAAACGCGCTCTTCCAAACCCCTTAACAACTCGATCTGGAAAGACTCCCGCAACTTGCCGGAGAAATGATTCGGCCTCCCGCTCTGTTGGCAAAACGCAGAGCATTGATCCAGAATTGTTCTCCAGCAGACGTATCAAGTCACGAAGAGTGTTTCGCGCTAGATAATGGAATGCGACTCTCCCTTTGGCCCCATTTTCCAACCCGGGATTATCATCGAAGGTTCGTCGTGATTTGCTTATTGGAACATATGTCAAAACTTTTACAACGGGTGCTCCATATCTTCGCCCAACAATATGAGCTAAGTTCAAAGCATCCTGCGAGTAAGCGCTCTGCGAGATGCATTTGAGAATCGGCTTCTTTCTAACATTATCTGCCTGGCCAACCGCGACTATTACACCTTCACGCTCGCCATTTTGAAAAGGTACTAATACACGTGAACCAACACCCACTTCTTCTAGTAAATCCTCTGGAATCCCATAGGAAAATGGTTTATCTAGGTGCGAAAGCTCATGGTCAATTAGGACCTCAGCAGATTTGGAATAGTTACCAGTGCGGATAACTGTTTTGGCTCGTTCCCGCTTGAGCTTCAGCGGTTTAGCCGACATTTATTTAACCCTTAACGGCTTTGGCCAACGCAGATGCTCTGTCGACGCTCTCCCAGGTGAAATCTTTAAGTTCCCGCCCAAAATGACCATACGCACTTGTTAGCCTGTATATCGGCCGGAGCAAGTCCAAATCACGAATTATTGCGGCAGGCCTTAGATCAAAAACAGTTAGAACTGCATCTGAGATTTGGGTTACTGGCACAGATTCAGTTCCAAAAGTTTCCACAAAGAGGCCCACTGGATGCGCTTTGCCAATTGCGTAAGCAACTTGAACTTCACATCTCTCGGCTAATCCTGCCGCTACGACGTTCTTGGCAACCCAACGCATCGCATAGGCTGCTGAACGATCCACCTTTGATGGATCCTTCCCGCTGAAGGCACCGCCACCATGACGAGCCATACCGCCGTAGGTATCGACAATGATTTTTCGCCCGGTCAAACCAGCATCACCCATCGGTCCACCTATAACGAATCGACCAGTCGGATTAATTAGCGTTCTCATCGATTCAAATGGGATGTCAAACGAAGACAAGACCGGATAAATGACTGAATCGATTACCTCCGGTGTCATCTTCTTTTCGATATCAATTTCTGGGGCATGTTGAGAGGAGATAACAACGGTATCCACTCGAAGAGCCTTAATTCCATCGTATTCAATGGTTACCTGTGTTTTACCGTCAGGGCGGAGATATCCAAGCAACCCACTCTTGCGCACTTCTGTTAACTTCTCTGCCAATCTATGCGCCATTGCTATCGGGAGAGGCATCAATTCTTGAGTATCTCTCACTGCATAACCAAACATCAGTCCCTGATCGCCGGCTCCCTGGAGATCCAGCGGATCCACGGACTGAGAAACTCGTTCTTCTACTGCGTGGTCAACCCCTGCAGCGATATCGCTACTCTGTGAACCTAGTGAGACCGAGACTCCACAACTATTTCCATCGAAACCTTTATCAGAGCTATCGTAACCAATCTCTAAAACCGTCTCTCGGACAAGTGACATGACATCTGCGTAGCCATTTGTTGTGACCTCGCCGGCAACGTGAACCTGACCAGTAGTGATGAGTGTTTCGCAGGCCACTCGACTTTTTGGATCCTGTGCGAGCAAGGAATCGAGTACCGAGTCTGAAATCGCATCCGCGATTTTATCTGGATGCCCCTCGGTTACGCTTTCAGAGGTGAATAGTCGTTTAGCCATTGCTGTCTCCAAACTCACGCGCAATTTCTGTAACTATCTTTCTGCCGACCTCATATTTGTCAGCAGCCGAAAATTGCCATTCTTCGCCTCTCTTTGAAAGAAGCGTCCCAGAGGTTCTATCTTCTCCGAAAACCCGACCCTGACTAACATCTGTAACATAAAGTAAATCAACGCCCTTGGCGTGTAGCTTCTTCAAGCCTTTCTCGCGAACGGACTCCCCCGTTTCGGCAGCAAATCCAACAAAGACTTGGTCATCACGTTTCCATTCGCTAAGACCGGTCAGAATGTCGGGATTTTTCTCCAGAGTTATAGACGCCAAATCTGATTTAGTTATTTTTTCATCTGCTGGACGGCTTGGACGGGCATCTGCTACAGCAGCAGCCATAACTAAGACATCTGCTGAATCAATTTCAGATTTAACGGCACTATTCATTTCTAGAGCAGTGGTGACATTTATTCGATTCACGCCTTCGAGTTCATAATCTTCAGTAATTCCACTTATAACCGTCACCTCTGCCCCCGCTCGAAGCGCTTCATAAGCAATGGCAAGGCCTTGGCGGCCACTGGACTTGTTACCAATGAAGCGAACTGGATCGATCGCTTCAGCTGTTCCCCCAGCCGTTATTAATACTCGCTTCCCCAAAAGGGCTGAGTCAACTTTCGTGATCTCAGAGATTGCCTCAAGAATTCGAGTTGTCTCGGGGAATCTTCCGATGCCTGAATCCTTGCCGGTCAATCGCCCAGTATCTGGTTCGAGAATAATTGCCCCCCGCGCTGAGAGCGTTTTGAGATTATCTTGAGTAGCCGAATTTTGATACATGCCCGGGTGCATTGAAGGAACAAGCAAAACCGGTGCGCGCGTCGCAAGAACAGTTGTGGTCAATAAATCATCAGCTCGTCCAGAGGCCAAGCGAGCGATTAAATCCGCTGTAGCTGGCGCAATAACGATTAAGTCTGCCGAATCCGCAAGGAAAACATGGGATACCTCTTGGGTTCCCTCCCAAACTTCAGTTCTTACCTGTCTTCCTGACAGTGCTGCCCATGTGGCTTTTCCAACAAAATTTAAACTCGAGCTGGTTGGAACTACGGTTACGCCGTAACCACGATCCTGCAACCTTCGCAGCAGATCACAAGCTTTGTAGGCAGCAATGCCGGCACCAACGCCAAGAACTACTTCGCGACCACGTGGGAAAGTGATCACTTACTTCTCCGTTTGTGGCTCTAGATTCTCGATCGTAAGAAGATTGTCATTGATCTCGCGAAGTGCGATAGAAAGTGGCTTTTCGTGAACATGAGTTTCTACTAAAGGCCCTACGTATTCCAGCAAACCTTCACCTAATTGTGAGTAGTAGGCGTTAATTTGGCGAGCACGCTTGGCGGCGTACAGAACCAAGCTGTACTTAGAACCGCTCTTATCTAGTAGATCATCGATTGGTGGATTTGTGATTCCATCTAGATTTGGCACTATGACTCCTCGCCGTCTGACTTGTCGGTATCTCTCTTACGAGCCGCTAAGGATACCAGCGCCGCTACAACCTCATCGACTTGGTGATTGACCACAATATGGTCGAACTCATCGGCTGCAGCGAGTTCCTGCCTGGCTAGCTTTAACCGGGCTTGAATCCGCTCCTCAGAATCGGTCTTTCTACCCCTGATTCTCTCTTCGAGCTCTTCAAATGATGGTGGTTTTAGGAAGATTAAACGTGCATCTGGGCGGGCCCTTCTAACTTGACGCGCGCCGTCTATTTCGATTTCCAGTAAGACATTCATGCCTGAATTGAGCGCTGCAAGTACTGGGGCAAGGGGTGTGCCGTATCGATGTCCCGCGAATTCTGCCCATTCGAGGAACTCCGAATTGTTAACCATTTTTTCAAAAGTGTGGTCATCGACAAAATGATATGACTCGCCGTCAATCTCGCCGCTTCGTGGTGCGCGAGTAGTTGCAGAAACTGAAAAATAGAACTCTGGAAACTTCTTCAGTTCTCTGACAATTGTGCTCTTACCAACGCCTCCCGGACCTGAGAGAACGAGTAATTCACCCGGCATCTAGCGACCTCTCAATTCGACTAAAAGTTTTTGACGTTGAGTACTTCCTAAGCCCTGAATCCGCCTTGTATGAGAGATTCCCGCGCGATCCAAAATCGCTAACGCCCTAGTGCTGCCAAAACCCGGAAGGGATTCAATCAACTCCTTGACTCGCATTTTTTGAATAGCCTCATCTGTACTATCAAGTGCATCTCGCCACTTACGACTACCCGATTTCACTTCTTCTTTAAAATTAGCTCTTCGCCTTCGATGGTCCACGGCCTTCTCGAGAGCGGCTCTCCTCTCATCCCGAGACAAAGCAGGCGGGTTCTGCATAGGCTAATTAAAGCCGTCTACTGTAAAGATTCAAAAATGGTGCGCGCCGCATCCCCAGGACTTTCAGCGCCGGTTATTGGTCGACCGATTACTAATAAATCAGCACCTGACTTAATCGCTTCGGTCGGAGTCATGACTCGTTTCTGATCATCATTTGCCGTGGCCGTTCTTATCCCAGGGGTAATCAATGTGATGCCCGCTGGGAGAGTCTTTCGAAGTATTGCTACCTCATGTGGTGATGCCACTATTGCGCTCGAACCTGCAGCAACTGCAGCACCAGCCCAACTCGATACAAGTCCCTCCACATCATTCGGTAGCGCCAAAATCTCAAGGGCTCTTTGGTCAATTGAAGTAAGTACCGTTACTGCCGTGATTCGAGTAGCAGGTAGAGCCTCGACCGCAGCCTTGATCATTTCTGGACCTCCGGATGCATGAACTGTTAGAAATTCAATACCGATTTCAGCGAGATTGGCGCTGGACTTGCCCACTGTATTTGGAATGTCGTGCAATTTAAGGTCCAAAAAGATTCTAATCTGCGGAAAGTTTTTCCGAATTGCGACAACCCCTGCTGGGCCGTTCGCCGTGAAAAATTCCAAGCCGAGTTTATATACCCCAACAAAGTCATTCGTGGCATCAATTAATGACTCGCAGCGATCTACTCTCGCAGAATCTAAAGCAAGCACTATTGGTGACTTATACATGGGCTGCTCCAATTGCATCCTTCAGCGATTTAAAACCTTTAGCTTTGAGGAGGGCTAGCAGTTCCTCTTTAACTTTGATTACCGCAGTTGGGTTACCGAAGGTTGCCGTACCAACCGATATTCCTGATGCACCTGCAAAAATCATCTCTAATGCATCCTTGCCGCTTGCAACGCCCCCCATCCCAAGTATCGGCGTATTCGGAATTGCGGAATGAACTTGGTAAATCGCACGAACAGCAATCGGGCGGATAGCTGGCCCCGATAATCCTCCCGTGATTCCAGCCAATTTTGGCCGGATAGCATCAACATCAATCACCATACCCAAAAGCGTGTTTATTAGTGCTAAACCATCAGCGCCCGCCGCAACGACTTCTCGAGCAATCGAAACGATATCAGTTACATCAGGTGATAACTTCGCGATAATTGGATAGTCGCCACCAATGTTTCTTCGAACTGTTTCAATAACAGCTCTAGAAGCAACTGGATCGCAAGCGAATACCAATCCACGATTTTCAACGTTTGGGCAGGAAATATTGACTTCAATTCCATACAGAGAATTAATCCCTCGGAGCTTACGGGCTAGCGTTGCATACTCTTCAACAGTCTCCCCCGAGATAGATACAACAACTCGAGCACCTTTACTTTGTAGCCACGGAATATCCACGGCGAGAAAATCATCAATCCCTGGGCCTTGTAGACCTATCGAATTGAGCATCCCGGAGGGCGTTTCCGCCATACGTGGGGTCGCTCGTCCGCTTCTAGGTCGAACCGAGATTGATTTCGTAACCACCGCGCCCAATTCATTCAAATCAAAGAACTGAGCGAGTTCCTTTCCCGATCCCGCGCAACCACTAGCAGTAAATACTGGCGCCGGAAAGTATCTATTTCCAAACTTAGTTCTGAAATCAAAGGCTTGAAACTCGCTCATTGATTAAAACCTAGCGTTCCCTGTGGAATAGATCTTGAACTTCCCCAAATTACTTTACTTCCGTCAACAACCGGACCTTCGATACATGAGCGTTGCATTCTTATCACACCAGCGTCATCGCGAAGCGGTATCACACAAGTCATACAGACTCCTACTCCGCATGCCATCGACTCCTCAACGGCACATTGATGCACCACCCCTGCGCTCTGAGCTATCGCATCGACTGCCTCCAACATAGCCATCGGACCACAGGAGTAGATGATGTCGACAGAATTCTTTTGAATTAGGCCTGGCATGACATCTGTGACTCGACCTGTAATGCCAGCGCTTCCATCTTCGGTGGTCAATGTCATGGTGTTTACTGAGCGTTTTCCTTCCAAAGGTGCATAAATCTTATTTGCCGTCGACGCCCCTAAAACTATGTCGACGCGACAGCCACGTTGCTTTAGTACTTCAGCAAGACCAAATAAAGGCGCAGACCCATATCCGCCGCCCACCAAAAGTGCATTTACCTGCTCGATTGGGATGCCGAATGCCGTGCCCAGCGGTCCAACCATGTCGACGCGTTCGTGAATAGCGCGTTCACTAAGCCATTTACTTCCAGAACCATGCGCCGCAACCACTAATTCAATTGTTCCACCATAATTACCACGATCGCTGGCTCGATAAATCGCGAACGCTCTGCGAAGCACCATTGCTGAATTTGGACCCCCGACAGAAATAGCTACAAAATTTCCTGGTTTCGCTGATAAAGCCATCTCTCCTACGGAAAAAACCATGTGATGATATGCACCAACTTTTTTATTCGAAAGCACCTCAACGCTTCTCTGCATCGCTCGAGAATTGATGTTCATCAGGCGGTCCAGTCCTGAAGCGATTTGCTTGAAATTTCCCCTTTTTGGAGGGCTCTGATGCCTGACACCGCCGCCTTAAAACCGGGAATCGTCGTGATACATGGAATCCCTCGGGCAACCGCTGCACTTCGGATGAACCATCCATCTTTCTTTGAGTCACGACCAAAAGGGGTATTGATAACTAAGCTGATTTCGCCACCCTCAATTAAGTCAACTACGGATTGGTCACCACTCTCGATCTTCTCCGAATGTTTAGCGACGATCTCTGCCTTAATACCCTCTTTTGCCAGCGCAGCACTTGTGCCTGCAGTTGCACATAGTTCGAAACCAAGCTCATCAAGGGCGCGGGCTGATTCAATTGCAGACAACTTATCTTTATCTGCTAACGATACAAATACCTTTCCATTTTTGGGTAAAGGACCGAATGCCGCAATCTGTGATTTAGCAAAGGCACTGCCGAAGTCGGCAGCAATTCCCATAACTTCACCGGTGGATTTCATTTCCGGACCTAAGGTTGAATCAACATTCTTGCCATCGATACGGCGGAAGCGATTCCACGGCAAAACGGCTTCCTTTACCGCAATCCCGTTACTCACACCCATCCTTGTTCTGGGGATGATGCCTTGATCTCGCAACTCCTTTATGGATCTACCAGATGCAATAAGTGCGGCCGCTTTTGCAACCGGGACGCCGGTGGCTTTACTTACATAAGGAACAGTTCTCGATGCCCGAGGATTTGCTTCGATAACATAAAGATCATTTGAACTTATGGCGTATTGGACATTTATGAGTCCCCTAACGCCAATCTTCCGCGCCAATTTTTCTGTTGTATTCAAAATCTCCTCGACCATATCTTGTGAAATGGATTGCGGCGGAGTCACGCAAGCCGAGTCACCCGAATGGACGCCTGCCTCCTCTATATGCTCCATGATGCCGGCGAGGTAGATTTCCTCCGAATCGTAAAGCGCATCCACATCAATCTCTATCGCATTATCCAAAAAGGAATCAATCAAAACTGGATGCTCAGGATTAATCTCAGTGGCCTTTTCTATGAATCCTTGCAATGAACCTTCATCGTAGACAATTTCCATTCCGCGACCACCTAAAACGAATGATGGACGAACAAGAACCGGGTATCCGATTTTACTTGCGACGCGTTGTGCTTCTTCAAAAGAAAAAGCGGTCCCAAACGCAGGAGCTTTGAGGCCGGTCTCATTCAGAATCTTGCCGAATGCGCCCCTATCTTCAGCTTTGTGTATCGCCTCAACCGATGTGCCCAAAATTGGAACGCCTTCCTGCTCCAATTTCTTTGCCAGACCGAGTGGAGTCTGTCCGCCCAGTTGAGTGATGACTCCAATAACCGGACCAGCGGCGAGTTCCGCATGATAAACCTCAAGCACATCTTCTAAAGTGAGGGGTTCGAAATAGAGCCGATCAGAAGTATCGTAATCAGTTGAAACTGTCTCCGGATTGCAATTAATCATTACCGTTTCAAATCCCGCTTGACTCAAAGCAAAACATGCATGAACACAGGAGTAATCAAATTCGATTCCTTGTCCGATCCGATTAGGACCACTGCCCAAGATAATGATGGCCGGTCTAGTTCTTGGCTTTACTTCAGAGGTGAGATCGTAGGTTGAATAGTGGTAAGGAGTAAATGCTTCAAATTCTCCGGCGCAAGTATCTACCGTCTTATAAACCGGCTTAATCGAATTTCGCCATCTAATGGTTCTGACATCCTCTTCTTTGATGCCGCGAAGAGCAGCAATCTGATTATCAGAGAACCCCATACGTTTCGCGCTTCTTACCGAATCAGGAGTGAGGTCCGCTGCATTCTTTAAACAATCCGCTTGCTCATTGATTAGTTGAATCTGCGACAAGAACCATGGATCAATTCCCGTAGCTCTATTTACCGCATCTATCGAAAGTCCTATAGCCAGGCCCTGTTGTACCTCTTTCAATCTGAACTCAGTTGGGGTCCTCATACTTGTAAGCAGATCTTCAGAAGAGTGAGTGATATTCCAAGAGAATTCAGAACCTTTTTTCTCCAACGATCGGAGTGCTTTTTGGAGCGCCTCTGGGAAGGATCTACCCATTGCCATCGCTTCGCCAACGCTCTTCATCGTAGTAGTCAAGCGCGGATCAGCCTCGGGGAACTTTTCAAAAGCGAAGCGTGGAATTTTGACTACGATGTAATCAAGTGTTGGCTCAAATGAGGCAGGAGTCTTTTTTGTTATGTCGTTAGGAATTTCATCCAATGAATATCCAATCGCCAATTTGGTTGCGATTTTCGCTATGGGAAAGCCAGTTGCCTTTGATGCTAAAGCGCTACTGCGAGATACACGTGGATTCATTTCAATTACGACGATTCGACCATTTTCAGGATTAACCGCAAATTGAATGTTGCATCCTCCTGTGGCTACACCAACTTCTCTGATAATAGAGATGGCAAGATCTCTCAATTTCTGGAACTCAACATCAGTTAGTGTCAATGCCGGTGCAACTGTGATTGAGTCACCGGTGTGTACTCCCATTGGATCAACATTTTCGATGCTGCAGACGATAACCACATTATCTTTGTGGTCTCTCATTACCTCTAATTCATACTCTTTCCACCCGATGATGGACTCTTCCAATAGGACCTCAGTGACGGGGCTGTATTGCAGTCCGGCTCCTGCGATCAGACGAAGTTCGCTCTCGTTGTAAGCAATTCCACTTCCCAACCCACCCATGGTGAATGATGGCCGGATAACAACGGGATAATTCAAAATCGATGCGGCGTCTAGACAATCCTCAATAGTGTGGCATATAACCGAACGGGCTGATTCCCCGCCAACTTTTTCAACAATACTCCTGAATTCCTCACGATTCTCGCCCCGTTTTATGGCGGGAATATCTGCCCCGATTAATCGAACTGAATGCTTCGCCAATATTCCTAATTCATCTAACTTCATCGCGGCGTTTAAGGCCGTTTGACCTCCGAGCGTTGCAAGAATCGCATCAGGTTTCTCGCGCTCAATGATTGACTCTATGTAATCCGGAGTAATTGGTTCCACGTAAGTAGCGTCCGCGAACTCAGGATCAGTCATGATTGTGGCGGGATTACTATTAACCAAAATCACCCGCACACCTTCTTCTTTCAAAACCCGGCAAGCTTGAGTTCCGGAATAGTCGAACTCGCAAGCCTGGCCAATCACGATCGGCCCGCTTCCGATAACTAATACGCTCCCAATGGAATTATCTTTGGGCATATTTACCTAACATCTCAACAAATTCATCGAAGAGATAATTTGCATCATGAGGGCCACCAGCCGCTTCGGGGTGATATTGAACTGAAAATGCAGGGCGATTAGACAATTTCAAACCTTCGACAACGCCGTCATTAAGCGAAACATGCGTCACCATCCCAGGACCATAGACCGTTGAAAATTCACCTTCTGTGGGAGCATCGACAGCAAAACCATGATTATGAGCGGTAATTTCAACGCGATCCTTTACTCGATTGAAAACCGGCTGATTTATTCCCCTATGCCCAAAACGTAATTTATAAGTATCGAAACCGAGCGCCCGACCTAGAATTTGATGCCCGAAACAGATTCCAAAAAGAGGAATTTCCTCATCGAGAATTCCTCGTACCGTAGCAACTACATCATTCATAGTTGATGGATCTCCTGGTCCGTTCGAAAGAAATACACCATCGTATTGACCGTCCTTGATCTCCTTCAAACTAGTTGTAACTGGCAATAAGTCGGTTTCAACTCCTCGAAGCGCGAAATTTCTCGGAGTTGCAGCTTTGATTCCAAGATCTAAAGCTGCGATCCTAAACTTACGATCACCTTCAGCTGGAATTCGCTCCTTCATAGGAATTGATACTGAATCAGCAAGATAAGAACCAGCCATCTGTGCGGTATTTCTAACCTTCACAACCATTTCTTCTCGCGAGAGTTTGAGATCGGTAAAAATACCTACCCGCATTGCGCCACGTTCTCGGATGTGAAGAGTTATGGCTCTGGTGTCGACTCCTGATAATCCAACTACGCCGTATTTCTTCATTTCATCTTCCAGAGAACTGGTAGACCGCCAATTGGAAACCATAGGAGAGGGATCACGTACCACGAAACCACTCACCCAGATTTTTCGTGATTCTTCATCCTCACGGTTCATTCCGGTATTACCAATATGAGGAGCAGTCATAACTACTACTTGATTAAAATATGAAGGATCGGTGAGTGTTTCTTGATAGCCCGTCATACCGGTTGTGAAAACAATCTCGCCAAAAGCCTCACCGGTTACGCCCCATGCGTCTCCTTCAAATACCGTGCCATCATCGAGGACTAGATATCCAGATGGACGCGCTCCGCTCACGCTGAGAACACCTCCCTACCCCGCAAGAAAGTTCGCATTACTTTCACTGGAAGTTCCATCCCTAGATAGGGTGAATTCTTACTCTTAGATCGGATTGCAGAAGCCTCGACTCGCCATCTTGATTGAAGGTCCACGAGTGTGAAATTCGCTTCACTTCCAATATCAAGTGATCCATGCTCAGAATATCCCGCAATCTCAGCGGGGACGGTGGACATTCGTTTTATCAGCTCTGCAAAGGAGATCAAAGAGGATTCAACAAGGGCTTTATATGAAACTGATAGAGCTGTTTCAAGGCCGATCATTCCGAATGCCGCGGCCGCCCATTCACATTCTTTATCTTCCATCGGATGAGGGGCATGATCTGTTGCAATTACGTCAATAGTGCCATCTGCTACTCCTTCACGAAGAGCGTGGACATCCCGATCAGTTCTTAAGGGTGGATTTACTTTGAAGACCGGGTCGTAAGACCGGGCAAGTTCGTCGGTTAGCAGAAGATGATGGGGAGTGACTTCTGCAGTTACCCGAATCCCCCGATGCTTTGCCCAGCGAATCAATTCGACGCCACCAGCTGTAGTGAGATGACAGATATGCAATCTACTTCCAACATGTTCGTTCAGAAGTAAATCTCTTGCAATAATGGATTCTTCCGCGGCGGCGGGCCAACCTTTTAACCCAAGAATCGCTGAAACTTCCCCTTCATTCATCTGAGAGCCTTTAGTCAATCTAGGATCTTGCGCATGCTGAGCGATGATGCCATCGAAGGCCTTCACATATTCCAGCGCTCGACGCATAACTAATGAATCCCAGACACAGTTTCCATCATCGCTAAAAATTCTCACTTCTGCTTCCGAAGAGTGCATTGCACCCATTTCCGAAAGGGAAATTCCCTGTTGTCCCACAGTAACCGCACCTATTGGAAAAACATCACACAATCCATGCGCTTTGCCCAACCGATATACCTGCTCGACCACTCCCGCTGTATCGGCTACCGGATTGGTGTTAGGCATCGCGGAGATTGCTGTGTAACCACCAGACGCTGCTGCGAGAGAACCGGTAAATACGGTTTCCGCATCTTCCTTTCCAGGTTCTCTCAAGTGAGTGTGTAAATCCACCAAACCGGGTACTACGGTTAAGCCTTGACCATCAATTATTTCGTCATTCGCTGTTGGGTTATCTAAACTTGCAAAGCGTCCATCTTTAATGGCCAATTCGACCCTTTTCCCGGTGACGTCAACCAAATTAATTATGCGCATTTCATTCGCCACCTAGCAAGAGATACAACGTAGCCATTCTGATTGCAACACCATTTCTTACTTGATCCACAATGACGGCTTTATCACTATCTGCGGAATCTGCTGAAATTTCTAATCCTCGATTCATTGGGCCCGGATGCATAACTATGCATTCTGGTGATAGCTGATTGAGCCTCGATTGATTCAGACCAAAGTTCCGAGAATACTCACGCTCATTTGGGAAAAAAGCATCATCCATCCGCTCGCGTTGCACTCTAAGCATCATTACTGCATCAAAATTCGAGAGGTCTCGTTCAAACTGATACCGAACATCTACACCCCAGCTTTCTACCGAAACTGGGAGAAGTGTTGGAGGCGCAATTAGAGTTACCGATGCTCCCAGCTTCTTCAAGAGTAATACATTGCTACGTGCAACTCTCGAGTGCAGTACATCGCCAACAATTGCCACTTGTATATCCTGTAAATCTCCATTTGAATCTCTGAAGTGTTCGCGAATTGTGTAAGCGTCTAAAAGTGCTTGTGTTGGATGCTCATGGGTGCCATCTCCAGCGTTAATAATCGATCCGCTCATCCACTTTTGTGAGGCGAGTCGATGAGCTGCTCCTGAGGAAGGATGTCGAACTACGACTCCATCAGCACCCATGGCTTGCAGAGTAAGAGCAGTATCTTTCAAACTTTCACCTTTACTCAAAGATGATCCTTTCGCAGAAAAATTAATCACGTCGGCTGATAATCGCTTTGCAGCAGCCTCAAAGGAGATGCGCGTTCGAGTTGAATCTTCAAAAAATAGGTTGACTATGGTTCGGCCGCGAAGTGTTGGTAGCTTTTTGACTGGAGTTTCAGTTACGCGAGCAAGCTCAGCTGCGGTATCTAGGATGCGAAGCGCATCCTCCTTGGAAAGATCTTCGATTGAGAGCAAGTGACGATTCATGCTCGTCCCTCGATCCGCACTTCGTCAACGCCATCCGTCTCTGTAAGTAGAACCTTTACTCGTTCGCTTCGATTCGTAGGTATGTTCTTGCCAACGTAATCGGCCCGTATTGGTAACTCACGATGGCCGCGATCTATCAAGACTGAGAGCTGCACAGTGCGTGGACGTCCATGTTCAGCTAAAGCGTCAAGAGCTGCACGAATGGTCCGACCAGAAAAAAGAACATCGTCCACCAGAACCACATCTCGTTCATGGATTCCGGATAGAGGTAGCTCTGTTCGACCTAACGAGCGAGGAGCGGAGCCACGGAGATCATCACGGAACATGGTCGTATCTAGGGTTCCCATTGCAACCTCGGTTGCCTCTAACGATGAAAGAATCTGGGTCAAGCGAGCCGCCAAATGGGACCCTCTCGTTGGAATCCCAACGATTACTAAATTAGATGTTCCTTTATTATGCTCAATTATTTCATGAGCGATGCGCTTTAAAGATCGAGCAATCTCGCCCTGATCCAAGACAACCGAAAACTCACTACTCATAACACATCCTTTTCCGCCTCTCTGGACGGTCATTTAAAGGTCGCCGAATAGTACCTTAATGGGCGCCCTGTGCATATTTAAGAAATGGATTTCTGCTTTCGCCTAATCTCCACCTTGGCACAGTGGAGTAATTCGCTACCTAGAGAGAGACGGTACTTCCAAATGAACGCTAAATATCAACGGGCGCTTGCCCGATTGCGATCTCTCCGCATCGCAGCCGGCTTAACGCTCAAGCAAGTCGAGATTAAGAGTCGTGGTGATTGGAAATCTGCTGTCGTAGGATCATATGAACGAGGTACTAGACACATGAGCCTGTTACGAGCAATCGAACTCTGTGAATTCTACGGCGGCGATCTTGGCGACCTAGGGGGTCATACCAATGGGAGCAAAGTAGGTCAGTTGACCTTTGACTTGAGACGTCTAGCAGTTGCAAGATCGAACCCGGATGAGTTGACAAAAACACTCTCGAGATTTCTCACGAATATCACAAGCAAGCGTGGCGACTATAACGGAGAACTTCTGAGCCTTCGACAAGGAGACCTGGAATCTCTTCAACTTCTTACCGAATTGAACGAAAGTGAACTGATTAATGCATTTACGAGGCGCGAATTCCTTCTATGTGCAAAAAACTAAAGTGCCAGCTCAGTCTTAATTTCTTTGATTGCTGAGAGCACGCCGTTGATATAGCTAGCGGAATCATCTGTCGAAAGGGTCGTCGCTAGCTCAACAGCCTCGGCGATCGCGACTTCCTCAGGTAACTCAACCCCCCAAAGGAGTTCATAGGCGCCAACCCGGAGAATGTTTCGGTCAACAACTGGCATGCGATCAAGGTCCCAGTCCTTGGCCCGCATAGCAATTATCTCGTCTATACGATTTCGTTTTTCTTCTACACCTTGCACTAACACTTCTGTGTATTCTCGTATAAGGAATTCCAACTCATTCTTTCGTGAAATGAGGATTTCCGTCGGGGACTTACCTCTTATGTCTCCCTCGTAAAGAAGGTCCAGTGCTGCTTTTCTAGCCTTTGAGCGAGCGCTCACTTAATTGGCTCGACCTAGGTAATCGCCCGACCTGGTATCTATCAGGATCATTTCATCCTGCTTGATGAAAAGTGGAACTTGAACAGTGATACCAGTTTCAACGGTCGCAGGTTTTGAACCTGCAGACGATCTATCGCCTTGTAAACCAGGTTCAGTGTAAGTGACCTTCAACGAAACTGACGGCGGTAATTCAATGTAAAGCGGATTGCCTTCGTGGATCGCAACAATTACCTCCATATTTTCTAAGAGATAATTTGAAGAATCAGAGACTGTTTCCTCTGGAATGGTGACCTGATCATATGTTGTTGAATCCATAAACACATAGCCAGCATTATCTTTGTAGAGGAACTGCATCTCTCGTTTTTCTAGAATTGCAACCTCGACCTTAACTCCAGCATTAAAAGTCTTCTCCACTACTTTTCCTGAGAGCACGTTCTTCAACTTAGTTCTAACGAAAGCCGGTCCCTTTCCAGGCTTTACATGCTGAAACTCAACTACATTCCATAGCTGACCTTCTATGTCCAGGGTCATGCCATTTTTTAGATCATTTGTGGTTGCCATGCGCCGGAGCGTACCTGCAGTACCCCTATTTCGTTAAATCAGCAATCAGTTCTTTAATTGCAATGAGAGCCAAACGATAAGAGTTCTTACCAAAGCCGGCAATCGTTCCGTTTACAACGCCGGAAACCACAGAGGTATGGCGGAACTCTTCGCGTGACATTGGATTTGAAAGGTGTACTTCAATTATTGGCCCCTTGAGCATTGCGACTGCGTCTCGGATTGAGTATGAGTAGTGTGTAAATGCCGCGGGATTGATTATGACCGGTTGGGCTCCATCGGCCGCTTGATGCAACCATGAAACGATTGTTGCTTCATCGTCGCTTTGTCGAACTTCTACTTCAATATTTTCGGAGTTAGCACTATCAAGAATGAAGCGCTCGAGAGTGGGATAGTCAAAGTCTCCATAGACACTCTTCTCACGCAGATCCAACCGTTTGAGGTTTGGTCCATTAATCACGAGTACTTTCACGGCCTGATTCTACCGTCCTATTTTCTCAAGGAAGATGTTTTCAAGTACTTCATCTGGAACTTCTGCGCGCGTTGTTTTGCCCAGTCCATCTAATGTTACAAATCTTATGGAGCTGGATTTCCGCTTCTTGTCATTTGCCATGTGAAGCAGTAACGGAGCCCAAGCTTCTTTTGAATAGGTGACCGGAAGCCCTAAATCGCCGACTAAACGATAGTGAAGGCGAACTTCATCATCTGAGAGTGTTCCCAAAAATTGCGCAATTTCTGCAGCAAAGATCATGCCAATCGCAATTGATTCGCCATGTCTTAAATTGAAATCGGAATGTTTTTCGATAGCGTGGCCCAAAGTATGTCCATAATTAAGAACTTCGCGTCCATATGATTCACGAAAATCACTTGAGACAACCTCAGCTTTGACTTGGATAGATCTATGAATAATCTCCTTGAGATTCTTTTCGGAGCCGTCTTGGAAAAGCTCCAGTAACTTTAAATCCTGAATAAAACCACATTTAAGACTTTCGGCTAGGCCAGCCGCTACATCACGCGGTGACAAAGTAGCGAGCCAACTCAAATCAATAATGACCTCACTCGGTGAGTGAAATGAACCGACCAAGTTCTTTCCGGCATCGAGATTTAATCCGGTTTTGCCACCTATAGAAGCATCTACCATTCCAGCAACTGAGGTTGGGACGCCGATCCATTCAATACCTCGTAAGTACGTTGCTGCTAGAAACCCGGCAAAATCCGTAGTGGCTCCTCCCCCGATTCCCACTATTACCGAATTTCGATCCAAATTGTGCTCGGCTAATTCGTTGATTACTTTAGAGAAAGTTTGGAGATTTTTCTGTGACTCACCATCTGGAGTCACGATTACTGAATCAGTATTGAAGTACTTGGAAATTCGGTTGAGAAGTGATTGCTGTGTTATGACAATGAACCTACGATCGGACAAAACTTGAGTTAATCGTTCATGCCAATCTTCGGTAAACGTCACCCTGTAAGTGCGTTCAGCCTTTATATGTATTGGATTCAAATCAATTTCCCCCGAATTTCAGCAACCGTCTCTTTTGGCTTCCTATTATCGGTATTAATGCGATAACGTCCCAACGTTTCATATAGCTCTTTGCGACCTTCAAAGAGCTTCAGCCACTGTTGCCTTGGATTTGCAAGCAAGAGGGGTCGTTCGGCATTAAAACCTACTCGAGGGGCAGCATTCGAGATTGACACCTCCAGATAAACGACTTGTGGCTCGCTTCTAAGCAAACCTGCAACTTCAGAATCTAATATTGATCCACCGCCGAGCGAGATTACGACATTTTCTTCCTTCAAGGACTTAATCACAATCTCTCTCTCGATTTTCCGAAATCCACTTTCACCCTCTTCGAGAAAGATATCGCTAATCTTCTTACCAGTTTGCCGTTCGATTTCTGAATCGGTGTCAATAGAATCAAGCTCCAGGTCTTTCGCTAGCATTTTTCCAATGGTCGTCTTGCCTGCACCTGGTGGTCCGATAAGTATTATTCGCTGCTTCATTGGAATTTCGGAAGATGGGCGAGATAGCTTTCAATATTTCGCCTTGTTTCTTGGACGCTATCGCCCCCGAATTTCTCGAGTACCGCTTCTGCTAAGACAAGCAGGACCATTGCTTCAGCAATCACTCCGGCTGCAGGAACAGCGCAAACATCTGACCTCTGGTTGATTGCCTTCGCTACTTCTCCCGTTGCCATATCGATGGTGTCTAGCGCCTTGGGAACCGTTGAAATTGGTTTCATGGCGGCTCGCACCCGAAGTAGTTCACCAGTACTCATACCGCCTTCAGTCCCACCGGAACGATGGGTTCGTCGCTTAATCTCTCCTTTTTCATTACGTTCAATTTCATCATGTGCGAGAGAGCCTCGTCGCGCAGCAGTAGAAAACCCATCACCAACTTCGACTCCCTTAATCGCTTGAATACCCATCAAAGCGCCCGCTAAACGAGCATCAAGTCTTCTATCCCAATGAACATGTGAGCCAAGTCCGGGCATTAGATTGTAAGCAATTACTTCGACGACACCGCCTAATGTGTCCCCAGCTTTATGGGCCGCTTCAATCTCCTCAACCATACTCTTGCTCAAAGACTTATCGAAGCAACGTACCGGGTCTTCATCAATTACATCTCGGTCATGAAAGTCCGGCAATTCAGTTACTTCGGGCGCGGCAACCGATCCAATTCGCACAACATGGCTCAAAACTTCAATTCCAGCTACCTGCTGGAGAAATGCACGAGCAACGGCTCCCAACGCGACTCTTGTGGCGGTTTCGCGAGCTGATGCGCGTTCCAAAATTGGTCTTGCATCATCAAAATCATATTTCTGCATTCCGACCAAATCTGCATGCCCCGGTCGCGGACGAGTTAACGGTGCATTTCTGGCGAGATCTTCGAGCTCTGACTCGGGTATCGGATCTGCCGACATGACTTTCTCCCACTTCGGCCATTCAGAGTTTGCAATCTCCAGAGCAATTGGTCCCCCTTGAGTCCTTCCTTGGCGTACTCCGCCAACAATCCGTAACTTGTCCGCCTCAAACTTTTGTCGCGCACCACGGCCGAAACCTAGACGCCTTCTAGCTAGATCTTTCATTATGTAATCGGAATTGATTTCAATATGGGCGGGCATTCCCTCGATTATGCCCATCAGGCTTGGTCCATGAGATTCTCCAGCAGTTAACCAACGCATGTCTCATTATCTCAGTTAAACGTCATAACTCGTTGAAGATAAAAGTGGCTACAAGAAGGAAGGGCGCGAGGGGAAGCTCTGAACTCAAATCTCGCCTGAAAAGTGTCGCTACGCCAGCAAGCGTCCATGCCAGAAGATGAATCGGAAGGGGGTGGTTCTCGTCATATGTAGCGGGCAACGGAGCCAGCCGAACATCGCCATATCCCATTTTTCCACGACTTAATCGAAATATCCCGCAATAGATCAGGTAGGTGACAAGGGAGTTTAAAATCAATAAGCCAAGAAGATCTTTTGGAGCAGTGAGAAGCAGAACTCCAAGGCAGAGAAAATTGAGACCCTTTGGTATTAAGTGAAAGCGCAAATCGCAGAGGGCTAGTAAGGCAAAAATTCCATAATAGATAACCACTTTCAAACGCTAATAGCGTTTGGCGAACTAAAGACTTGTCTTGCGAAAATGTGGATAATCAGATTATCGAGCGAAGTTCCTCAAATTCCTCTTCGTAATCCAGTTCAATCTTTAAGAAGAGTTCAATCTGCGGTATCGCCTGTGCCACAAGTAGGTCCTTCCCACTGAAGTTAGACCCTTGATTCTTCGCCATTAGAGGCGTTGGCCAGGGGTTGTAGAGAGCATCAATAAGGAAGGTGTTGAACTCAGGTAGCGGCATCTGAGAGTTGAAAGCCTCAATCGGGGCACAGTTGATGAGGATTGCTGCAGAGAACGAATCACCGATTTCATCCCAATCTCTCACTCTTACTTTTGAATTCGATTGGAAGAGTCCTTGGTCCCGGAATGCACTTCGCCGAAATACTTCTACTTCATAATTCATATCTCGGAGAGCAACTAAAGCTGACCTCGCGGTACCACCGGCACCCAGAATTGATACCTTTTCTGAATCCAATTGGGCTCTGTTCCCGTTCGCGAATCGATTTAGCAGAAACCTAAAACCGATTATGTCTGTGTTATAGCCCTTCCAGCCTGACGATTCCCTTACTATCGTGTTCACAGCCCCTGCAATTTGAGCCTCGTTATCTATCGAGCCACAAAGAGGTAAAGCCTCCTCTTTCAACGGCATCGTTAAAGAAAACCCATGCCAATCTGGATCGTTGTGAAGGCGTAGAAACTCTGCAAGGTCATTGCGCTCAACTTGAAAACGATCATAAACCGCGGCAATACCAAGCTTTTCGTATACGAAATTATGTAAGTCCGGCGACAGACTATGATGAATTGGGGAGCCTAAAACCGCATATTTATTCACTCGAAAGCTCCATTTCGATAATTCCGCTTGTACTCAGCCTTAAACTTTAAGAATTCATCATAAGACGAAGTAAAGCGCGTCTCGCCCGGCAAAACTGTTACGAAATATAACCAGTCACCATTCGCGGGCGTGAGGGCCGCCTGAATGGCCGCCCTAGAAGGGCTGCCGATAGGTCCGGGCGGTAGACCTTGATACAGGTAAGTGTTGTACTTACTATCAATCTTGGTTTCTGCAAATGAGAGAGCGATGTTTCCACGCTCATTCTTTATGTAATGAATTGTCGAATCAAACTGGAGTTTCATCCCTCTAGAAAGACGGTTGTAAATGACCCTGGCTACTTTACTAAAAACATCTGGAGTGCCCTCGAGTTCGATTAAGGATCCAATAATTAACAACTCATCCGGCCCGAATTCCTCATATTTCCACAGAAAGTCAGAAGTGCTTTCTTGGAAGCGGGCAATCATGGCGCTAATTGCCTCTTTCGCCTCTGACTTCCTTGGGAAAGAATAAAAAGCTGGGTAAAGGAACCCCTCTAGCCCATTAAGTTTGAAACCTGCAGGAGGAGTTAGCTCGGACAACGCGCTTGTGATTTCGCTCCGCTTAAATCCGGCTTCTACGAGTTCCTCTACGACTTCTGTTACACGCGCACCATCGCGGATTTTGACAAGATTGACAATCCGGTCTGCATCCAGCAATTGCCTAATCGCTTCACGAGCTGGAATTCTCTGTTCTATTCGATGCTCTCCTGGAGCAATTCTCTCGCTCTCTGGATTAGCAACAGCGGCTCTGAAGTAAGCCAAAGCTGATTTAACTACCCCGTTCTCTTCCAGAATTTCTCCGACGTTTGATCCGCTCATCCCTGCTTCAATGTGAACTACGACTTCGGGTCCACGGCTCTTGCCATCGTAATCAGGAGCAGTTCTTGGCCCGGGCGCTATCTCGCGAAGCCCGAGAGTAAAAAGCAGAATAAGTGTGCCTGCCAGCGCCAGAATTCGTAAATTTAAGGTGTTAATCATCCAGAGACCTTCCGAAGAGGGTTCCTTGCAGCCTCTCGCCTTCTAACGCAAACTTCAAAATCTCTGCTGCGGCCAGCGCGTCGATTCCAAACTTCGAAATTAACCCTTTATCGGATGAAGCGCTCTTGGTTGATAATCTCTCATCAACGAGGCGGATTGGTGCAATCTTCAAACTGGCAACTTGAACGGCAAAATTTCTTACCTTTTTCACTGAGGCACCTTCTTGGCCAGAAAGATGCAGTGGTAAACCGATATAGATAACTGCAACTTCGCCATCTTGCGCAATTTGATTGATTTCGTTGAGCACCTCTTCGGCTCGGACGCTCTTATAAGGAGAAGCAAGCAGTCCTGAGTCATCTGATATAGCTATCCCGGCCCACTTATCGCCGAAGTCAATAGCGATTCGACGACCAATCATTATCTAATTTAACTATTCTGAAGTTCGGCCTTGATGGAAGAAATTGCAGCATCCAATTTCGAAGCATCGACACCGCCACCTTGAGCAAAGTCATCTTTTCCTCCGCCTCCCCCACCAAGTAGCGATGAAGCGCGCTTTGCTAGTTCTCCCGCTTTGTGACCGTTCTTTCTTGCCAGTTCATCTGTTGCACAAACGAGAACTACTCGACCATCAACGATTGATGAAAGAACAACAATAGAAGTCTTCACTCGTTCGCGAATATCCAGAGCTAATACCCTTAATTCATCGACGGCTAATTCGCCCTCGAAATGTTGAGCGATAAAGTTGATGCCTCCGAAACTTTCCGCGTTCGTAACTAGCTCAGAAATCCTTGCCTTCGCTTGTGCCAACTTGACCGTCTTGAATTCTTTCTCCATATCTTTAATCCGTTGAATAAGATGAGAGATTCGCTCAGGCAACTCTTCAACTCGTGATCCCTTTATTAATTCAGTTATTGAATTCAAAATAAGATGTTCACGAGCAAGGAACGAGAAAGCATCAACGCCTACGAGGGCTTCTACTCGTCTAACACCGGATCCAATAGATGACTCCGACAATAGCTTTACTAGCCCGAGTTGACCGGAGCGATTTACATGTGTCCCGCCACAAAGTTCTTTAGCCCAATCTCCAACGCTAACTACTCTCACTCGATCGCCATACTTCTCGCCGAAAAGTGCCATTGCGCCAATTTCTTTAGCCTCCGCAATCGACATCTCTTGGGCGGTAACTTCAAGATCCTCGGCCAATAACGTGTTGACCCGGTATTCAACTTCTTCTAGCGCTGATCTTGGAACAGCGCCCGTAGCCGGGAAATCAAAACGAAAGCGACCTGGAGCATTTTCGGAACCAGCCTGCGTTGCTGTCTCTCCTAAAATTTCACGAAAAGCTTTATGAACCATATGAGTAGCTGTATGAGCTCGGGAAATTCCAGCTCTCCGCTCTTTATCAATCTCGGCGAAAACTTGCGCGCCAATTCTAATCTCGCCATCGAGTACTCGACCACGATGCACAAATAAACCAGGCAGTGGAGCCTGCACATCATCTACTTCAATTACGGATCCGTCTGAGGTGCGAATTATTCCACCATCAGCCAGCTGTCCGCCTCCCTCGGCATAAAAGGGTGTTCGATCCAGAACAACTTCTAACTCATTTCCTGCTGTAACGGATTTTTCTGCTTTACCGTCCACTAGGACCCCAACGATGGAAGATTCGGCAGATAAACTCTCATAGCCGACGAAAGATAGAGTTTTAGCGCTCTCTGCAATTTTCCGGTACTCACTTAAATCTGTATGACCAGTTTTCTTTGCTTTTGCATCTGCTTTAGCGCGCTCTTTTTGTTCCTTCATCAATCGTTTAAAACCATCTCCGTCTATTGCTAGCCCATTCTCTTGCGCCATCTCCAGGGTGAGATCAAACGGAAATCCATATGTGTCATGAAGTTTGAAGACATCATCCCCTGATATGACTGAACCGCCACTTGCTCGCACGTTTGCTGTGGCCTGATCAAAAATTAGCGTTCCGCTCTTTAGCGTTGCTAAGAAAGTATCTTCTTCCGATTCTGCGACCTTGCGAATTCTGTCCATATCTTCAATTAATTCCGGGTACTGGGGACCCATAGCATTAATTGATGACGCTATAAGCTCAGAAATATTTCTATCTTCTGCACCAAGCAAACGCATATTGCGGATAGTTCTACGCATCATTCGACGGAGGACATATCCCCTTCCCTCATTTCCAGGGATCACCCCATCTCCAATCAGCATCGTCGCTGTCCGAGCATGATCAGCTATTACACGTAACGAAACGTCATTTTTCTCATTAGCGCCGTATCGCGCCCCGGACAACTCACTTGCACGATTAAGAATCATGGATGTTGTATCTATTTCATAGATATTTTCCACACCCTGAAGAAGCGCCGCGGTACGTTCTAAACCGAGCCCAGTATCAATGTTCTTGGCGGGTAATTCACCCAAGATCGGATAGCCCTCTTTCCCGGGTCCTTCTCCTCTAATGTTCTGCATAAATACCAAGTTCCAGATCTCTAGGTAGCGATCCTCGTCAGCTATCGGGCCACCTTCTTTTCCGTATTCTGGACCGCGATCGAAATAAATCTCTGAACATGGTCCACAGGGGCCAGGAACCCCCATTGACCAGAAGTTATCTGCCATACCCCGGCGCTGAATCTTCTCCTTAGGAATTCCAATTCGCTTATGCCAGATGTCTGCCGCTTCATCATCATCTAGGTAGACAGTGACCCAGAGCTTGGATTCGTCGAATCCATATCCGCCTTCGGACTGGGACTTAGTCAACAATTCCCATGAAAGTTCAATTGCGCCTTCTTTAAAATAATCACCAAAGGAGAAATTGCCACACATCTGGAAAAAGGATGCATGGCGAGTAGTCTTTCCGACTTCATCAATATCAAGGGTACGAACACATTTCTGTACCGAAGTTGCGCGCTTGTAAGGTGCGCTCATTTCACCGAGAAAATATGGTTTAAATGGCACCATGCCCGCATTAACCAAGAGAAGGTTTGGATCGTTCAAAACTAGTGATGCAGATGGAACAACAGTGTGTGTAAGGCCTAAAGAATTACCATTCTCAAAAAATTTCAGCCAACGCTTTCTAATCTCAGCAGAGTTCACGCTCTCCTAGAACTCCTCATCATCTACGTACCGAGAACGCTCCGCTCTCTTTTTGGATGATTTCTTCTTGCCTTTCTTGCGCATCTGAGCCGCTGTTAAAACCGCGCCGGCTGCCTTCATTGCAACCTGATTCTTGTCGAGAAAAGAAGATGTGGATTCAGCAATTTTGGTGCTCATTTCGTCGATGGTTCGAGTCACTTTATTGATGCTCTCGAGAGGTCCATTAACCAACTCGACCGTAGTTGTGACTTCATTTAACAATGGCGTGGTCTCATTGGATATGTTCTTTACGGCTACTCCCACCTCATCAATAGCGCGCCCCAAACGGAATACTGCGTATGCAATGGAGATAGAGATAATCATCAATGCAGATGCCGCAATTATCGCAGCGATACCACCGGCGCTCATTGGGTCAGCCTATCCAAGAACCCAATGCGATACCGGCAGCCGTGAATCTGGCGTGAGACCCTTACTAAGATCTAGGACTCCTGAGATTTACTTTCAAGAGGTGCATCGACTCCGCTCTCTCGACGCTGTGCCGGGGTAATTGGAGTTGGAGCCCCGGTCAAAGGATCCCCGCCGCTTGCAGTCTTGGGGAATGCAATAACCTCACGAATCGACTCTGCTCCGGCAAGGAGAGCGCAAAGTCTGTCAAGTCCAAAGGCAATTCCTCCATGCGGAGGCGGTCCATAGTTGAAGGCCTCAAGAAGAAACCCGAACTTACTCTGCGCTTCTTCATCGCTTAAACCAATCACGCTAAATACTTGGCGCTGGATCTCGCGTTTATGAATACGGATGGAACCACCACCAATTTCGTTTCCATTGAGAACAATGTCATACGCATACGCGAGCGCGTTTGCTGGATCGGTTGAGAAGCTCTTTTCGAATTCAGGTTTCGGACCAGTAAATGGATGATGCACGGCAGTCCAACCACCGTCATCTGTCTGTTCGAACATTGGAGCATCAACTACCCAGAGGAATTCCCAACGATTTCTATCGATTAGTCCGCACCGCTCGCCAATCTCGAGTCGAACTGCCCCAAGAAGGGCCAGAGATGAATTGCGATCGCCTGCTGCAAAAAAGATTGCGTCACCGTTCTTCGCGCCAACAAAAGAGGCTATTCCGGAACTTTCTTCGGCTGAGAGATTCTTTGCAACAGGTCCAGAGAGCGAGCCATCTTCCCCAACCAAGATATAAGCCAGTCCTTTGGCACCTCGCGCCTTTGCCCAATCCTGCCAAGCATCCAATTCTCGACGTGGTGAACTTGCACCGCCTGGCATTACAACGGCGCCGACGTAAGGAGCTTGAAAGACGCGGAAAGTTGTATTCTTGAAGAAATCCGTCACATCGACGAGCTCTTGCCCAAATCTCAAGTCAGGCTTATCGGACCCATAACGACGCAGCGCCTCGTGATAAGTCATCCGCGCAATGGCAGTCTTTATCTCATAGTTGATGGTGGCTTTAAATACTCTTTTGAGAATGCTCTCGGCAACATTTATTACGTCTTCCTGATCAACAAAGGACATCTCAATATCAAGCTGGGTGAATTCGGGTTGGCGGTCAGCGCGGAAATCTTCATCTCTAAAGCAGCGAGCAATTTGATAGTAACGCTCCATTCCGGCAACCATCAAAAGTTGTTTAAAGAGCTGCGGTGATTGTGGCAGGGCGTACCAAGAGCCAGGTTGAAGTCTTACCGGGACTAAGAAATCACGCGCTCCCTCAGGCGTTGACCGGGTCAAATAGGGGGTTTCAATTTCAAGAAAATCTAAGTCATCCATCGCGCTTCGAATCTCGCTAGTAACTTTAGAGCGAAGGCGCAGAGCTTTGGATTGTTCTTCGCGACGCAAATCTAGATAACGATACTTAAGGCGGATTTCTTCACCGACATTTACCTTTTCACCAGAGTCAACTGGAAATGGCAATGGGGCTGATTCACTAAGGACTTCAAGTTCGTCACAGACAATTTCAATCTCTCCAGTTGGAATACTTGGATTCTCATTGCCTGCTGGTCTTCTCGCGATCTTCCCGATGGCGAGAACGCACCACTCGGCGCGAAGTGAACCGGCAACTTTTTCATCGGATATGACTACCTGTACCGTTCCTGATGAATCTCGAAGATCAATAAATGCGACGCCCCCATGGTCACGTCTCCTAGCAACCCACCCCGCTAATTGAACCTTTTCGCCGATTTGGCTAGCGCGAAGTTCGCCCGCGAGATGAGAACGGAGCATGAAGAACCTTTCAGCAAGGGCGCAGGAGCGCCATCGAATTTAGAGAGCGCTTTTAAGTGCGTCAACTAGGGAGGTAAGCGTAATGGATTCTTCATTACCATCGCTCATCCGCTTCAATTTTCCTGTACCTGAATTGAGTTCTGATTCACCGAGCACCAATACATAGCGGGCTGCTAATTTGTCGGCTGCCTTCATGGCGCCTTTTAAGGATCGATCTCCAAATCCCATATCAGCAACGAAACCAGAATTTCTCACCTTTTCAATGAGGGCTAACCCGAGTGACTTTGAAGCTGAATCAATTGGGATTATAAAGAGATCTAAGTATTCGCTGGCTACTGCATTGCTGGCGGGCAGCCCTTCAGATTCAAGAGCCAGGATAATTCGGTCAATTCCCAGTCCAAAACCGATTCCCGATAGATCTTGTCCGCCCAATGTTTTCATGAGCCCGTCATACCTACCACCGCCACCAATTCCTGCTTGGGCGCCTAAACCTCCATGAACGAATTCGAAAGCCGTACCGGTGTAGTAATCGAGTCCTCTAACCATCCGTGGATTTACTACGAACGGAACTTCCAACTCGGTAAGCGCAGACTTCAAATCCATAAACTTTTTGGCACTTGTATCACTTAAATAGTCAAGCAATAGTGGGGCGTCAGCGATTTTCTGTTGAACTTCAGTCCGCTTATCGTCAAAAATTCGCAGAGGATTTTTGTTGACCCTAGCTCTCGTCTCATCGTCCAACTCAATTTGAGAAAGAAACTTGATGAAATCAACTCGGTGCTTGGCCCGACTCTCTTCATCTCCAAGAGAAGTAATCTGCAATTCAAAATTCTTCAAGCCGAGCTTTTTGAAGCCCTTATACGCGATTGAGATAACTTCAGCATCCAAGAAGGGATCATCAACGCCCACTGCCTCAATGCCAAACTGATAAAACTGACGATATCGGCCAGCTTGTGGTCTTTCAGCGCGGAAAAATGGACCCCGATAGAAAAGCTTTACAGGTAGTTGTCCTCTATCGAGATTATTCTCGATGATCGATCTCATGACACCAGCTGTACCTTCTGGTCGGAGAGTAAGGGACCTACCACCTCTATCCTCGAAGGTGTACATCTCTTTGGTAACGACATCGGTACTTTCGCCAACACCTCGAGTAAAGAGCTCCGTATCTTCGAAGACTGGTAGTTCGATTAGATGGTAATTAGCCGCAAGGGAAATCTCCTCAAACTTTCGAAGGACCAATTCATAAAGGTGGGACTTGGGAGGGAAATACTCCGAGACGCCTTTTGGAGCTTGGAATTTAGAACTCAACTTAGCCGTCCCTCTAGAGCAGCCTTGATGTATGGATTCGTTGTAAGTTCGAATTCCATCGAGGTCCTTTCGCCGTGCCCTGGGAGCACTTTCAAATATCTAGGTTGCACGGCAATTTTCTCACGAAGAGTCGCCTCCATCTCGGAAATCGAGCCCCGCGGTAGATCCGTTCGTCCGATTGAGCCTTTAAAGAGCGTATCTCCGGTGATCAAATATTCATCTTCAAACTGGGCGATAATCGATCCAGGCGTGTGGCCAGGGGTTCTATTTATTGCAACCTTCATCCCGCAAATTACAAGCTCCTCCTCATCTGATAGCTCAGTCACTAATTCTGGTTCTTCAAATGTGTGGCCACCATATTTATCACTCAGTTCACTCATCAGAGCTAGACCTTGAGGACCCAGCGCTCGTTCCGGTTTTGCTAGCAAATCTCGATCTAGTCTGTGGACCAAAACTCCAGCTCCGCAATCTTGCTGGAGCGGAATCAGTGAAAAGTGATGATCGAGATGCCCGTGAGTTATAAGTATCGCAGCAGGTTTTAGATTTGATTCCTCTAGTTTCGCATTTATTTTTGACACCAAACTCGGGACTGCGATTCCAGGATCAACAACCACACATTCAGAGTTCCGTCCCGGAGCAAGAATCCAACAGTTAGTGGCAAAGAAATCCGCGATGACCTGCTCTACCAAGAGGCCCACAAACGCTCCTTACCTTTATTCGCTCACTACGAGAACGGCCCGGTGCCAGGTTGGAATTCTCCCCCGAGTAAGGGAATCTCTCTTAAAAACGCGCCTGTCTTTTACAGATTCTCTTGCCAGGGGTACCGTGGAGCCCTCTAAACCGCTGAACCCGCAACGGCCTCACGCCGCGCAACGAGTAGTTAGGAAGTAGACCGATGAATGCACATGAGTTACCAACCAATTCTGCAGCCGCCGCCCTGATCGGAGATCCTGCAAAGTATGGCCGTGTAGATGAATCGGGAATGGTTTACGTTCAGACGCCTGAGGGCGAACGCGTAGTTGGCTCATATCCTGGGAAAACTCCGGAAGAGGCGCTTGCATATTTTGTCCGCAAATTTGAAGTTGTAGCTGCGGAAGTTGCGCTGCTTGCCGCCCGCATTGTTAGCGGTGCAATGGTTCCCGATGCTGCCTTGCAAGCAGTTAATAGATTGCGCAATCAGATTGAACACTTAAATGGGGTCGGAAATATTGCGGCTCTCAAGTCATCTCTTGAGCAGATTCCTTCTTTAATTGAAGAACATCGATCTGCATATGAGGCGAAACGCCAAGCCGAAGTTGAGGCGAAAGCTGCAAAAAAGGCAGCTGCTCTTGAAGGTAAAGAAAAAATTGTTGCGGAGGCAGAATCACTCAAAGAGTCCGAACAATGGAAAGTTACTGGGGATCGATTAAAGGATTTACTAGAGGACTGGAAGAAAGCGCCCCGCCTCGACAAGAAGACCGATACAGAATTATGGAAGCGATTCTCAGCGGCTCGAAATCATTTTGATAAGAAGCGTCGAACCCACTTCGCTTCGCTTTCAAAGAAGCAAAATGAGGTAAAGAGCGCTAAAGAGAAGATTGTCCTTGAGGCTGAATCTCTAGCCACCTCAACGGACTGGGTGGCAACTGCTCGTCGCTACAAGGCACTCATGGATGAGTGGAAGGCATCAGGTCGAGGCAAGAAGAATGAAGATGCAAAGTTATGGGAACGTTTCAAGTCTGCTCAAGACACCTTCTTTGCCGCAAAGAACTCTGATTTAGAAAAGCGCTCGGAATCCATGGCAGAAAACCTGATCAAGAAGGAGGCGCTCGTACTTGAGATTGAAGCGCTCATGCCTATTTCCAACCTTGATGATGCAAAACGCAAGTTCCGTGATTTGAAGGCGAAGTACACGAAGAGTGGAATGATTGAACGGAATAAGAGAACTCAGTTAGATCGTAGAGTTGAGAGCGTTGAGTTATCACTTAAAGAGGCTGAACAAGAACAGTGGCGCCGTACGGATCCTGGCGCAAAGGCTCGAGCTCTCGAAGTCGTTAACCAGCTAATTGCTGCTGTCACCGATTATGAATCTAAAGCGGCCAAAGCTGAAGCCGCTGGTGATACTCGAAAGGCCGCAGAATTCAGGGAGGCGGCTTCTGCACGTGCAGTCTGGTTGGCCGAAGCGCAACGCGGCTTAGCTGAATTCAGCGCTTAACTATTCGTAATTCGGTAAACATCATAAACCCCATCGATTTTTCGAATTGATGCCAGCACAACGTCAAGGTGTGATGCATCTGCCATCTCAAAAGTAAATCTTGATATAGCAGTTTGATCTTTAGTCGTGTTGACCGCAGCGTGGAGGATATTGACCTCCTGATCCGACAAAGCTCGTGTGATATCCGACAAGAGACGTGATCGATCCAGCGCTTCAATTTGAATGTTTACGAGGAAAACAGTCTTAGCTCCTGGATCCCAAGAGACTTTTACAATGCGATCGCCTTGATGAAATTTGAGATCTGCCACATTCACACAATCGCTCCGGTGGATGCTCACACCGCTTCCCCGAGTTATAAAACCAGCTATCGGATCACCTGGTACTGGCGTACAACAACGCGCTAGCTTGATCAAGACATCATCGATGCCTTCCACGTTGACTCCGGAAGCGCTTCGTCTTTCAATACGAGATTGAGTGCCGGATGCAAGAATCTCGGTGATGGGAGTTTCGTGCGTCTCTTCAGAACCGATTGATGCAACCAGTTTCTCAACCACCGACGTAGATGAAACGTGACCATCACCCACTGCGGCATACAGGCTCTCAATATCTGCATAATTCAAATCGTGGGATATTTGCAAAAGGGTCTGGCCTGCAAGAATTTTTTGAATTGGGAGACCGGCCTTGCGCATCTGTCTTGCGATTGACTCTTTGCCAGCATCAATCGCCTCTTCTCTTCGCTCTCTCGTAAACCAAGCCTTTATCTTCGAACGCGCCCTATGGGACTTTACAAAATTTAACCAATCTCGACTTGGGGCTGCATTCTCTCCCTTATTAGTGACAACTTCTACTACATCTCCGTTTGTGAGAGCCACCTCCAATGACACAAGCTTCCCATTGATCTTCGCTCCCACGCATTTGTTACCGACTTCCGTATGAACTGCAAACGCGAAGTCGACGGGCGTCGATCCCTGAGGCAGTGCAATAACACTTCCCTTTGGTGTGAAGACAAACACTTCAGGTGTCCGAAGATCGAATCTAAGGGCATCTAGGAATTCGGAGACATCGGTAGTTTCCTGTTGCCATTCGTGCAGTTGCTTTAACCAAAGAACATCAGGTGAATCCTCGCCCGGTGTATTTCCCTGCTTGTATTTCCAATGAGCCGCAATACCGTACTCAGCACGACGGTGCATTTCATGCGTTCTGATTTGAATTTCAACTGCCTTGCCATTGGGGCCAATCACGGTCGTGTGTAGAGATTGGTAGAGATTGAACTTAGGCATGGCGATGTAGT